>CAZCDB010000102.1:0-1729 GCA_964497635.1 uncultured Planctomycetia bacterium | reverse complement strand
CTGCGGTGAAAGAGAGGCTTCTCAAAGGTTTGGACGATATTGGGATTACTCTCCAACACGTCGATGCGCTCAAAACTTTTGAAGCCAAGCACGATGCGCAAATGATCGCTCATGGTTAAGATCGATATTGCCTACGAAGGCGGTCTTCACTGCCGCTTGAAGCACGGTCCTTCCGGTACAGAAATTTCTACAGACGCTCCCAAAGACAATATGGGGAAGGGCGAAGCCTTTTCTCCGACGGATTTAGTGGCTTCTGCTCTAGGTTCTTGCATGCTGACCACTATGGCCATCGTGGCTGCTCGTCGCGGGATTGATTTTGGAACCGCTTCCTGCGAAGCCATTAAAGAAATGATCTCCGAGCCTGAGCGGCGCATCGGCAAAATTATTTTGACCATTCAAATGCCAAAAGGCCTGAGTGTCGAAAACCGCGCCATCCTCGAGCGTGCCGCCCTGGCCTGCCCCGTCACCAAAAGCCTCAACCCAAACATCGAAATCCCCCTTCAGTTTATTTACCCAGAATAAACCTGTCGTGTAGTTTTTAGAGTGTTACGCGATGGGTGATTGTTTGAGTTTTGATGGAGGGATTGTAGCGGCGAAGTTCAGGGACTAGCTCGCTGACGATTTCTTCGGCGGCGCGGCGGTGGTCGGTGAGTTTTACCCCTAAAACATGGATGACGCCGGCGTGGTCGACGTTGATTTGGTGTTCGCGGGAGATTTCGTTTTGGTGAGTGTGTTGCTTAGGTTTCACCAAAGGGCGTACCCCGGTGTCGCTGGAGAGAATATCAGCGTGGGTAAATTGTTTGGACGGGAAATATTTTCCCAGTGAGCTGAGCAGATAATCGATATCTTCGGCGGAGGGCTTAGCCTCGTCTGGATTTTTGCAGGGCCATTCGGTGGTACCGACGCGCGCCTGATCTCCTCGATTGATTACAAAGAAAAATCTCCCATCCTTGGCTTGTAAGAGCATCGAGCAGGGAAGAAATTTTTTCAAAGTGATGTGTGAACCCGCAATCGGTGTAATCAAATCCTCGTCATATTCTTTATCGTGAAGCAGTTCCCGTGTTTTGTCGACCCAAGGGCCGGTGGCATTTAAGAGTTTTCGAGAAAAAAATGTTTCACCGGAAGAAGTTTTGATCGTATAAAAATTTTGATCAAAATTGTATTCAAACGCGGTGACCGCCGTGTGCTCAAAACATCGGGCGCCATGCTGTGTTGCCGAGTGGGCGAGTGCTTGCACCAGCGCCAGATCGTCGGTGGTATAATCATGGATGAGGACAGCACCCAAAAGCCCCTCAGATTTAAGCTGGGGGAGTTTTTGCAAGGCTGATTTTTGGCTCCAAAAAATACGGGGTATTTTGCCTTTGCCAGAAAAAAGTGCGAGAACACTGTAGGCGAGGGCACCCAGATAAATCATCCAACGGTTTCGGGTGTCTCCCTGGTAAATGGGGACCAAAAGCTCGATGGGTTGGATGAGGGTCGGTGCTGTCGAGGCGAGGGTTTGGCACTCTTTTAAAGAGAGGAAAACGAAGCGAAAGTTTTTCCACGCTTCGTCAAACGAGCCTCTTAAAAAAGCATTCCAGGCCAATTCCAGATAGCGGATGCCGCCATGGATGAGTTTGGAGCTTTTGGAGCTGGTGCCCGATCCAAAAGTTTTGGCTTCAAAAAGAACGACGCGAATCCCGCGCAAAGAAGCGTCTCGTGCGATCGCGGTACCGGCAATACCTCCGCC
>CAZCDB010000101.1:0-1735 GCA_964497635.1 uncultured Planctomycetia bacterium | reverse complement strand
AGCAGTATCTGGAAACGCTGAATCTGATGGAAGAGCTCAATCTTGAGATCGCGGGTGAGTTTTTGGTGATGGCGGCGACCTTGATGCATATCAAGTCACGGATGCTTTTGCCCCCGGATCCGGAAGGTTTGGAGACGCAGGAGGAGGATCCTCGCGCCGAGCTTGTGCGGCGACTGTTGGAGTACAAGGCTTTTAAAGAGGCAGCGGCCAGATTCAGGGATCTTGAGACGCGTCAAAGCGGTGTATTTGGGCGTTTTGGTAGCGAGCCAGAGTTTGAGAGCGATGATTTGTCTTTGGGGGATGTGTCGCTTTTTGATTTGCTCTCAGCTTTCGCCAAAATTTTAAAGGGGCTGCCGCAAAATAATTTTCACGAAGTGATGAAAGATGAATACACGGTGGCCGACAAGATTCAAGACATCGTGGAGCGACTGAAAAAAGAAACCACCGTGCGCTTTAGCCGTTTGTTTCGAGCCGCTAAAAATAAGCTGGAGGCCATCACAACCTTTTTGGCGATTTTAGAGCTGATTCGCATGAAAGAGGTGTTGATTCAGCAGGACAAACAGTTTGGAGAGATTGAGATTACCAAAAATAATTTATTATCACCGGAGCAAAACTAAGTGGAACTCAACAACTTAAAACCGATCCTAGAAGCAATTTTATTTGCCAGCGAGCGCACCTTGACAGCGGAGGAGCTTCGCGAGGCTTTTGAGTCGGATGTGGCGGCTTCCGTGATTAAAAAAGCACTTGCAGAGCTTGCGGCGGAGTATCAGGAGCAGGGCCGCGGGTTTGCTTTAAAGGAAATCGCGGGTGGTTTTCAGATTTTGACGCATGAGAGTCTTTCGGAGAGCTTGAAGCGTTTTTATACTTCGCGTGAGAAAAAGAAGCTCTCTCCGGCAGGACTTGAAACCTTGTCCGTCGTGGCGTACAAACAGCCGGTGACCAAGGCGGATATTGAGTTTATCCGCGGCGTCAATGTGGATGGACCCCTCAAGACTCTTTTGGAAAAAAACTTGATCAAGATTGCCGGGCGCAAGGAAGTGCCGGGTCGCCCGATTTTGTATGGGACGACCAAGGACTTTCTTTCGCACTTCGGGCTTAATTCTTTGCAGGAGTTGCCCCCACTTTCTGAATTTACAGAGAAGGATATTGATCCCAGTCTTTTGCCCCCACAGATGCGTGAGGTGACTCAAAGCGAAGCGGTTCAAGAGACGGAAGCATTGTCTGTCGAAGACACTCCTATTCAGGAGGAATTTGAGCGAAAGGATGGACGGGATGAATCTTGACTCGGTGAGGAAAAAAATTGACGCGATTGACAAGCGTGTGTTGGCGCTTTTAAACGACCGTGCAAAGGCGTCTTTGGCCATCGGTCAGTTGAAGAAAAAAGTGGGGCAGGGGATTTACGCGCCTCATCGCGAAAAACAGGTGTTGGATCGTTTGAAAGCTCTCAATCAAGGCCCAATGACACCCGACGCGATCGAAGCCATTTACCGCGAGATCATGTCCTTTTCAATCAGTCTTGAGAAAAAAGTAAAAATCGCCTATTTGGGCCCCCCGGTGACTTACACGCACCAAGCGGCTCAGAAAAAGTTCGGCGCTTCCGTAGACTATGAGCCTTGCACTACCATCACAGATGTTTTTACCGAAATTGAGCAGGGAAGAGCAGACTACGGGGTTGTGCCTGTCGAGAACTCGACGGAAGGCGCCGTCAACCATACGCTGGATATGTTTATTGATT
>CAZCDB010000100.1:0-1789 GCA_964497635.1 uncultured Planctomycetia bacterium | reverse complement strand
GGACTGTCGCTTTTATCAATGGCGACGAAGCTCTCTTCGACTCCCGTTGGGGCAGCGCAACTGTAAAAAAATAATTTGATCTAGCCCCAACGGGAGTCGAACCCGTGTCCCTACCGTGAGAGGGTAGTGTCCTGGGCCACTAGACGATGAGGCCAAGATCAAGCTCACTATTGTGGGCTAATTTCGGTATTTGTCAACCCAATTTAGACCCAAAAGGCTTGTTTCCTGCTCGTAGACATTGAAAACAACCCTCGTTTTCTATAAACTTAAAATCAATGGATAAAACAATTCGAATATTGATTCTGGACGAGTCCGAAGATGATGCCCAGAAAATCATTGCCGAGCTTCGCAGCTCCGCGGTACCTGTGCTAACGCATCGGGTGGCTAGCAGCATGGATTTAGAGAAAGCTTGTAATGAATTTGGGCCGGATTTGATTCTTTCGGATTATACACTGGCTCAGTATGATGGCTTGTCTGCGATGGAGTTTGTCCGTCAGCAGTACCCGGAAGTCCCTTTTATTTTTGTTTCATGGGTGATTCACGAGCAGTCTGTCAGTGACGCTCTTAAAAAAGGCGCCACGGATTATGTATTTAAGGATCAGCTATCCCGCCTTCCTTTGTCGGTCCAGCGGGCGATGCGTGAAGTGGAGGAGCACCGGAAACTTCGACAGACACAGCGCAGGGCCATTGAGCAAGAACGTCTGACGGCGATCGGTCAGATGGCCAGTGGCATCGCGCATGATTTCAGCAATTCTCTGATGCCAGTTTTGGGTTTTACCGAGATTCTTTTGGAACAACCCGAGATCCTAAAAGACTCCGAAAAAACACAAAAATTTCTGAAATTAATTCATACCTCTGCCCAGGACGCGATGCATATCGTCGGACGTCTTCGTGAATTTTATCGAACAGCGGATAAGGCCGAAGTTTTTCATCCTTTAGATTTAAATCAGCTGATTCATGAGACTGTTTTGTTGACCCAACCGCGCTGGCGTGAAGAAAAGCTGGCTCAAGGAATCCAGATCGATGTGCGGGAGGAACTAGGCTCTATTCCTCAGATTCTTGGAAATGAATCGGCTCTCAGAGAGGCTCTCACGAATCTAATTTTTAATGCCGTGGATGCACTGCCCAAAGGCGGCGAAATTTTGATCAAAACATCCGGTCAAAATCACCAAGTGGAAATAGCGATCTCTGATACCGGTATCGGGATGAGCGAGGAAGTCGCACGGCATTGCTTTGAACCTTTTTTTACCACCAAGGGCCGTGCGGGAACGGGGCTAGGACTCGCCATGGTTTACGGTGTCATGAAGCGTCACGAGGGAGTGGTCGAGGTAAAAAGTGAGTTAAAAAAAGGAACGACATTTATCCTCCGTTTTCCCAACCGGAAAATTTGGACGGAGTCTGAAACAGGGGAGGGTAAAGCAGATCTTTTATCGCGCACCCCAAAACAGCCCAAGCTTCATGTGTTGGTGGTAGATGATGAGGCTTCTGTTCGTGAGGTGTTGTCCAATTATTTATCTTCCGAGGGCCACACCTGTGAAACCGCCGCTGATGGAGTTGAGGGTTTTAATTTATTTAAGAAAAACTCCTTCGACCTAGTCGTGACGGATCGAGCGATGCCTCAACTCAACGGAGATCAAATGGCAGAAAAAATAAAAGAACTTTCCCCTAAAACCCCCATCCTTATGATCACCGGTTTTGGAGAGCTGATGAAAATTAAGGGAGAGCATCCCAAAAGCGTTGATAAAATCCTAAGCAAACCCCTCACCCTAACGGCTTTCCGCCAAGCCAT
>CAZCDB010000099.1:0-1921 GCA_964497635.1 uncultured Planctomycetia bacterium | reverse complement strand
CTGATAAGCCGACATCCGGAAAAAGTAGGTATCCTCTTTCATTTGTTCGATGGGTTTTTTGCAATCCGGACACAAGCCTGGGTTGTTGGGATCCAGCAGCCCCTCGGTGATGAAGGTTTCGCAGGAGACACAATACCAGCCGTCGTAAGTACAAGAATAAAGGATGTTCTGATCGCCAATTTTTTTGTCTTTAAGCTGGTTCCAGACGTATTGAACTGTCTTTTTATGCCGCTCTTCAGTCGTGCGGATAAAGTCATCATCAGAAATATTTAAAACTTTCCAAAGGTCGCTAAAAGTTTTGGATATTTTATCCGTAAACTCTTGCGGCGCCATCCCGGCGGCTTGGGCAGCTTTATCGATTTTCTGCCCGTGCTCGTCCGTGCCTGTTAAGAACTTCACCTGGTGACCCATCAAACGGTGATAACGCGCCAATGCATCCGAGGCGATGTTGGTGTAAGAGTGCCCGATATGGGGTTTTGAATTAACGTAATAAAGCGGCGTCGTCAGATAATATTTCATCAATTAAACTTTCTTGGTAGTTGCCTGCGCCAACTCATCCCGCAAGACCGAAAGAGTCAGCTTGAGATTGGACGAAGCTAAAAATTTTTCACGAAACTCAGATAAAAGCTCTATTTTACCCACCAATTCCTCCGGGGTGAAGTGATTTAACACGCGCTCCTTCAAAGGTCTGTCCTCAATAAAACCCAGAATCTCTTCGGCTCCCTCTTTTAAAATCAACAAATCTCGAAGGTCTTGAATCAAAAGACTTAAAACCTGCAAAACGCCCTCCCGCTCAAGCGAAACTGTCTCTTGCATCTTCCAGTCCCCTTCCTGAAAAAGAAACAACAAGATGTCATGACGAGCCCCCTGAATTTCAGGGTCGGGCGCCACATCGCTTTTGACCGGAGAAAAATAAATCACCTGAGTCCTGGACCTAATTGTCGGTAGAAGTTTTTCAGCCGCGTACGAAATCAAAATAAAATAGGTCCTGCCCATCGGTTCTTCAAGCGTTTTAAGCAAAGCATTCTGAGCGATATCATTCATGCTATCCGCGTGATTGATGACAAAAATCTTGGCGGGCGCCTGAAAAGGCTTCAGACTGGACTTGGAGATAAGCTCACGAATCGCTTCCACTTTGAGCGCATGACCTTCTTCGGGCGCAATGGTAACAAAATCAGGGTGCGTGTTGGCCAAAACTTGCCGGCAGTCGGCACATGCTCCGCAAGCCGCGCCTCCTTTGTTTTTTTGACAAAAAAGAACTTGGGCTAAATCGGCGGCCATCTCCAACTGCCCCGACTCTGGTGGGCCGGAAAATAAAAGCGCATGAGGCAAGTGGCCTTTGGCTAAATACCCTTGAAGAGTTGCCTCGGCGGGAGTCCCGGAAAATTTATTTTTCAAGGACACGCATAACCTCAGCTTTTATTTTCTCATGCACTTGGGCGATGGTCTCGGAAGACCCGATCGGAATCCGACGGAAACGCTGAGGTTCCTTTTTGGCGATCCACTCATAGCCCTGACGTACTTTTTGGTGATATAAAAATTTTTTTCTCTCCATACGATCTGCTTTTTTATGGGAAACCGCACGGCGCAATCCCACCTTCAAAGGCAGCGCTAGAAAAAGGCTTAAATCAGGAGCAATCCCTTGAGTCGCCTGCCCAACCAATCCCCGGATCCAATCCGGATCCACCCCTCCAGCAAACCCTTGATAAGCAATCGTTGCATCCGACCAGCGGTCACACAAAACAATGTTTCCTTTTTTAAGCTGAGGCAAAATGACTTCCGTCACCAGCTGCGCACGGCTGGCCATATAAAGCAGCGTTTCCGAAACGGCGGTCAGCGACTTATTTTTGTTATCCAAAAGAACCTCGCGGATCGCATCCCCCACCCGCGTTCCACCGGGCTCCCGCGTCAAAAATACACG
>CAZCDB010000098.1:0-2612 GCA_964497635.1 uncultured Planctomycetia bacterium | reverse complement strand
TGCAAATGCTCACACACCATCGGCAAATCCCGCATCACTTGAAAAAGCCGTGTGTGCGCATCCTTCGGGTGACTGGTGGTAAACCTCAGTCTTGAAATTTGCGGAGCAGTCTCCTGGATTTTTTCCAAAAGCGTCGCAAAATCAATCTGCTCCTCAAGGCCCTTGCCGTATGAATTTACATTTTGCCCGAGAAGCATCACGTCTTTAAAGCCTCTGGACGCCAGATCTTTCATCTCCCGAAGGATGCTTTCTGAGTACCGCGACTGCTCATCCCCTCGGGTGTAAGGTACGATGCAGTAGGTACAGCGGTGATCGCAGCCGGTCATGATATTGACGTAAGCCTTGTCTTTGTTGGCACGGTAAGTAATCCCATCGAGCCCATATTCTTCATTGAGTCGGTCCGTGGCAAGTCGGGGGCCCCGCTTTTCCACAATCTCATCCACCAGCTGCGGCACCTGACTTAAATTCCCCGGCCCGCAAACCAGATCAATCTCCGGATTTTTTTTGAAAAAATTCCTCCCATGCTCCTGCGCCATGCACCCTAAAATCCCGATCACAAGGCGCGGATTGTTCTCCTTAAGCTTCCTAAAGTGTCCCATCCGCCCAAACACCTTCTGCTCCGCATGATCCCGCACACTGCAAGTGTTGTAGAGAATCACATCCGCCTCTTCAAGAATCGGGGTCGTTTCAAACCCATTGCCCAGCATAAGCCCCGTGACCGCTTCCGAGTCACGTTCGTTCATCTGGCAACCAAAGGTTTGCAGGAATAGTTTTTTTCTCATAGAAGAAGAGGTTAGCTCAACTCAAGAAGCGAAGTCAACCACCAAAAAAATCACCAGCGGACTTTGGCTCCCCCGGTCCAGACGAAATCTAGCTCTTGGTGTTCGCCGCCTAGATTTTGATAGACAGGGAAAAGAAGGTTGGTAAATACCGATACCTGTTCACCGGCCTGGATTGAAAGTGTGGGACCCAAGAGGAGGGTGCTTCCACCGCTATCCGAGACTTTTTCTCCCTCTTCGATTTGTTTTTGCTCGTGCTGGAAATTAAGATCCAGACCTGTTTTCATCTCCACCCCCTTCCACTCGGGAAGAAGCTGGTAGTCTAAAAATAAAGACGTCGAAAAAAGGTCCCCAAAAGCAAACTCTTGATCCCCCTCGGTCTTGAGGACATAAATGGCATTGCCACGAAGAATAAAAGGATTTGCATCCACCTGATAGATAAGCCCGACAGGATAATCATAAGACCCCGTCCCAGGCTGCAGCTCAGGCTCAAATAAAACCCCTTGAGAATTTTCTTCTTCCGTTTGGCCGGTGGGAAATTTGATACCCCCCAACACGCCTAGATAGTTTTTGTTTTGCCTTAAAAATTGGTATAGGGCAAATACGCTCAAATCCCCCACCCCTTGAGATTCTTCCTTTTCCCCCAAGCGGTCATGGTCTTCGATCTCAGTTGAATGGCGCACCACATAAGGAAGCTCCGCCAGCAAAGTCAGACTTTCCTGAGGGGTTGCCCCCAGGGTGAAATGATAAAACTCCTCGTGGGTCTTGTTGTGGATGTGGTGGCCCTCCTCATGCAATTCATGAGCCACTTCAGCCGGTCTTTCGTCCCAGTTTTGCTGCTCGAAAGTGACGTCCACAAACCACGGCTTTTGTGCTCCCTGTGTTTCAATCTCTCTTCCCATTCTTGGAATGGTACAAGACTCGCAGGCACGCGCTTGATCCAAATGAAAGCCTGAAAATAAAGCTAATAGAAATGAAAAAAAGAATATTTTATGTCGCATGAGACGACTCTCCTTAAAAAAGTTGTGTGTTATTTTTTAAACTAAAACGAGGAAAAAAAATACGTCTTGGGGGGAGGATCAATCGAACCGTGAAAATAGCTATCGACTAACATAGGGCAAAAATCAGGTCTTTTGATATTGTCGGTTTCTCTCGATAAAATCTCCTGGGTAAGAATGAAATCTGTTCCGGAACTACCCATTCCTGATTTGGCCATGTTTCCCATATCAGAAGCGTTGCTAAAAGAGATTTTTGAGGAAGACTCTTGAAGTGGCGCCTTCCCCATTTTCATCGAACACATATGAAAAGCGCGATTGCCCCCGCAAGCCATTTTTTCCTGACTTGGCTTAATAAAAGAACCTAGCGGCAGAATCCATAAAAAAAGAGTGACAACTGAGAAAAGAGAAATGATTTTTTTCATTTGGTGAAAGCTCAGTAACGGCGACGCGAACTTCCTCCCAAGAAAGACCCCAACACCCCGCGAATGATTTGGCGACCGACTTGACTGCCGATGGCTCGGGCAGCACTCTTGGCCATGGCTTCCATCATGTCTTGGCCTTGACTCTTGACCGGCTTGGAGACCCGCTGAGCGGTGGCGGTCGTTGCGGTCGTCACTGTGGCCGGTGTCACGCTCTGGCTGGCGGCGACCTGAGCCTGGTCGGCGCGATTTTTAAGAAGCTCGTGCGCGGACTCACGGTCTGCCAACTTTTCGTAGTGGCCATACACCAGAGACTGTTGGATGACGCGAGTCCTCTCATCCGTTGTACAAATCCCAATCTGGCTCTGTGGGGGAAAGATAAAAACACGCTCAACCACACTGGGCGCGCCTTTCTC
>CAZCDB010000097.1:0-2700 GCA_964497635.1 uncultured Planctomycetia bacterium | reverse complement strand
TTAAACATAAAAGAAGTATATCCTATTGTATAGGATATGTATAGGGTATTGTATAGAGAGGTCTTGGAAGATCTAAGCTGCGTGTTTTAGTGCGTGACGAGCTTCGTAGAGATCATAGATAGACTGAAGGTTCATCCAGAATTCTGCTGTTGTCTTTAAAATCTCTGACAGGAGAATAGCTGTCTCAGCCGTGATTCCCCTCTTTTCATTGATCAACGTATTCACGCGCTGAATAGGCACACCCATTTTCTTGGCCAGTTCAGACTGGCTCATCTTCAGTGGCTCCAAAAACTCCTCCAAAAGAATCTCACCGGGGTGATTGGGTTTTCTATGTGTTGGTATCATTACTCTCTCCTAGTGGTAATCCGTAATCTGAACATCCAAAGCATTAACAAGCGCCCACTTAAAAATAATCCGATATTGATCATTGATCCGTATCGAATGATAGCCCTTCAAATCTCCTTTGAGCACCTCCAACCGATTGCCCGGAGGAACCCGCAGGTCCATAAGATCCTGAGCCGCGTTCAACAAATCCAGCTTCCTTTGGGCTATTTTCCAAAGAGTCATCGGTATCCTCAAAGCCTTCTTTGAAGATACTCCATTAAAAATGTCTTCTGTGCCTTGATCCTTAAAACTCGCTATCACGCCTAAAATATACCATATTAACGTATGCTGTGCAAGTGATGATTTAAAACCTAACCTGTCCCCAATCTCAATCTGATGAAATGCTCGGCGACCGCACGTATTCGCCTCAGTCGTTTGGACCCTGAGCGGCAGATTGCGGACGATAGGCCATCGTTGGACTCTCCCTGCGGCGAACACATGCGATCGCCGGCCTGGGAGTTTAATGCAATTAAAATTTTTTTTGAAAAAATCTACCAGACCCCTAACGTCAAACCAAAAACTTAACGTGTCCCCAAAACGGCTTTTGGGACCTGGTCCGGTTTACGGTTTATGACTGATCTGAAACTCACAAATCGCTAAAACGTCCTTCCCGTCTCTAAAAACTGCCCGAAAATTTCCGGCCTTGGGAATCGAAAGATTGGTGACAACTGCAATATTTTTAGCTAAAAGATCTAATTTAAAATCAATTCCCACGGTCATTCGGTAAATCTCGGTTTGGTCAATATACAAAACTAGATAAAGTTCTTTTGTGCTGGGCTCTTCGGTTGTACGCTCAAGCACATGAAGCCACATGATTTTAGGAATCGTGAGTGGGAATCTATTGGTATCTATATTTTCGAAAATATTGATCGCCGAGATACTATTTGTATAGGCATTTAGAATAATCTCTTCAGCGCAGAGAAATAATTTTGACTTCACTGAACACCTTCCTTTTTTGGAGCCTCATCCAGATTGAAACTCATGAGCTCACTCGCCCAATATATTGAATGAAGGCTGTTATAAAAATACCCTGGCGCATTAGCTCTTTTTTCCTCCATCGCATTTGCCGCTAAATAGGCATAAATATCGGCCAGCTGGAGCATTGGCTCGTCTGCCCATCTAACCACATGCGGCTCAAACCTATTGTGTGATCCGGATGGAGTGCCAATCTCACTAAAACCCTGATATCCTTTTTGCGCTTGCTGCCGAGGGACCTCTAAAGCAACTTCCGTCAGCGTTGTATCTTCTGAAAACCAACACTCAAGGTTTTCCGGAGACGGATAACCAGGTCCCATATGAATACACGCTTGCGCCAATATGCCTTGGATCATTTTGTCTCTGTTCAAAATAGTTAACGGAAACGCTTCGTCTTTCTCCGTAAGAGTTGGTATCGCTGGGCGTGTGGCATAAGAAAATCTACAAAGAACCCTTAGTAGTTTCATTTTATTAAGTACATCATGAAAACAGGAGTAAACATCATCAACATCAAGATGCGCCAAACCCTGCTTTCGCCTCTGATCTCCACTGAAAAGGACTCGGCAGTGTAGGGGTATCGTATGAGGGATTTTGTACTTATCCTTAATTTCATTAAGGATGTTCTTGGCCATATTAACTTTTGATCGCTCCATCAATGCCATGGCGAACACAAGGGTTTCGCCTCGCGCACTGTCATCGCCATACCCACAGTATGTCGCATTGTTATTTTTACCGATAGGAATTACTTTTAAAGATTCAGCCATCTAAAATTTTTCAAAAAACATATTTGTATTTGATATCAGTCCTTGACTTTTGACATTTATATTTTTTTAAAACTACTTTTCACGGTCTCACACCCAACATTTCAACCAAGCTCTTCCCCGTCACACCGCGGCGGGTGACGCGGAGGAGGGGATCCCGTCGACCCGGAGGCCCGCCGAAGGACGGGCTGAGGATGCGACGGGAAACCGCAGTCGGCAGGACCCGCCGCAACACGTTACCGGACAGGCCCCGTTGCCTACTTCTTCTCCCCTGCCTTTTTTGCAGGTGTGGTTTCTGTCTTTTTTTCTGAAGGCTTGTTTTTGTAGTCGGTGATGTAGAAGCCGCTGCCTTTGAAAATCAGGCCGGCACCGGCGCCGATGAGGCGCTCGACTTTGCCTTTGCAGTGGATGCAGGACTTAAGGGCAGGGTCTTTCATGCTTTGGAGTTTTTCAAATGTCTTTTTGCACTTGAGGCACTTGTATTCATAAGTGGGCATTGTTAATTTTCCTGTTTAGAGAAGAGTTTTTTGGCTTTTTCCATAAAAGACGCGGAGATGGGGTTCACTTTTTCTCCTGAGAG
>CAZCDB010000096.1:0-2774 GCA_964497635.1 uncultured Planctomycetia bacterium | reverse complement strand
GAAAAAATCAAATCCATCGCCGCGGCGTCGTTTCCATTTTCAGTCAAAATAAAATTGTAGACGTCATCGGCAGAGGCGAGGGTTTGGGTCGGTTGATTTAAGGTTTTGAGCGGGGTGATGGATAAAACCAGCACCGCAGCGATACCCACGGCCGGCGCCAACCAATAGGCCGGGACGCGGCGAGGCTTGGCAGGGGAAACCCCAATTTTTTTAAATACATCCTGCGTCAAGTCTTTGGCAGGCTTTAAGGGGGTAGCGGGGAAGAGGCGGTCAGACAGCCGGTCCCAATTTTGAAGCCATTCTTGACACTCGATGCAGCCCGGTAGATGTTTTTCAACGACTAGGCGATCGGCGGCAGATAACTCACCATCCCGGTATTCCGAAAGCTTGCTTTTGATTTCTGTATGGCTCATGGGACCCTCTCCAGTCATTAGACGCTCTCCTTCTTTAAAAAGTGTCGCAGTTTTTCTTCAATCTCTTGGCGGGCACGGCGCAGGAGCGCTTTAACAGAGTCCAGTGTTACGCCCATCACCTCGGCAATTTCCTGATAACTTAGCCCTTCCGCCTCTCGCAGGGTCAGCACCAAACGGTAGTTTTCAGGTAGGCGAGATAAAAGCTGTTCGGCAAAATCGGCGGCTTGGAGCGCGTGACGGGCATCTTTCTGCATTGAGAGAAAACGCTCGATGCCGTCGCCTTGCGTTTCCAAGAGGTGGTCCAGGGACTCTGTGGGTCGGCGTGCTCGCAATAGGCTCAGACAGTGGTTGGATGCGATCCGATAAAGCCAGGTTGAAAAAGTAGCGTCCTGGCGAAACTCACGGAGCGCGTGGTAGGCTTTGACAAAAACTTCTTGGGCCGCGTCTTCGGCCTCTGTTTGGTTTTTTAAAAGGGAAGTGCAGAGCCGGATGAGGCGGGCTTGGTGGCGACGGATGAGGTCGCCATAAGCCTGGGGGTCTCCGGCCTTGATCTTTTGTATTGTTTCAAGATCGTCCGAGGCAGCCAATTTATTCTTTCTGGTTGTCCCAGCGCTCTTTACGCTCTCCACGTTCTTTTCGCCACTGCTCTTTTTTAGCCTTCATTTCTTCTCGGAAGCTTTTAAACTTCTCTCTTTGCTCCGGGGTGAGAACCGCATCAATTTGTTGATGAGTTTTTTCTTTAAGAGCTTTCATTTCTTCCATGGTTTTTTCTTTGATGGCTCGGATTTTTTGGGCTTGTTCATTGGAAAGACCCAGCTTTTCTTTAAGCTCCGCAAAACGTTTTTCACCTCTCTCTTTTCCTTCCGGCCCCTCCGGTCCCTCGGCGAAAGCGGGTGCTCCCAGAAGTAAAAGTCCTATCAGCAGCATTGGAACTGTACGATTTTTCATTTTAAAGCCCTCCTCTATTTTATGAAGCTAGTTTTGCGGAAATAAAATCTCAAGCAATGACCCACCGATAACATTGGACCCCGCACCAATCAGAGCGCCCGTGCCTGCTTTTCCCCCGGAAGCCTCCGCTGAGATCGCGCCGATGGCTGCTCCCATGAGGCCGCTACGAATGATTTGTCGATTGGGATCTGTGCTTGTGCGAGCATAACCCCCATTGTAAACCGGCTCTTGCCGTTGGTAAATCACTTCTCGACGCGGTGCCTGGTAAGAAGTCCGGTAATACGTGGGAGTCGAATAATAGACAGGGGTTGAATAGTAAATCGGTGCTGATTGAGGGTAGGACTGCGGCGATGGCGTGTAATAAGACGGCTGATTGTGCGTGGGTTGATAATAAGTCGGCTGATGGTAGGTTGGCTGAGAGTAAGCTGGTTGATAGGGGTTCGAAGGAAACAAGACATCAAAAAGCGCTTTTCCAATCACGTTGCTGCCAGCACCAATCAAGGCACCTGTTCCTGCTTTGCCACCCGAAAACTCTGCTGAGGCGGCGCCTACCGCAGCTCCCATCAAACCACTTCTTAGAACGTCATAAGGATTGCTATTTTCCGCGGCGAAAGCCGGAGAAACCAAAAAAACTGCCCCTGCCACTACTGAAACCAACTTCCCCTTCAAGGCTACGATTCTCATGTTTTGACCCCTCCATTTCACTTCATTGGACGGGGAAGAGGGGTAAAAAGTGTCGCGTTAATTCTTGGGGGATCCGTAGGTGGCGTAGGCAACCACTGGGTCTTGCATCCACAAACGAAAAAGGATCTTCCATTCACGACGAGCTTTTTCAAAATCCATTTTTGCTTGCTGGATTCTCTGGTGGGCCACCTCCGCTTCCCATGCTTTAAGTTTTTGAGTCAGGGAGGTGTAGCGTGCGTGAAGCATTTCCTTGATATGGGCGAATTTATGAGGATGGGCTATCTCTGTGGCTCTTTCGCATAGGGTTTGATTTTCAGCGGCTAATTTTGCCTCTAAAATACTAAATTTTGAAACCTTTCTTAGATCCCACGCCAACCCCGTACGGGCTAACAAGGCGATGACCCACTTGCTTGGATCCCACTGGTACCAACGGATGGCATTGCGGTAATCTGTCGGAAAGCGGTGATGAAAATTGTGATAACCTTCTCCATTGGTGAGGAGGGCCACAAACCAGTGATCCTTGGCGGTGGAATGGATGTCATAGGTGGCTTTCCCAAACATGTGGCAGACGGAGTTGATGCAAAATGTAGCGTGATAAACAAAAGTGATTCGAAAAAAAACGGCTAGGATGAGTGCGCCCAGAGCGTGTCCCAGTAGAGCTCCGATGGCGACAGGAAAAAGAATGCCGGCTGTAAAACCCCAAAGAGGATAGTTGTAGTGTTGGTGCAT
>CAZCDB010000095.1:0-2945 GCA_964497635.1 uncultured Planctomycetia bacterium | reverse complement strand
CACGGCTATGAAAATGGAAGCTGGCAACCTTATTGGATGGTGCAACTGAACACCGGCACTAGTTTTGGCACGGCCCAGCGGTGGAATATCACCACCATCCCCGGACATTCCAACGATACCAGTCATGGCGCTCTGAAATTTGAAACCGGCGGCGCCACTTACAGCAATCTGATTGATATGAACGGGGACGGTCGTCCTGACCGCGTTTACCACGGCTATGAAAATGGAAATTACCAGCCTTACTGGATGGTGCAGATAAATACAGGTACCGGTTTTAGCACGGCCCTAAAGTGGAATATTTGGACACTGCCTTCTTATCCAAATACAGCGTTTGAAGGAGCCATCAAGTCCGAGACAGGAGGCGCCACTTACGGAGATCTTGTGGACATGAACGGTGATGGCCTACCCGACAGAGTTTATCGTGGGTGGGTGCCGGGCGCTTACCAGCCTTACTGGATGGTGCAGATTAACACCGGTAGCGGATTTGCGACCGCTGCTCAGTGGAATATCTGGACACTTCCCGGATATGGCACGGAGGCTTTCGAGGGCGCCCTCAAATCAGAAACAGGCGGAGCCACCTACGGAGATCTTCTGGATATCAATGGGGATAGGCTCCCTGACCGGATTTATCGTGGGTGGCTTCCCGGCGCCTATCAACCATACTGGATGGTACAAATCAACAATGGTTTTGGTTTTGAGACGGCCCAAGAGTGGGATATCTGGACGATTCCTGGTCACCAAAACGCGGGTTTTGAGGGAGCCATCCGGTCTCTATCTGGTGGAGCGACTTTTGGCGATCTGCTGGATATCAACGGCGACGGTGCTCTAGACCGTCTTTATCACGTTCATGAAAACGGTCAGTATCAACCCCAGTGGATGGTGCAATATGGCACGCCGATTGCAGAAGGGCCTTACCTCCATCGTTACAAAAAATTTTATCGGGCCAAAGTGACCGCGATCCAAAATCTCAACGCCATCAGCTCTTTAGCTGTCGCTCCGCTTCCTTTTTTTGACAAAATGAATTTTACAAAACCTTTAACCAACGGCTACACCGGCTTTTATGAATTTGGAAAATTGGTTCGCGCCACTAAGCCCGGAAGTCCCGACCTCAGTTATCGCTCCGACCCAAGCTCCATGGATAAAACACTCACGGTTTCGGATGGAGTGCTTCAGCACCACTACAATGCTAAGGGCCAGATGACCGGCGTTAGCCTTGAAGGACTCACCGCTGCCAAGATCAATGATCTTTCCCGTTTCCAACTCGACAAAGACAAAGTCCGTCACGAGTATCAAGGTGGCTCGGATCAAGAACAGAGCATCGACGGAGATTTTGGGACGGCTCAGTCCGAGTCCTGGTCTGCTTCTTTTGATGAGTACAACGATACCAGCCGTACGATTATTGTCAGCTCCGATCATTTTTTTACCACGCCACAAAATATTAAATCTGTCACTTACCGGATGAGCGCCGGCGGATCAGGCTCTGGCAATTACGGTGGCAGCGGCAATGGCAGTACCCGGCTTCAGTATCAGACTTCCACAAGCAGCGTCTGGAGAGATGTCCCGTCTTCTTCGATGGGTACCGGAGACACGGGAATTCGTACGCTACAAGTCAATCTTACCGATGTCAAAGCTCTCAGGCTTTATGCCCAAGGGTATGGCGTCGGAACGGATCATGGTAGCGCGTCGGCCTATGCCTCAATTTATGATGTGGACGTCCACTTCGCCCCGCAAACTCAAGATTTTCCTGACAATAGTTTCTTAAGCCAAGCTGTGCAAGCCTTGGGTGACATCAAAAATGTTTCCACCGCGCCCCATCTTGGACGCTCTTCTGCTTTCTTGGATGGGGAAGGGGACAGTTTGGTCGCGTCCTTGGCCACCGAGGCGAAAAACTTTTTTTCAAAAGATTTTACTTTTGAATTGGCTCTAAAAAATGTGAATCTTTCTAAAAATAAACAAGTCCTGACCTCGCAAGTTAAAGACGCGGCTAATTTCTTTGAACTTGTTTTAGATAAATCCTCGACGAGTTTTCCGATGCTAAAACTTCGCGTGGTCAAAAACGGGGTGGAGAGGATTTTGTCTCACGAGGCACTGCTTCGAGACACGGCCTGGCACAACATTGCTTTGGTGCGTGAAGCGGATCAGCTTGTTCTGTTTCTGGATGGTCAAAAATCCCAAGGCTCTTTGATGCTTCAAGCCGCTGAGACTTTTGACTTTGGCGGTGGTCTTTCTTTGGGCGCGACCCAAAACCAAAACTATTTTGAAGGCTTCTTGGATGAGATTCAGATCAGTCAAAAAGCACTCTACCAAGAAAACTATTTCCCGAGCGTTATCCAGGCAAAACCCACTGACGATACAATTCTTCTCCTGCATCTGAACGGCAAAGATCTTTCCACCCTCATCCTCGAGAAAATCGAGCCCGCTCAAGGCAATCCTTACTTTATCCTCCAAGGCGATTTAGGCTACGCCGAGTTTGGTGACGACGGGGCACTTAAGAGACGGTTTAATTTTTCAGAAAATTTAACGCCAATCACTAAACTAGAAAACAATCTCCAAAATCTCTATCAAACCAACGTTGGAGTGCTCCAAGCCGGTCTTTTGGATATCAACAATTTCCAGGGGCTGGTGAGCCAAGCCAAGGAAGCGGTGCTGGCTCCAGATGTTCTTATGTCCCAAAGCTATAACAGCCTTGGCCAGATGGAGTCGCAGACAAAATTTGACCAAAAAGAAACCCTTTTTGAAAATTCAAAGCCGAAATATTTACTAGATGCCTCCGGCAATGTGGAGATCGAGTATTTTTATGATGCCGAGGGCAACCCCGAAGCCGTCCGCTTGGTCAAGGCCCGAGCTAGCCTAAAAGAAAACATCCAAAAAACAAAAGCGGATGTGGAAGCCTCCCGCGCCCGAAGTCTCTTAGCCCTCTCTTCCCAAAGAAGCACCGTCTTAAA
>CAZCDB010000094.1:0-2961 GCA_964497635.1 uncultured Planctomycetia bacterium | reverse complement strand
ATATCAGAGCTCCTACCCTGTCGCTCCTCTTGGCTAATTCGGACACCAACACAATCACAAAAGAAGTGAGCGCGTACTTGATAACCAATAGCGTCATAGGCTGGGGAACAAACTTTTAAGCCTCTCAGCCGGACGCGCAAGAACAGCTTTTTGACCTTTTTCAACGATAGGACGCTGGATTAGGTCTGGGTGCTTCACCATGAGATCAATCCACTCTTCTTCCGTCGGATTTTTTTCGCTTAGTTTTAACTGCTTGTAGATCTCTTCCTTTTTCCGGATGAGCTCCGAAGCCGGCATCTTCATTTTCTTCAACAGCTCTTTTAATTTTTGTTTTGAAATCGGTTCCAGGTAGTAGTTGACCGCATCAAAATCCACACCACTCTCTTTAAGCACCGCATAAACCTGCCGACAGGTCGTACAAGTCGGCTTTTGATAAATCGTGATTTTTTCCATTGGCCATTCCTCTTTGTTTTAAGGGTCTATGCCCACTTCAAATCATAGCTGACACTACGACCCTTGGCGGAGTTTTCAGTTAGAATATTTTTTTCAACCAGATCCGTAATTTCACGGAAGGCGGTTGCGCGGCTCACCTTCGCCATTGAAACATACTTACGCGTTGTCAGACCACCTAAAAATCCATCTTTGCCGGCATCCAAAAGTCGGTTGATTACTTTGCGTTGTCGCTCGCTGATTGCGGTTTGACTGTGGTCTTGCCAAAACCGAGCTTTGGATAAAACGTTGCCGATCAACTTTTCTGCTTTTTCAACCGCATGGGTATAACATTCCAGATACCACTGAAGCCACGAAGTAATATCTCCACCGCTCTTTTGACAGGCTTCGAGAACCTCATAATAGTCTTGACGCTCCTCCATGATTTGAGAAGAGAGACTGTAAAATCGCGTGGACAACTCCTCATCCTGCGCCAACGCCATATCGGTCAGGGCTCGAGCAATGCGACCATTTCCATCTTCAAAAGGATGGATCGTAATAAAATAAAAGTGGGCCAGGCCTGAGCGCAAGAGTCCGTCTTCTTTTTTTAGGCTTGAATTCCACCACAGAAGAAATTGCCTGATCTCTTTTTCAATCCTCTCGCCAGGAGGGGCTTCATAATGGATTTTTTCACGACCTAGCGGCCCTGATACAACCTGCATAGGCACTTCCGGAGAGCGCCACTTCCCCACACGAATCTTGGAAAGTCCTGACCAGCCTGTGGGGAAAAGTCCCGCCTGCCAGCGCTTGAGCCGCGCCGCCGTCAAAGGCTTTTCATATTTTTGAGTCGCCTCCAGAAGCACTTCCACAAGACCGTCAATGGTCCGGTTTGTCGATGGCAGCCCTGCCGCAGGAAGTCCCAAGTGCCTTGCCACTGAGGAGCGGACAGAATCCCGATTTAATTTTTCCCCCTCGATCGCGGATGTTTTGATTACCTCTTCGGTCAAAATATCAGCGCAAGCTTCTTGGCTGTGATTAAAACCAAGACTGGTTACTTTAGTCAAAAGCTTTCCCTGGGCAAGTCTGGCTTGACTGATCACAGGCAGTAAAACATCACTTTGCCAGGTAAGCTTGGGCCAGCTTGAGTGTTGCCAGATATACTTCAATCGAGACTCCTTAATCGCTTCATATTATGAAGCGATTATGCCTGATAAACGCTTCAAAGACAAGGGTAAAAATTAGAGGCGTGCCAGCCACCAGCGCCTTAGGGCAACGACAGACCAAACCGCCTCCACCAACCCAAACGGCCAAGCCCCCTGCAAAAATCCATACACCGATCCCATCACACAAGAGACGGCAAAAGCTAGAATAAACCAGGGACTGCGCTTTTCACAAGCATAAGTGATCAGCATGGAGGTGACTGAAAGCAAACCAAAAAGGGTGAGAGTGTCCATAGCGATCATGAGGCGCTCTTCACCAAAAATGGGTAGCGATACAAGGCGGCTCGTGTTTTGCCTTCTTTGTTCACAATGCCTGCCTTGATCATCGGAGTGATCAGTTGATTGACTCGGGCACGGTTGATTTTCATCTCTTTACAGATCCTTGCTGAGCCTAGAATTTTATACTTTTTAAAAAGATCTAACAGCTCTTTTTGTTTTGGCGTCAGAGACACTGGCGCAAGCTGACGTGATTCTTCTTGGAGACGTTTATTCGCCGTTTGGATCGCTTCTAGTAAGCCTATCGCCACGTATTCGATCCAATACGTATAGTCACCATCCATGTCATGTGTCTGCTGAATCATATCGTAGTATTTGGCGCGGTCGCGAGCAAAGTATTCATCCAACCCCAAAGTCCATAGAGAGTCATAGCCCTCGTGAAGAAGTATCCACTGCGACGCAGCACGGGCCATGCGGCCATTCCCATCCACAAACGGATGAATCGCTACAAATTCATGATGAAATACAGCACTCCGAATCATGGCGTGCTCCCGGTGATTGCGCCCAAGCCATAAAAAAAGGTCCTTCATGCCCTGCTCTACTTTTGACGGAGGACGGGGAGTAAAAATAACCTGGTTTTTAGCATTTACGATAAAGTTTTGTACCTGGCGATACCGGCCGCTACGAGAATCCGGCAAAAGCCCTTGAGTCATTTTCTCATGCAGTTTTAAGAGTCTCTCCTGATTGAGCATCGAGTTTTTATTCTTTAAAACCCATTTTAAGGATTGGATGCAGTTCTCGACTTCTAGCTTCTGGTCTTTCTCGGCCGTAACGCTTCGATGAGCTGCCAGAGCCTTCACTTGTGCCAGAGACAGAACATTCCCTTCAATCCACGTGGACGAGTGAACGCTTCGATTAAAACTATCTCTGGCGACCTTTATTCTCGTAGGGGCTTTCTTGAGGGTTCGATCAATCAATACTTTCTGCGCCGCTATTTTTTCTAGGCAACTGATCAGGAATGGCGTGATTCGATAAATGGGCTTAAACATAAAAGAAGTATATCCTATTGTATAGGATATGTATAGGGTATTGTATA
>CAZCDB010000093.1:0-2985 GCA_964497635.1 uncultured Planctomycetia bacterium | reverse complement strand
GTCTGTCCGGTAATTTTTTCGAAGAATTTCTCTTAATTCTTCAAAAACGAAAGCACTACCAACCGCCCCTCGAATCATTAAATCCAGCACATCCGGAGCGAAAAGTTTTGTGTTAAAATCCCTCTCCAAAGCATAACCCTCTTCCCAAGCCTTTCCTAGATCATCCTCTCCAAGCTGACGATCGGCCTTCACAAGAAAAATTCTTCTTAAATCCGCCTCATCATAACTATCGATGAGGCTCTTTAGTTGAGCTTTTAGCAACTGTTGGGCTTGAGGGGTCGAACTCGCATCAGACTCAGGCCTAGCTTTGATCTCTTCGGCTATTTTAACAGTGGCTTCCTCCAAGCTGTATTCGGGATATGTTGTCTGGTAGAGCCTCGCCAGAGACGATTCTTCAAGACTTGGGGCGCGACCTAAAATTTCTTTCTGATTGAAAATGGCTCTAACAATCCCTTCCTCATAGAGATCTTTGATCCCCCTATCCCAATTAGCCAACAAATCAAGTCCACCGGCAAAAACAAGGTTTCTTTTATCTATGCGCTGATAAGAAAGATAGCCATCTTGAAAAACGGGCAAACTATCATTGTAGGCAGCCACCACATATTCCTGACCTCGTCTACCCAGAACAATGCGGGCCACATCAGGCCGATTTTTTAAACGTAGGGCATCAAGCAAGCGGTTAAAATTACGGACAGAATTCACAATCTCCGGACGAGCATTGAACTCACTATAAACTTGTCTATAATCTTGACGAGTAATTTCATCTACCGACCGATCCGTCGCAGTAATCAGCTGATCGGCAAACGCTTCAAGCGCCGACGGCGGCGTAGCAGAGAATGCGGAAAGGGTTAATAAATTTTGAAGTTGTTTTAGAGAGGCTGCTTCATCAAAATCGCTGCTAAGAATATCATCTTCGGAGACAACGCCCCTCCATTCATCCTCTATCATTTCTCTCAAAACTTCATTGGTTGCCTCTTCCACCACAAAACCAAGACCTCTGGCCTGTGTTTTGGTAGGAGTTTTTTGAGCCCTTTTTCTAAAAAGTCTTATGGCTTTTTGGTCCCATGAAAGAGGTTTGGAGGGTAAAAGTTCCTCGGGCTTTGAAAGCCGCTCTATTTCAGCGGCCCATGAGACTGAATAGCCCTTAAGACCCTCGGAAATAAAAAATAAAGATGCCGGTACCCCAGAAAGAGAATTTGTCTCCAGTTTATAACTAATATCGGACGTGGTACGATCCACGCGTTCCGATAGGTAAGAAATATGTCTGCCAAGAAAAGTCTGAATCTTCTCATCCTGCAGACGAGAATCCCGACGAAGCTTCATCAACAATTTAGCGCGCGCCACGAGTCTAGCAAAGATCAGAGGCGGCAACACCAAATGCCCCGGCAAATGCGCGTTCAAATCATGAAAATTGAGGCCATTGGCCTCGTTGATAATCACGATTCCTTTGGCAAGATTCTCCACCACCGTCTCCTGAGGTTCTTCGCCATCCGTATCTGCCGATTGAAAACGGACTCTGATTCTTTGATCCTCGGGCAGGTCCTGATTAAGAGCATCTAAGAACCTGTTAAGCGCTTTGACATCTGAGTAATCAAACGAGTTATTTTTAAAACCAGTGAATCCCAGCGCTCCCGCAAACTCGGGATACTGATTGGCAAAGACAGCTATGTTGCTACTGCCATTTCCCTCTCTTGATTCACGGTCTAAGTCCGGTGAAATCAGCGTGGCTCTTCGAATTGAACCTCCCAAAGGCGCCTGCGAAACCACCTCGGACTTCCAATTTGTACCCTCGATAACACCGCCGGCTAATCGAGCGGCGGAAGGCTTCTCACTAGCTTTTTTAGCTGCTATCCACGCTTCTATAATTTTAGTTAATTCAGTTTCAGCATTTCTAAGGACCCGGGTTAAATCTTCACGGGTCCTTATATAAAGACTGTGCCGTTCACGGTTCTCTCTCAGATCAATCCCCCTCAGATCGGCACGACTGATAGGAAAATAAGCTTGATCTTTATTAGTACTTTGCGCACGCGCTTGATCAAGAATTGTATTCAGCTCGGCTTCAAAACTGGTGACAAACTGCCTTTCCTCGTCCGATTTTTGAGAAACAACGGAATCGTGCTCAGTTTGAGCGACTTCGTAAATTTCCTGCGCTCGAGCCAGAGCAGAGGGTGATAACTGATATTTTTGGACATCCTCATAAGAACGAGTCAGATCATTTTTAAATCGATCAACGTCTAGCTGCAAGTTTTCGAAGCTGTCTAAGTCGCCAAAATTGTCATAACGCTCGCTTAATTTGCGGTTGACTGCTTTTAGTGCTTCCTCAAATTTGCGAAGTTGCGCCGGCTCCTCGTTCTGGATTACATTTTCAATCGCTTCTTCGAGGCTTTTTAATCTTGATTCATACATGCCTTTCGCCCGCTCAAGAGTTTCCGATGAAACACGCCGACTAGAGACATCTTCTTTAAAAGCTGCCCAGGACCGCTCAAGGCTAGCTTTCTTATCCAAAAGCTGTAAATAGAATGCTCCCGGTAAAGGCTCAAGAAATGACACGCGCAACCTAAACGATTGCAGAATCTCGCCCTGCCTCTCCAATTCACGGCGCCGTGCATCTCCTTCCAGCTGATTGGCACGCCAGGTTGCGGAGCCGTAGCCAAAAAAGGTGCTTTGATTAAATGCTGCATGTCCAAACTGGTCATAACGTGCACGCTTATCCGACTCACTTAAAACCTCAAACGCCTCCGCCGCTTCTTTGAACCTGTCAACAGCGGCCTCATCCCCAGGATTGCGGTCCGGATGATTTGCCAGAGCAATTTTTTTGTAGGCTTTTTTAATTTCGTCTGCGCCAACGTCTTTTTTGACTCCAAGGACTTCGTAATAATCCCTCTTGGCCGCCATTCTTGCGGCCGTAATATCTTGGCTTAAATTCAGGGCGGTGAAGAGGTCTTTGTAGGTAAATGTTTTTCCGGCATTTGAAAAAAGCTCGAA
>CAZCDB010000092.1:0-2995 GCA_964497635.1 uncultured Planctomycetia bacterium | reverse complement strand
GCTAAGGGTAGAGCAAGACCTGCTACGCCGGAGCGGGTGAGGTTGGTGTAGTCGAGGCCCAGTTTTTCCTTCACCGCTTGAGCGCGAACGCTGGCATCAGCATCAATGCTCCGAGTCCATTTATTTAGGGCATCTTTAATATACTCTATTTTCCCTGCTTCCGTCTCGATCTTGCCAAACTCAACTCGCTGTTCACTACTGAAAATTTTACCCAAATCAAAAACTAAATGTATATCAGCACCGATACGCCGACCATCTCCCGTTGTACGACCCAATGTTTGAATTAAACTAGCCGCATCTCCCACCTCTACCAGAATACGCACCGGCTTATACTCCGTCGCTTTGAAGCCTAACATCCTGCCTACCCTTGAATTAACAATCCAGTTTCCAACTTTACCCCAGTTGGAACCAGCGCCGTTGGCGTAAACCACATAGATCTTGTTAGGGTCCAAACCGCCACTACCAAATTTCTTGCCGGCTAAATCATATAGTTCTTTGCCTGAGATAGCTTTGTCATAAACTTGATCACCATATTTGGCACGAAGCTCGGCATGTAAAACATCAGCTGTCTCTTTTTTCACAGCTTCAACAAATACAACACGATCCTTTTTCGTTATGTTGTCGTCAATTAGCTTATTCACTGCGTCACTAGCCTCTTTCCTATTCTGAGCAAATTGAGAATCGATACTTCTATAAACATTTCCTCCGCTTGTGTTATTTGCTTTATCAAGCACAAGTTGGATTTTCCCATCGGTATACGTCCGGACTGTTGCTTTAAGAGCCACCTCAGATGTTATCCTCGCCCCCTCCGCCGTTCCGGTCCAACCATAGATATTGGATCCCCCCTGCTTCTGGACATACAAGAGGGCCTGAATAATATCCGTTGATAAAGTTGATGAGCTCTCAACAAAGTTATTATAAATCACATCGATTGCAAGGTCGTGCTTCACCCCTAAAAGAATATTGAGATAACGATCACGAATGGTGGTGCCTTCATTTCCATGCCCTTGGGTTCCTGTGATATAGTTTCTGCCATCAAGTGATTTTGTTGTCTCAGTTTGCAAAGCTCTGGGTAATTTTGAAATTAATAAATCGATCTCGGTTTTGCTGAGAGGCTTTTCTTGCGTCCTATTCAACTCTGTTAACTTGTTATATATCTCCCCACCCTCTCGAACCAACTCCCAAGCTTTTTCTGTGTATCCAAAGCGGGATTTTGCACCCAACTCATGGGCTGACCCAGGAGGTTCTATAGCGGCGTCATTTCGCACCAAATCCGCTCCAAATCTGTCACTTAATTGAGATACTAAATTTTTCGCGAAGCTCACAAGACCCTCGACTCGTGCGATATTTGCGGAATTGTTTTTATTCGCGTAAGCATAATGATCTGTCACGTACTGAAGCATTAAGGGTGCTTGAGTCAAGACATTGTCATACTCATCAATATGGATCACTCTCACATCATTCAAGGTTTCTGATTTTGTGCGGGTCAGATCCATCAACGTCTTGGCTGTCACAAGCAGGATGCGGCTTTCCTTCGGCACAGGATTCCCCTCCGCTCCTTCAGCTATCGTAGCAATTAAATTTTTGGCATCAATTAGGTTTCCGGACGAATCTTTAATATCCCCGATCATCTCCCGAATGACTCGAAACTCAAGTTTTCCATTATTTTCAAGTTGGAGTTGTGGATTGGCAAAAACAAGAATGGCTTTGAAATTCTTGATGCCTTCAGGACTTGCAGCCGCGTGCTTCAGTTGAAGATAAATGGCGCCCAAGCTAGTGAGTGACTTACCCGAGCCCACACCCAACGCCATCAGAAAAGCTTTAGAATTGGTATTACCACTTGCAAGATCTCTCGCGACATCTACCAGTGCTTGGAACTGGAACAAGAAATCAACTTTATTTTCTGTGCCAGGTGCTGCCCCTTTCTCTACCGTTACAAATTCAAAAGCCTGTTTTCCTTCAGTTCTGGCACGCTTAATAAACTCCTGTGAAAACTCAATGGCCTCATCAATGGCCTTTTGTGTAAGTCTACCCTCAGGCGTTGCCTCGAGCCCCTTATACGCGTCCGAGCTGCGATATTTCGCTAATGCATCGGATTGTTTTCCATCAAATAGAGCTTCAAGCGCTTCTCTGGCGCCCTTCTCTGCGGCAAGCTGCGCTTCAGAGACAAGCGGTCTGGCCTCCGCTTTTCCAGGCTCCCTACCAACAATCGATTGCTGGAGTACTGTTTCAGCCACATCTAGACTAGTCTGAGTTTTTGCCGCCTCAAAGCGTTGTTCTGCCTCGCTTCTAACCCTATTTAATTCGGCCAATTCTGCCTGAGCAGAAACATCTAACGCCCTATCGTGCGCAAAAACACGTCCCCTCAAGGCAGTTACTTGATCAGGCGTTAATTCAATAGGTTTCTCCAAACCAGGAATTTCAAGCTTAATTGATCCTTCCCGCGCTTCATGCAACGCGTTGTTAATTTTTGCCGCTTGATCAAACGCCTCATCTGTCCCGCGCTCCACCAGTCGATTATATGCTTCAGTGGCGATATCAAGATTGGCCTCTGTTTTGACTCTATCGAGAAGAGTGCGATCAAGCGTAATGTTGTTTCCAGCCTCCGTCCGATAGGTCGCGGATTCACCTTTGATGGTCGTTTTTTGCTCTATCATCTCCAACACCTTGGCAGGCTCAAAGTTTTTTAATAGTCCATCTATATCACCGCGGATGGTGTTTATCCTATTCCCAACAATCCGAGTGTGTATTTGCCCAACCACTGATAAACCATGTGGCTTGACAAAAAGCAGGGCTAAATTTAATCCGTGAATCTCCCCCTGGCTTAAACCAGTTTTGACAGCGCCAGCGCCATCAGGTTGGGCGATGGATTGAAGACCCACATTGATCAACCCAAGAAACACACCGGTTTCTGCGGTTCCGAAAAATTTCAGTGCAAGATCGCCCAAACCCTGCTTCCCAAGGTCTGCGCGGATTTCACTTAGGAGGTTTCCTG
>CAZCDB010000091.1:0-3097 GCA_964497635.1 uncultured Planctomycetia bacterium | reverse complement strand
AAAAGGGCAGATGCTTATATCGCTTTGGGTTATGCGGCGGAGGGATCTGGGGATGCGGTCGCGGCAGTTACGGCTTTTCGCAAGGGAATTGCCGCTCAGCCTAAGGATTCCGACGCGTATTTAGCCCTGGGAAATCATTACGCCCAAAAAGGGGACATAGAGGCGGCGCTAAACACGTACAAAAACGCAATCAAAGTAGACGAGAAAGCAGTGTTTGCTTATTGCAACGCCGCTTATCTTTACGAGGCGAGGAAGGATTTTACTAGCGCCAAGGCGCTCCTGGAAAAGGCCTCAAAAATTAGCCCTCAGGATGAAGTCGTGTGGTATGATCTTGGGGAAATTTCTTCCAAAGAAGGTGATTTTTCGAAGGCGATTGAGTTTTATCAAAAAAGTTATGCCATCAATCCGAAGTATTACAAGGCTTGTTTGAGCTTGGCGATGGCCTACGAGAAAAAGAAAGATCTGGAGAAGGCGGCGGAGTTTTATGTCAAAGCTTTGTCGCTCACGGATGACCCAAAGCTCAAGGAAGCTATTTTGAGACAGGTCACCCGGACCAGTGAATAAACTTTAGAAATAAGAAAGAGTTTTAAGTGGGTAAGCCCGTCATTCCAAACGATAGTCCGATCGAGTCTCGGTCGATGCTCTTGAATGTAGGTCCTCAGCATCCGGCGATGCATGGCATTGTGCGCATCGTCACCGAGCTTCAAGGGGAAGTGGTGGTAGGTGCCGACGTTGAGATCGGGTATCTGCATCGTGCGTTTGAAAAAATGTGTGAGCAAGGGCCTTACAACAACGCGATTCCGTACACGGACCGCCTCAATTACGTTTCTCCTCTTATCAACAACATCGGCTACTGCCTTTCCGTCGAAAAATTAATCGGAATTACCACAACTGAGCGTTGTCAGTATATCCGAGTCATCATGAGTGAGATTTCCCGTGTGACGGATCACTTGACCTGTGTGGGAGCCTCGGCGATGGAGCTGGGTGCTTTTACCGTCTTCTTATATATGATTAAGGCTCGCGAGTTTTTGTATGAGCTCATCGAGAGTGTGACGGGGGCGAGGCTTACCATTTCTTACGCGCGCGTCGGGGGGCTCAAGGCGGATTTGCCGGAAGGTTTTGAAGAGAAAACACTTCACGCGATCAAAGAAACTCGCAAAGTTTTAAAGGAAGTCGCTGAGCTTTTGGATAAAAACAGAATTTTTGTCGATCGCCTGAAAGATGTTGGGTTTATTTCCAAAGAAGACGCTCTGGCTTATGGGATCACCGGACCTTTTTTGCGCTCGACGGGTGTCAGCTACGATGTGCGCAAAGCTCACCCGTATCTGGTTTATGACAAGCTTGATTTTGATGTGCCTGTGGGAGAGCATGGCGACAATTTAGATCGTTATTATGTGCGCATGGAAGAGATGCTGCAGAGTCTAAGGATTGTGGAGCAGGCCTTGGCGAAGATGCCCAAAGGTCCGGTGCTGGTGACTCCTGATGGCAAAGTGGTGCCTGCGGCGATGATGGTGGATGAAGCCAAGATGGGGCGGGTTCAGGGTTTTCAGAAAGTCTCCGTCGAGGCAGATCCGACGCTGGACGGGACGGGTGGCGCAAGTCATGGGGTGGTTTATTCGGAAAATAAGCGAGTGGCGCTTCCTGCCAAAGAAGACACCTACGGAAATATTGAAGGACTGATGAATCACTTTAAATTGGTCATGCATGGCCACGGTCTGCGCCCTCCTAAAGGAGAAGCTTATTTTGCCGTCGAAGGCGCCAACGGAGAGCTTGGTTTTCATGTGGTCTCTGACGGCACTGATCGTCCCTACCGCGTGCGTGTGCGTCCTCCGTGTTTTGCCATCATGGGAGCGCTTCCCAAGCTTTTGATCGGGGACATGATCGCGGATATTGTGCCAACGTTCGGCTCAGTGAATATGATTGGGGGCGAGCTTGACCACTAATCTTTCAACCCTGGATGGACAAGCACAAAAAATTGTCGCCAAGTACGACGAAAAGCGGGCGTCGGTCCTGACACTTTTGCATTTAGCGCAAGATCAGGTGGGATATGTCACTCCGGAAGTAATGCAGTGGGTCGCCAAGTGGTCGGAGGTTCCCGTCGTTCACGTGCGCGAAGTGGTCACTTTTTATTCCATGTATCATCAGAAACCCGTGGGCAAGCACCATATTCGTTTTTGCACGGGAACCAGCTGCGTTCTCCGTGGTTGCGAGACTCAACTCAGTCATCTGAAGAAAAAATTAAATATCGAAAATGGTGGCGTTACCACGGATGGGAAATTTTCTCTGGAAGAAGCCGAGTGTCTTTGCAACTGCGAAGCCGCGCCCATGATGCAGGTGGATAAAGACTATCATGTGGATTTGACGGATAAAAAAATCGACCAGATTTTGGATGCTTTGAAATGACCGAGCCCATTCTCTCTAGAAATTTCAACGTCCCCAATGCTTGGAAAATCGCCGTGGCTGAAGAGCGCGGTGCTTACGACACCGCCAAAAAAGTTTTGACCTCGTCAAAGCCGGAGGAAGTGTTGCAGGCGGTGATGGCTTCCAACTTGCGCGGCTTAGGCGGCGCCGGTTTTCCCACGGGGAAAAAGTGGTCTTTCTTACCCAAGGGAAATCCCAAGCCGGTATATCTTGTGATTAACGCTGACGAAGGGGAGCCTGGCACTTGCAAAGATCGCTACATTCTCGAAAGAGATCCCCATCAGATGATTGAGGGGATAATCATCAGCGCTTTTGCGATCAATTCTCACAAAGCTTATGTCTACATCCGCGGCGAATACGTCCGGCCTTTTGAAAATCTCCAAGCGGCGGTGGATGAGGCTTACGCCAAAGGTTATCTGGGGAAAAATGCTTTTGCTTCGGGCTATGCGATTGATCTAGTGGTGCATCGCGGGGCAGGGGCTTACATCTGCGGTGAAGAGACAGCGCTTCTTAATTCTTTGGAGGGAGGCCGGGGCCTGCCACGACTCAAGCCCCCATTTCCGGCCATCGTTGGACTTTTTGGTTGCCCCACCATCATCAACAATGTGGAGACGATAGCTTGCGTGCCGCACATCATGAAAAATGGCGCCGAGTGGTTTGCCAATCTTGGGATTCC
>CAZCDB010000090.1:0-3202 GCA_964497635.1 uncultured Planctomycetia bacterium | reverse complement strand
TCAATAACTAATTACAACATAAATTTACATTAAATTATTAGTAATTACAAGTATCTAAACAAAAAAATATTAATAATCATAACTCTTTTAAAATGATATGGTTACAAATTTTTTAATCTTTCAAATTCATCTCAATGCTCATTGGCGGGTGGCGCGGAGGAGGGGATCCCGTCGACCCGGAGGCGTCACAAAGTGACGCTGAGGATGCGACGGGAAACCGCAGCGACAGGACCCGCCATACCCATTTTTCGCTTTTTGGGTTCCCTGCGTTTTGCCCTGACTTTGATAGGCGCTCTGGCGCTGATTTTATCGGCTTCCACGATCTTTGAATCCGTCCATGGCACCCCTTTTGCCCAGAAAAACTTCTACACCGCCCACTGGTTTGATTTTTTCCTGGGGCTGATTTGGATCAACATTTTTTGCGCCACCTGGACGCGTTTTCCTTTTAAAAAAAGGCATATTGGTTTTGTCATCACCCATATTGGAATCTTGACCTTGCTAGCCGGATCCCTCATCACGCGCCTTGCTGGTGCCGAAGGCCAAATGACTCTTTACGAAAACCAAGCTAAAAGTGAGTTCATCCAACCCGGCTTCAATTTAAAAATTTCTCGATTGAATCAACCCGACAAACAATGGGCACTCCGCTCCAAATCCGCCAAACCCTCCTCTCCTTTAGTGCTCGAGCCAAGTCTTGTCATCACCGAGATCCTTGAGCAAGCCCAAGAAACACGTTATCTAATCCAGTCCGATACAGCCCCGGTCAACCCGGCTGTCCATTTGGAGCTTTCAAGCAGCTTGATGGGTTTCAATGAAAAATTTACACTGATCTCAAAAAACCCGGACAACACCGATACCTCCAGCAAAGAAGTAGGACCCGCCCGCTTCATCCTGCATCCTGACACCTCCAAGGGCCCCTCCGTCACTCTCCATATTCACAAAAAAGGACAGAAGCCTTTTCATGCAAACACAGCGGATCTTCTCGCTCCCATCACCCCGCTCTGGGACTGGGGGATGACACTCCACCATTTCAACTATTTCCCGCACGCCAAGATCAAAGACGGCCAATTAATCAACTCCCCCGCCGATACCCCCTTCAATCCTGCCGTCCAGTTTGAAATCCGAGACGTCCAAGGCAAAAGCGAGCAGCACACCAAGTTTTTGATTTTTCCGGAGGTCGGGTCGATTCGTGGAGGCGCCAAAGCCAACCGCTTCGACTTGGATGTCCGGCTTGAAAATACTTTCTCTGATCCTGAAGAAGAGACGCAAAACAAGCCCTTATTTCACATCTACCCTTCTTTGGACTCCCCTTGGCGTTATGAAATTTTCTCTTCCAAAGGCCTTTTGAAAAAAGGAACTTTGAGTGTCGGTGATACCATTGAAACCGGCTGGCGCGATATTCATATCCACGTTAAAAAAATGTTTAGTCATGGCCAAATCATCAAAAAAATAAGCCCCTCCACAACAACCCAGCCCGGCGTATTTGCAGTCCGCATCACTCAAAGCCTGACCGGCCGCCCCTCTGACCACTGGCTGACCGAAAACTCGCCTCTGGAAGTTCGGGACTCTCAAGGAACCCCAATCCATCTACAGCTTGAGCCTGTCAAAGTACCTTTGCCCTTCACACTCAAGCTGGGTGACTTTCGTAAAGTAGATTATCCAGGAACCAACAACCCTGCTTCTTTTGAAAGTGATGTCACTCTCACCCCTGCAACTCCTTCAGCCCCCAAAGACCGCACAATCGCCATGAATAAGCCCCTCGACCACGCCGGCTGGCGTATTTTTCAGTCCTCCTACATTCAAGATCCGGAGCTGGGAGAAGCTTCCGTTTTTACCATCGCCAAAAACCCGGGAATCCCTCTCATTTATGGGGGAGGCGTCATTATTTTGATCGGCGTGATCTTGCTTTTTTACTTTCATCCGTTCTTCAACACTTCTTTGAAAAAAGATTAATCGGGGTATAATCGCTTCATGAAAAAAACTATTTTTCCTTTTCTTTTCTCTGTTTTACTTTTGGGGGGCATTGCCCACGCTTCCACTCTTCCCGAAGAAACCCGCTATTTTCCGGTCCAGCACAATGGCCGGACCAAGCCTTTTGAAGCTTTCGCACGTCAAACGCTAAAACTCATTCATGGCCGCGAAACTTGGAATAAAAAAGAAGCAGCCCAAGTCCTTTTCGACGGCCTCTCCCAGCCTCAAAACATCGCGGATTTTGAGTGGCTACGCCTGGATTATTTTGAGCTTAAAAACAAACTGAGTCTTCCCAAAGAGCGCCACTTTTTCTCTTTCAACGAAATCGCTCCAAACACCACCCTCATCGAAAGCCTTGTCAAAAGTTCCAAAGCCAAACGAGATCGGGATGAGCGCCCCTCGAAGCTGGAGCAAAAAGCGGAGCAACTCTTCACCCAGATGCGCACCATCGAGAACCTCATCGCAGGTGATTTTCAAGAAACGGTGCTCCGCCCTAAAAAATCGCCGAGCATTGATCTGCGTCTAAAAATGGAGGTCTGGTATTACAAAATCCGCCCCTTCGAGTGCGCCGCCGTTTTGTACCTGCTGGGCTTTCTCCTCTTTTTATTTGCCGGCTCCAAAAAAACAATCTCCCTTTTGGCCACTTTTTTCATTCTCCTGGCCCTGGCCTGCCATACACTGGGGATTGTCTCTCGTGTTTATATTCTCCAGAGACCCCCTGTCTCCAACATGTACGAATCCATGATCTTTATGAATTGGGCTCTCATGGTATATGCCTGTATTTTTTCAAGTCTATGGAAAAACCGTCTAGCCATCTCAACTGGCGCTTTCTTAAGCGCCCTGGTAATGATCTACGCCAATCTTTTGCCAATCGATTCAAGTCTGGAAGTTCTGGTGCCTGTTTTGCGCTCCAATTACTGGCTTACGATTCACGTCATGACCATCGTTTCAAGCTATGGGGCGTTTGGTTTGGCGATGGCTCTGGGACACCGACAGCTGTTCCTAACCTCTTTAAAAAAAATGGACCCCACTAGCGAAAAAGAATCTGCCAATCTAATCTTTCGCATCATTCAGCTGGGGACTCTCCTTATCGGAGTGGGAACTTTTCTGGGAGGCGTTTGGGCCAATGAGTCCTGGGGGCGTTTCTGGGGTTGGGATCCCAAAGAAACCTGGGCCCTGATTACCTTCTTAGGGTACTTAATCGTCGTCCATTTAAAATACGCCAAAAAAATCA
>CAZCDB010000089.1:0-4027 GCA_964497635.1 uncultured Planctomycetia bacterium | reverse complement strand
ATTGCGGGTGCTTATTGGAAGGGTGACGCCAAGAACGCCATGATGCAGAGGATTTATGGGACGGCGTTTTATTCACAGAAAGAACTCGATGAGTTTATCCGCTTGCGCGAAGAAGCCAAAAAACGCGACCACCGTAAGATTGGCACACAGCTGGACTTTTTCTCGATTCAAGATGATGGCGGGCCGGGACTTATTTTTTATCATCCCAAGGGCGCTTTCCTCAGGCATTTGATTGAGCAGTTTGTCAAAGAAGAGCATTTGAAGCGTGATTACAAATTTGTCATCGGACCGCAGATCTTAAAAAGCGATGTCTGGATCAAGTCGGGGCATTATTCTCACTACAAAGAGAATATGTTCATTTTTAAGACCGAGGATGAGAAAGAATATGCTCTCAAGCCCATGAATTGCCCGGGGCATATGTTGATTTTTAAGACCAAGATTCGTAGTTACCGTGATCTTCCTTTACGATTTTTTGAGTTGGGGAATGTTTGCCGCAACGAAAAGTCGGGAGTGCTTCATGGGCTTTTGCGCGTGCGCAATTTTACCCAGGATGACGCGCATATTTTCTGTTTACCGGAAGGGTTGCAGGAAGAGATTGAGCGCGTGGTGGATTTTGTATTTTTTACTTTGGATACTTTTGGATTTAAAGAAAGAGAAATTGAGATCAGCACCCGGCCTGAAGGCTCGATTGGGACTGACGAGGATTGGAACCGGGCGACCGGAGCTCTCCAAGGCGCGCTGGATGCTAAAAAGGTGGATTATAAAATCTGCGAAGGCGAGGGTGCTTTTTACGGGCCCAAGATTGACATCAAAATCAAGGATGCTTTGGGCCGCTCTTGGCAGTGTAGCACCATCCAATGTGATTTTGCACTTCCGGAGCGTTTTGATCTAGAATATACGGGAGCGGATGGGCATAAGCACCGGCCAGTGATGTTGCACCGTGCGATCTTGGGAAGTGTGGAAAGATTTATGGGAACGCTTCTGGAGCACTACGCCGGAGCACTTCCTTTGTGGCTAAGTCCTGTCCAGGTGAGTTTGATTCCTGTGGGTGAGGGACATCTTGAATACGCCCAGAAGCTTGCGACAACATTGACGGAAGCAGGGTTTCGTGTTGAGATTCAAGGGCCCAGTGAGACACTGGGAGCCCGGATTCGCTTGGCCCAAACCGAAAAGATTCCTTATATGCTGGTGATGGGGGATAAAGAAATCCAAGTGGGCAAGGTCGCTGTCCGCTCAAGATCTCAAGGGGACTTAGGTCCCACAGTGTTTGAGGATTTTTTAACCAAAGTGATTAACGAACGGACAGCCAAGAGCTGATCTTTAGACTGTCCGTTAAACCAAAGGGGGTATTTCATTTCAAAGATTACAACACGCATCAATGAGGGGATTCGTTCTCCTCAGGTTCGCCTGATCGACCACGAAGGAAACCAGGCGGGGGTTGTTCCCGTCCAAAAAGCGCTCCAGATGGCGCGTGAAGCTGAACTGGATCTAGTGGAAGTGGCGGCGCAAGCAGTACCGCCGGTTTGCCGGATCATGGACTTCAGCAAATTTAAGTACGATCAAGAGAAGAAGGAAAAGGAAGCTCGCAAGAAGCAGAAGGTGATTCACTTAAAAGAAGTGAAGTATCACCCTTTTATCGAGGAAAATGACTATCAGGTAAAACTGCACAGCATCGAGCGATTCTTGAAAGAAGGCGACAAGGCGAAAATCACGATGGTGTTTCGTGGCCGTGAAATGAACTACGTCGATAAAGGAAGAAAAGTATTGGAGCGTTTGGCGCAGGATATTTCTCCACTCGGGGAAGTCGAAAAAGCGCCGGTGCTCGAAGGCAAGATGATCACGATGATCATCATGTCGAAATGACAATCAATAGATGAAGGAAACAAAATGCCAAAGCTAAAAACCAATCGTTCGACCGCCAAACGCTTGCGGAAAACCAAAAGCGGGAAGTACAAAAAAATGCGCGCCGGAAAGCGGCATCTTTTAAACCATAAATCGTCCAAACGCAAGCGCCAGTTAAGAAAAGGCGATTTTGTCGCGAAGACATTTGAGAAACAAATAAGGAGATTGTTGCCGTATGCCTAAAGCCAAAACAGTTCCCGCGGGTCGCGCACGCCGGAAAAAGTTTTTAAAACGCGCCAAAGGATTTGTCGGTGGACGCCGCAAGCTTTATCGCACAGCCCGTGAGACGGTGCAGCGTGCGATGGCTTTTGCGACTCGTGATCGCCGTGACTCCAAATCTGTTATTCGCAAACTCTGGATCACTCGCGTCTCTGCCGGTGCCGTTGAAAATGGTCTTACCTATAGCCGCTTGATCGGAGGCTTGAAAAAAGCCAAGATTGAGATCGACCGTAAGATCCTTGCCGACCTTGCGCACAGCGAGCCCAAGGTTTTTTCTGAGCTCTGCGCTATCGCGAAAGCATGATTGAAGCTCTAAAACAGCTGGAACAAGAGGCTCAAGCAGAAGTATCCCTTCTGACGGAAGCTAAGCTTTTCGAGGATTTAAAAATTAAGTATCTCGGAAGGAAGGGGCTTCTAGCCTCGGTTTCAGCTGGCATGGCCCAGGTACCTGCGGATCAGAAGCGCTTCGCAGGGCAAGAGCTCAACCGTGTCAAAAATTCCATCGAGTCTCTTTTTTCCGAAAAAGAAAAATCCCTAAAAAACAACTCGGCGCAGTCAGCCAAAAAGCTCGATACCACCATGCCGGGGACTTATCATCCCCTGGGGACGCTTCATCCACTGACCCAGGTGACTGAGGAAGTGGTTACCATTTTCCAGAAGATTGGTTTTCGGCGGGTGGAGGGACCAGAAATCGAGACGGAATACTATAATTTTGAAGCCCTCAACATCCCCTTAAATCATCCGGCTCGCGACAGCTTTGATACTTTTTATTTAGATACAGGGAAACTGCTTCGTTCCCAAACGTCCCCTGTTCAGATCCGTGTGATGGAAAAAACAAAACCCCCGCTTAAAATCATCGCTCCGGGAAAAGTGTATCGGCCGGATGCGACGGATGCGACACACTCCTTTATGTTTCATCAGATTGAGGGGCTGATGGTGGATGAAAATGTAAGTTTTGCGCATTTAAAAGGGGTGCTTTTTCAGTTTGCCCAGGATTTTTTTGGCCAAGGCACCAAGCTAAGGTTTCGTCCGCACTTTTTCCCTTTTACTGAGCCGAGTGCCGAGATTGATATCTGGTCGGAGAAAAGAAATTCGTGGCTTGAGGTGCTAGGCGCCGGGATGGTGCATCCTCATGTACTGCGATCGGTCAAGATTGATGCGGAAAAATATACGGGGTTTGCATTTGGCATGGGAGTCGAGCGGCTGGCGATGTTGAAATATGGCGTCAGCGACATCCGTGATTTTTTTGAAAATGATTTACGATTCTTGAGGCAGTTTTAATACTGTTATTGCGAGGAGCGCAGCGACGTGGCAATCTATAAAAATAAAATTTTAGTTAGCATAGGTATATTTATTGCATTGATTGGAGTTTTTATTTTTGGAGTATTTAATGGTTATAAGTTGTCGAAGCCGAGTATTAGGTATGCTCGGCTCACGATGGATATTGATTTTCCCGGTGATAAAACAACGGACCCAAATTTAAAAATTCAAGGATCTATTAAGAAGGGTTCGATTGGTCTCATCATGCAGAACCCCTATATTACGGAATCAGTCGATAAGACTATATATTTTCCGATAGTAATTTCTTATGATCAAAAGTCAAATTATGAATTGATAAGACCTCTGGATAGAAGTAGGTAAATTTTTTATACATTAAACCCAAGAGACGAAAGTAGATGGAAAAAGAACTAATCATAAAATTAAGCAAAAGTTTCGAACAAACATCCTTTCAAAAAGAAGGTGTCGAGTTTTGGTTTGCGCGCGATGTGCAAATTTTACTTGAGTACTCTGAATGGCGAAATTTTTGCCAGGTGATCGAAAAGGCTAAAATAGCATGTCAAAATTCAGGGCAGAAGGTTGCGGACCATTTTGTTGACGTCAACAAAATGGTTAAGTTGGGGTCCGG
>CAZCDB010000088.1:0-4137 GCA_964497635.1 uncultured Planctomycetia bacterium | reverse complement strand
CGTCCCCGTCTATTACGACGGGGACTCCATGGCCGCGCTCTTTATCGAGGCGTCCTAAAAAGGGTTTTAAACTAACCGGCGACCTCTATCAAAATTAACAGCTTATTCCTGTACAACTTGTAACCAAAACTACAGGAGTTCTTTTTATTTTTAATTTTTCCTTTGCCTGCTTGTGACTTCACTCATAAGTTGGAGAGAGACGGCCGGTTGACCAAGAACACTATCTTTTTAGGTAGCTTTTCATTGGTCAATAGGCCGAGAGTTCTCCCAACTTATGAGTGGAGTCACGGCAATAGAAAAATTAAAAATAAAAAGAACTCCTGCACTGATTTCATAACCAAATTTAGTATACTGTCTTCATGAATCCAGACGAGAAGCTTAGGTTTTCAGATGCTTTGAAAATCGCTAATGTGCGGCTGTTTATTGGGTCGGTGGGGTTTTTTACGCTGGCTAGCCGGGCATTAGTGGTAGTGATTGGGTTTCAGATTTATCAGCTGACCCATGATCCGATGATGCTGGGGTGGTTGGGGCTTGTGGAAGCAGCTCCGGCTCTTTCCTTGGTTTTGTTTGGTGGTTATTTTGCAGATCATTTTGACCGAAAAAAAATCCTGCTCATCACACGGGCAGTGTCATTTCTATGTGCACTCACTTTGTCCTGGCTCTCTTTTGGCGGGCATCAGCCTTATACTCTCATCGGGCTTTATGCCGTGATCTTTTTAGCGGGAATTGCCCGAGGTTTTGCGGATCCTGCCAATACCGCCTTTGAGGCGCAAATTGTGCCCCGACATTTGACCGTCAATGCTTCTTCGTGGATCTCAAGCTCCTGGACTGTTTGCGGTATTTTGGGACCGGCCATCATCGGCTTTGTGTATGCGGCCTGGCAGGCGGCAGGAGCCTACGTTGTCATCACTTTCAGCTTCTTATTTTCTTGGCTATGTACGCTAGCGATTCAAGCAAAGCCCCAAAGCACCCCAGAAAAAAAAGAACCAATACTAAAAAGCATCTCCATCGGCTGGCAATATGTCTTCAATCACAAACCATTGCTTCACGCACTCTCACTCGATCTTTTTGCCGTCCTTTTTGGAGGGGCTATGGCCCTGCTACCGCTTTTTGCTCAAGATATTCTTCACGTCGGGCCTCAGGGGCTCGGACTCTTAAGCGCCGCTCCTTCCATGGGCGCAATTTGTATCATGCTTTTGGCCACGCATCGTCCCCCGATCGCTAATGCCGGCAGAAACCTGCTTTTAGCTGTTTTTGGTTTTGGAATCAGTATGATTGTTTTTGCTTTTTCAAAAAATTTTTGGCTTTCAATGATCGCTTTATTTTTCTCCGGGATTTTTGATGGAGTGAGTATGGTCATCCGTCGATCAATGATACGTTTGCTTTCACCTGATGGTTTACGTGGCCGCATCGCCGCTACCAGCTGGATTTTTATTTGCTCTTCCAATGAATTGGGGGCTTTTGAAAGTGGTTTTGTCGCCGCATGGATCGGCGCCGTGCCCTGCGTTGCGCTGGGAGGCACAATCACACTGGGAATCGTAGGACTGGCCGCAGTACTTGCTAAAGAACTAAAAAATCTGCGGTTTAATCCAAAAACCTTAGAAAAAAATTAGAAGACTGCTAGCGCCCCTGATAAACCCGATAAAGTTGACGCTGAATCTCGTTCTTAAATTCCCCATCTTCTGAGCGAAGATTGATCTTTAAATCCTCGTAGGCATAAATTCCCGTCGGTTGATTTTGCCAGTCGTAGAGACTCATCCGTATCGGCAGTGCTGTCGCCAAATCAAAATCAACCACCACCCGATAAGCAAAATATCCTGACTTTTCGTCTGTTCCGTCAAAAATCACATCCGCTTTTTCAATCAGGACCGTCTCACTATCTAAAAACTCTACTTTTAACTGTCCTGCTTCCCGTGCCCGATGAACCGCTTGCGTAAAATCCTCTAAAAATGTCCCAATGCCTGCATCCTCGATGTCATACGCCTGGCTGCCCTCACGCACCCAAGGACTGTTTTGGTCCAAAAATACGACTGGAATGAGTCCCAGCCCCAAACCTGGTTTGTGGATTGCAAGCTTTCCACCATGTTTTCCACGCTCATAAACCACCTGAAGTCCCTTTTTACTGGTATTCATCCACTTCATGAAAATTTTAAATGGCTTTTCAAATTTTAAAAAAATAGTCTCCTTCTCTTGGAGCTGGCCCGAGGAAGCTTCTTGCTTTTCAAATCGAGCTCTATAATTCTCGACAGTGCCATAAAATTGATTGCCCTCCTCAAGGATTTTTAGAAGCCTCTCTTGATTTGGATTCTCTTGAGCTAAAACAGTGTGCCCAGACAGGCCAAGTAAGATAAAAAAAATAAAGAGATAAGTTCTTATTTTCATACTAGAGAACCTTTTTGATAAATTCAGAAATGACTCCGCGATACGAAACCTGATCCAACAACACCGCTTCATTGTGGCCCGCGGCGTCCACTTGAAAATGCTGCGATAACCCAAAGGGGTTGTTGCCCTTTTCTTGAAGACGATAAAGCATCGCTTGGTGAGTGGATGAAATATAGTCATCCTGAGCCCCGTGGATCATCAGAAGCGGTGGATGATTTTGCGTTAAAATTTTTTCTGTATCCACAAAAAATCTTTTGGACTTTTTCTGGCTGTACCAAAAACCAAGATCCGTGAAAATATTCACCAGCCAGTTGGGGTAATTCTCTCCAAACAAGTTGGGCTTTACCAAAATTGGCCCCCAACGCCGGATATAGTCCCGAAAAATCTCTTTCATGGAAAAAAGTCCATCCGTTACCACCCCCCGAACCTGAAGCTCTCCGATAGATGCCGCCAGAGCAATATTGGCCCCTTTAGAAACGCCAAACAAAAGAATTTTAAGCCCAGGTTTCCACGCGTTTCGGGCCCAGCGAATCGCAAGCTTTAACCTCTCCACTTCCTCGGCTACAGGCCACTGGGAGAGTGGATTGACCCCCGTCTCTTCCAAAGAATTCTGAAAATCAATGCTGAGAACACTAAATCCAAGCTCTGGGAAAAAAGAAGCGTACTTCTCCCAGGACTCCATCGAAGATCCGGAATCATGACAAAAAATGACCAATCGGTCGGCGGAGGTCTTTTCAAGCAGTACCGCGCGGATTTCCTGACCGCTAGAATCCAGGATAGAAATTTTTTCTCCAAAACCCGGAAGAGACGCCTCGGTCGGGGGATTGTATTTGAGACTCATAAAAATGGTGGCAATCATGCGAGTATACTTAAACCCTGCGTAGACGGAATACACCCCAACCACCGTAATCACCGTTGCAAGAAGTACCTGGATCATAAGGTCTTTTTCTTTTTTTGAGATCTTTCAACCAACCAAGCCGCCAACAGACTGATCTGAAATAAAAAAATTAGGGGGGCCCCTAGCATCAGTTGGCTGGCAATATCCGGCCCCGGAGTCAATACCGCCGCGGCAATAAAAATCAACACGATGATATGCCTCTGATAAAGCTGGAGTGTCTTAAACGTAACCAAGCCCGAGAGGACAAGTGCCATAATAAAAACAGGAAGGTTAAATGAAACCCCAAAAGCGATCATCATCCCCGAAATAAAACCCAAATATTCTTGGATCGACACCAGCGGCCTCAGATAAAAGGTCTGCTGACCGATGAGAAAATCAAGCGCCACCGGAATCACTTGAAAAAAAGAAAATAAGGCTCCTGTAAGAAACAAAAAAGAAGTGATAAAGACCACTGGGAGCAAAGCTCTTTTTTCACGCTCATGCATCGCTGGTGAAACAAAAAGCCAAAACTGGCATACAATCAAAGGAGAGGCGATCAACAACCCGGCCAGCAGAGCCACTTTGACCTTCGTCACAAAAGCATCCGTGGGTGAGAAAAAATAAATCTGCCCCACCAGCGGCCGCACCGGTTGAAGCAAGAGGGCCATCATCTCATCAATATAAAAAAATGAAAACGCCGCCCCGGCTCCGATCGCCGCCAAACAAACGATCAACCGCCTCCTAAATTCCTCCAAATGTCCAAAAAAAGGTAACAATCCCTGAGTCATGCCCCCATTATACACTTTCTCGCTAGCTGATGCTTTAGGTGTTGGCCTGAACCACCCTTTCATTTTTCTACGTTCCGGCCGGTCTTCCTC
>CAZCDB010000087.1:0-4160 GCA_964497635.1 uncultured Planctomycetia bacterium | reverse complement strand
AGGAGGAGTTATGAGCAGTGCAGATGTTTTAAAAATTACCGATGCTAATTTTGACGCGGAGGTGGCCAAGTCGTCTACGCCGGTGTTGGTGGATTTCTGGGCGGAGTGGTGCGGGCCTTGCCGTCTGATGGGGCCTATTTTGGATGCTTTGGCACCCACTTACAAAGGGAAGCTTAAGATTGGCAAGCTCAATGTGGATGAAAATCAAGAGGCACCTTCACGGCTTGGCATCATGAACATCCCGACCATGATTGTGTTTAGGGGCGGACAAGAAGTTCAGCGTTTTGTGGGAGCCACCAGTCAGCCGGATCTTCAAGCGAAACTAGACAAAGTCCTGTCCTAAAAAATGAAGGCACTTCCCAAAATCGCGGTTTTTTGTTCCGGTTTTGGGTCCAATTTTCAGGCGATTTTGGACGCGGTGCGTCGCAAACAGTTAAAAGCTCAAATTGCTTTGATGGTTTGCGACAAACCCACCGCTTATTCGGTCAATCGCGCGAAGAAAAATAACATTCCTGTGGTTCTTCTCAGTCCGCAGTTATTTTCTTCTCGGGAAGCTTACGAGAAAGTCATTGTCTCCATCCTGAAAAACCAAAAAGTGGATCTGGTGGTATTGGCAGGTTTTATGCGGATCCTGACCCCTTATTTTATTCGCGCTTACCGAAATCGAATTGTTAATATTCACCCCTCGTATTTGCCAGCTTTTAAGGGAGCTCACGCGATCCGCGATGCTTTTGAAGCCAAGGTTTCCGAAACCGGTGTCACTGTGCATTGGGTGGTCGAAAAAGTGGATGCAGGCCGCGTGATTCTTCAGGAAAAAGTAAAGAGAGACCCCAAAGATACTCTCGAGTCTCTTGAAAAAAGAATTCACGCGGTGGAGCACAAGCTATATCCCAAAGCCTTGCAACACATCATTGACTTAAAAGCCCGCAAGACTCTATAATCATCAAAATTTTGCTTCGATAAATTTTAATCAACAAAAACGTTTTTAAATTTAAAGGAATTGATCATGCCTAAAGCCGCTATCAAACAAATCACCGCTCGCCAGATTTTAGATTCTCGTGGAAATCCTACCGTGGAGGCCGATTGTCTTTTGACCAATGGCTCTTTTGGTCGTGCGGCAGTTCCCAGCGGTGCTTCCACTGGAGAATATGAAGCGGTTGAGCTTCGGGATGGGGATAAGGGCGCTTATTTGGGCAAGGGGGTGCTTAAGGCTGTCCACAACACCAACACTCAGCTAGCCAAAGCCCTCAAGGGAAAAGATGCGCTCGATCAGAAAGCAGTGGATGCTCTCATGATTGGTTTGGATGGCACTCCCAACAAAGCCAAGATTGGAGCCAACGCGATTTTGGCCGCGTCCATGGCCGTCTGTCGTGCCGCCGCGATTTCCAAAAAAGTGTCTCTTTGGAAGCACATCGGCGATCTTCACCGGAACAAAAATTTTTCTTTGCCGGTTCCCATGGCCAATATTATTAATGGAGGAAAACACGCTGATAACAAGATCGATTTTCAGGAATTTATGATTGCTCCAACGGGTGCTAAAACTTATTCGGAAGGTCTTCGTTGGATCACCGAGATTTTTCATCAACTCAAATCGATTTTGAAGAAAAAAGGTCACGTGACGGCGGTGGGGGATGAGGGTGGTTTTGCTCCTAATCTTGGCAATGAAGAAGCGCTCTCGGTGATCATGGAAGCGATTGCGGGGGCGGGGTACAAGCCTCAGAGTCAGATCCGCATTGCTTTGGACTGTGCCTCCTCTGAGCTTTTTGATGAGGGCGGCCGCAAAGGGTACAAATTTTGGAAATCCAATCCCGGCAAGCTATTCTCCGCGGATGAGATGATTGCGATGTACGCGGAATGGGTTAAAAAGTATCCGATTTACTCCATTGAAGACGGACTAGATCAAAATGATTGGGACGGCTATGTGCGTTTTACCAAGGCGCTTGGAAGCAAGATTCAAATTGTGGGCGATGATTTCTTTGTCACCAACCCGGAGCGCTTGAAAAAGGGCATTGATATGAAGGCCACCAACGCGATCCTCATCAAAGTCAATCAGATTGGTACGGTCACCGAAACCCTGGAAGCCATTCGCATGGCGCAGAAAGCAGGGTATGGCGTGATTTCCTCTCACCGCTCGGGTGAGACCGAAGATGCGTTTATTGCGGACTTAGCGGTTGGCACAGGCGCGGGCCAGATCAAGACAGGCTCACTCTCTCGCACGGATCGTATTGCCAAATACAATCAACTTCTACGCATCGAAGAAGAGCTGGGCAAAAAAGCCAAGTACGGAATCTAACCCTTAATGCCCGCTGTCAAAAAGTCGGCGACGGTTATTATTTTTGCGCTCTTGGGCGTATTGTATGTCATTTTTATCACGCCCAAAATTATTCAGATTCAAAACTTGCAATCGCGTAGCGACCATCTGGAAAAAGAGCTTATCAGGCTCAAGACCCAAAACACTTCCCTTGAGCAGGAGCTTCGACTCCTAAGGGATGATCCTGTTTATATCGAAAAAATCGCCCGTGAGAAATTTAATAAAGCTAAAGAGGGCGAGATTGTCTACAAGGTGGTGCGGGAAGAAAATCGAGCACCCAAGTCTTCTGCATCCTAAGGTTTGAGGAGAGGGCGGAGCCCTGGCCGGAATTGAACTTTTCTAAATTTTGTTTTTTCAAAAAGAAAACGATCTATTTTTTCCTCTGCTAAAACCTCGGCTTCTATCGTTTGAAAAAAAGCATTGGGCATTTTTGATTTTTCATGAAACAGGGGGATTTCTAGATTGAAGAAGTCTTGCGAAGGACTTTTTCGGGTGGCAGCCCTCTCGACGATTTTGTTCCAGAGATAAGCTTGGTAGCTGTGAAAGTACTGGATGAGAATTTCCTTAGGGATCTCATAAATAAAGCCCAAAAAATCATCTGGTTTTCTTAAGAAAGTGTGAAACGCTGTTTTTTCAGGCTTGGTCTTGGCTAGATCCAGACAAGCTCGCCAATTTTTCCAGTGAAGAGAGAAGCTCTCTTTTCTTTTTTGGTCTTCCTCCAAGTCATGGGGAGTCGGTGCGATCATGTGGATTTTGGCAGCCCCATTGTAGTGGCCCAACAGCGCTTTTTGGGCAAAAAACCCCTCCGTTGGATGTTGACCCAGAAAAGTGGATGAATCAAAATAATTGAGGGTTAAGTTGGGTGATGTCAATTTGTCTTGCGCTCGTTTGCAGTCTATTCTAACATACAGCATTTGCAAGACCCAGTGGGTTCAACATAAGGGCAATTCTTTTCATGATAAAAAATAGGTTTTTTGTTCTGGCGGTTCTTTTTTCTTTGCTCCTTCCTTCAGTCGCTTTGGCTCAGGAAGCGGTAGAGCAGGACCGTTTAATTCGCCAGGCCAAACAAGTGCTGACTGAGATGATGGCCTCTCCTGACCAGAGCATTCCTGAGGAGCTTTTGTCCAAATGCCGTGCGATTGCGATCTATCCTTTTGTGCTGAAGGGTGGTTTTCTGATCGGCGGCCGCTATGGAAAAGGGGTGGTTTTGAAGCGTGAGAAAAAAACAGGGGAGTGGGGACCTGTCACATTTTCAACCATTACCGGTGCCAGTGCAGGGCTTCAAGCGGGAATTCAGGCGACGGACTTGGTGCTGATCATTATGAACAATAAAGGCCTCGAGAGTCTCTTGAATAGTAAATTTACGCTGGGGGGCGATATTGCGGTGTCCATGGGGCCTGTGGGACGTACTTCTGAGATTTCAACGGACTTTTATTTGAAGTCCATGATCTTGTCTTATTCACGCAGTCGTGGACTTTTTGCCGGCGTAGCTCTCAATGGAGCTCTGGTGATACCTGACAACGAAGCCGATAAAGTTTATTATGGAAAAAAGGTTGCGGCGGGGGATGTGCACATGAGCAACGCAGTACCCATCAAGCCCTCCTCTCAGGAGCTCATTGACACCTTAAATCAATACTCCCAACGTTGGCCCAAGCGTCTGGCTAGCCGGGATGCAGCCTGATTTAAAATAACCCGTTTTTATCTGTTGGGTGTGTGCTATAATCCAAAACCTATCGCAGCCTTGATTTTTGTGTTTAGTTTTAAAAAATATCGCGGGGTAGAGCAGCCTGGTAGCTCGTTGGGCTCATAACCCAAAGGTCGTTGGTTCAAATCCAACCCCCGCTACCAA
>CAZCDB010000086.1:1475-4319 GCA_964497635.1 uncultured Planctomycetia bacterium | reverse complement strand
AGGTAAAGCCTTGATGGGCTCAGACCCCACGTTATGAGCATCCCCCAAGAACACCATCCGCACATTGGCAGTCCGGGTGATAAGCTTCCACTGTGTTAATGGATCCAATAGTTCTATTGGTTGGGCACCAATTAAAGCGGACGCCGTTGATCGTAGCCAAATCAGATGCCCCGCCTCACCCTGAATATTAAACTCGTTTAACACCGTTTGAGTTTTACCGGTTTCAAAATAAAGCTTCTTATCAGGCGTAAAGGATGCAAAATTATAGAAAGTATTTTCACCCAATATTAAAGAAGGTCTTGATGCATCGACAAAATTGACCGTTGACATCCCCGGGTCAAACCCCAATGAATTATTTTCCAAATTTTCGGAAAGGGTCAGATTGGCGTTTAAGCGAAGGGTGTTAGAAAAGTCAGAATCAAGCACCAAGGACTGAAAATGAGAGTCTACATCAAGCACAGCATCTGGAGAGGAGGAGGTAAAACGGGCTACATCACCAAAAGAAGGAACAAATCCCCCATTCCAGTTACGGAAATCAGAGATTTGCGAGGAAAAAGCACCTGTAAAAACAACATTATCAAAAATAAAACCATGATTGTTGCCAGAGTTTTTTGATAGAGCAGCCCTCGCCGGGGGTCCGTGATTATATAAAATACTCATTCCTTGCAAATTAACAAATTCAATCTCATGATCACCTAAAAGAGAGATGTTCGCCGGTGTTGCAATCGAAGTAGACTGAATATTCAGAAGCTTCCCAAAAGAACCCTTGAGGGTTAAAGTCCCCTGAACTTCTTGAGTTCGACCCGCTTCAAAACTGACGCTCTTAGCGTCTTCGATCACTTGAAAATCATGGAAAATATTGTCACCCTTAATAACAGACGGAGCCGATCCAATAAATTGAACCAAGGATTCATCCGCCTGAAAATTCCCAAAATTGGTCCAATCCTTCTCAACACGAATTATTGAGTCATTTGCTTTAAGAATTGACTCAACCGCTATATTAATCGACTCAACATTTAAATATGAGTTTTCTTTGATTTCAAACACCGGAGCATCAACAGTCAAAGTCCCATCCACCTGTAAATCGACAATAGAGCTAGCCTCAGCCGCCACCATCGTCACATCGCCCTTCGCATATAAGGAGGAGGCCTCTATACGACCTTCCGTGCTCTGAACCGTAACCGTGCCATTTTCAGTCTCAAGGCGCCCGGAGACCTTCACATCCCCATCCCCGACAATCTCAATCATCCCATTACGACTCTCAATGTTGGTTGCCCGAATAATTCCTTCCTGATTCACCGCATGTTGATAAAGCCCGGCGGCCGCCTGGGCCTTCATCGCCACATAGTTGGCTACCAAGGTCCCCGTTTGAGAAATCTGATCCGTGATAGGTCGTCCCTGGCTATCCAGCACTGCGGTAGCCGTCTTCTCATCGATACCGATGGAAATAAGATTGTTGGACATTACACCCACCGTGACCACTTTGCCCGCCGCTAGCGCCACTGTCCCAACAGGTACTTGAATGGTTCCTTGATTGGCTACCGTGTTGCCGATAAGCGCGACATATTTATCAGCACTGATAGTTCCTTGGTTGATCAAGTTGGCTCTTTGCGCTTTTAGCAAATCTGTTGTTTCACGAAATACAAGATTGCCCGCCAAGAAATCTTCATTAGAGATGTTATGCGTTGTAAAAATTGCGGAAGAAGTTTGGATGTTAGAATTTTGTCCGATAAAAATTCCGGAAGTATTTGAAAAAATAATATTTCCCACCGCGTTCATGTTGCCGGAAATTTGCGAAGCGGTCTGAGAGTTGACACGATTAAGCCAAGTGAGCGAAGAAGAAGCTTGATTAAAATTTACTGTTTCATTTTCAAGCACATCAAAAACACTGTATTCAATGATGGCATTTTGATCTGCCGAAGTCGCATCAATTTGGTAGGTGTTGGGAGCCACCTCGGTAAGGGTGCCACCACTAGAAATTTCAATAGCAGCAAAACCGGGAACACTCAAGAACCCAGTGGCTAAAACCATCGTTAAGATACCAATGAATTTATTCATTTGTTTAATCTTACTTATAAGTGTACAACAGATGGAACTTCTAATCAACACAATTAAATGTATATAACTAAGCGTCTTTAAGCATAACTAAGTATTGCTACTCTAACGACTTCTCCAAAGCAGTTAGAAGCGGCTCCACGCCTTCGCTTTTCAAAAAAAACCCCTCCGTCATTCCATGCAAAACAGAACTTTCATAATTCTGATAGGCAGAAAAAACAAACAATTTTGCCGTTCCCCACTGCACCTGAATTGTATCCAAAAGCTCTAGCCCTGAGCGCCCCGGAATCATGAGGTCCAAAATAATCGCATGAGGAGCTCCTTCTTTCATCAGCATTTCAACGGCGTCAAGACCACTGCTTATCCATCGGACTTGATACCCTTTCATCTGAAGGCGTTTGGTAAGAACGCTTGCGATCTCTTGATTGTCCTCGATCACCAGGACTTTTTTATTTTCAGAAGGTTGGGGTCGCATCTTCATCGTTGAGCCGCTTTGTCTTTGTACATATTGCGGTCTGCAATCTCAAAAAGTTGTGTCGCTTCCAAAATCTCGGGGGTGTAAGCAGCGACTCCGGCGCTCAAAGAAATATGAATTGTTTCCTTGGCTTCGGGAAGCCAGACCGACAACTCCTGCAAAGCCGCTTTTAAGCGCACAAGTGCGTGCTCGGCTTTCTCTTGGTCGCACTCTGCAAAAAGAATCACAAACTCATCCCCCCCGTACCGCGCCAAAATATCCGGCCTGCGAATCACACTCTGCATCCGAGAAGCCACCTCTCGAAGCACCTTGTC
>CAZCDB010000086.1:0-1375 GCA_964497635.1 uncultured Planctomycetia bacterium | reverse complement strand
AGAAAAATCACAGGGATACGAGCCGTCTCTTGATTGAAGTTAAGCTTGGCTTTCACCTGGATCCCGTTCATGATAGGCATCGAGATATCCATTAAAATTAGATCCGGGTTCAAATCTTTTGCTTTTTTGAAAGCCTCCGCGCCATTGCCAGCGTGCAAAACTCGCTTCCCCGCGCCCGTGAGTCTTTTATCCAAAATCGCGGACAATGCCTCATCATCTTCCACCACCAGGATCGTATTCATCTCATCCATGAGAGCCTCCTCTAGGTAAGGACTTATCATACGGCAGGTCAAAATAAAATGTCGCCCCTTGACCATAAACAGATTCTACGCCGATAGTCCCTCCATGCGCCTCGACAATTTCCTTGGATAGGGCCAAACCCAAACCTGTGCTGCCCTGCACCCTTTCCTGCTCAGAGGTCAACTGGCTAAAAGCGATAAATAGCTTCGGAAAATCCTCTTCTCGGATCCCGGGCCCATGATCCTCGACCGAAACACGGACGGCCTGCTTAAGAAGCTGTGTTTTTAGCGTGATCTTCCCTTTTTCCGTCACCCTCACAGCGTTCCCCACCAAATTGGTTAACACCTGGATGATCTTATCACGGTCGCAAAAAATACGGGGAAGGTTCGGGTCTAAATCCAGGATCAATTGAAGCTTCTTGTTTCTGAGCGTAGGCGCAAAGTCCTCCTGAATCTCCTCTGCCAAACGATTGAGATCATTCTCCGTGCTCTGGACCACCGGTTTCCCGGATCTTAATTTTTGAAAATCTAGGACATCATTGATCAAGCGCGTCAGACGGTCCGTGCTCCTCTTGGAATTATTTAAAAATTTCTTCTGCTCAGGATTGATGGGCCCAGCGGAACCATCCTCAACGATGGCAACACTTTCTTTGATGATGGCCAGTGGAGTTCGGAGCTCATGCGAAACGACGGAGATAAAATCTGATTTGATTCTCAGTGCTTCTTTTAACTTCTCCTCCAGGTGTTTGCGCTCAATCGCATAGCGGAGCGAGCGTGTCAAAAGACTGGCTGTCAGCCCTTGCTTCATCAGGTAATCCTGTGCCCCTTCATGGATTGCCTTAAGCCCCTCCATCTCATCCTCCAACCCAGTCAATATCACAATCGGAATCAAAGGAAAAATGGTTTTGAGCTTTTGGATGCTTTCAACACCTTGAATATCGGGTAAGCCTCGATCGAGCAGAATGACATCACAAGATTCTGTTTGTAGGCTCTCTAGAGCACTGGAGAAATCAGCAGCCCAGCGAAGATGATAACCGCCCTTCTGGGCTAATACGTCGCGAACGATGAGCCTGTCATCCTCGCTGTCTTCCACTAAAAACACCCGAACCTTGGAAGTCATCTCAAGCCCTCCCTTA
>CAZCDB010000085.1:0-4458 GCA_964497635.1 uncultured Planctomycetia bacterium | reverse complement strand
TTCAGTCCTATTTTGCTCAGGATATCACCGCTGATAGTTATTTTGGTTTTCCGATGGAGCCTCTTTTAAGAGCGGAAAAAACGCTCTTGGATCCTAACTCGCGCTCGATCGGCTATTTTTCGATGGAGTATGGGCTCTCGACCAACACTTACAATGTATTTCAAAGCCACAAGCCCCTCCCGGCCAAAAATCTTTCCCCCGATCATCATTTATTTTCCAACATGCGGGCGATGGATTACTATCTCTCGGTGCAGGTGGATCACCGGATCGACTTGCCGATCTACAGCGGGGGTTTGGGGGTTTTGGCGGGAGATACGCTTAAAAGCGCCGCGGATCGCAAGCTGCCGCTGGTGGCAGTGGGGATTCTTTGGAACAAAGGGTATTTTAAGCAAAATTTTTGGTTTAAAGATGGGCAGATTCCCGAAGAGACGGACTGGGATCCATGGAATTACCCGGGGCTTGTGCCGCTTGAAAAACATGTCCAGATCAAGCTCAAGAAAGAGACAATTCACCTAAGATTGTGGAAATATTTTGTCTACAGTTTCGATAAAAGCCATGTGATTCCTTTGATTCTTTTAGACTCCGATATCGATAAAAATTCTGATTTTGTGCGGCAGTTGACCGGACAGCTTTACCGCAGTGACAACACTGAGTGGAAGGCACTTCAGCGCATGATTTTGGGTTTGGGTGGGGCGGCGGCTTTGACGGAGCTTGGTTATTCCATCGATACCTATCATCTCAATGAAGGGCATGCGGCCCTGGCTTTTGTCGAAAAGGCTCGGAAGCTCAACGATGTTGAGCTTGAAGAGCTTAAAAAACATTTTGCCTATACCTGCCATACACCCGTGGCGGCCGGGCATGACCGTTTTCCTAAAAAAATGCTCGAACATTTTCTACGCGATGAGGATTTTAATCTGCTAAAAGAGTACGGCCAAGATACGGATCACGCGGATCTGATCAATCTGACCGAATTTTCGATGAAGACTTGCTCTCACGTTAACGCCGTGGCCCAAAAACACGGGGAAGTGACCAGGCTTCAGTTTCCCCAGTTTAAAGATAAGATTGAAGCGATCACCAATGGTGTGCATACGCCTACCTGGATTTCCCGCTCGATCGAGGATCTGTTGGGGGCTCAAGGAGCCACTCGTGGGTGGGCCCAGGATGCAAGCGCTCTGGCCTCGATTCGGTCTCTGGGCAAAGATCTTGAGTTTAGAAAAAAACTTTGGCAGGCGCATCAAGCCAATAAAATCCGTCTTTGCCAGAAACTCAGTCACTGGAAAATGGATCCGGATGTTTTTACCATCGCCTGGGCCCGCCGCATCGCCTCTTACAAACGTCCGGGGCTTATTTTGCAGGATGTCCAGCGTTTGATTGATTTGTCGCGTCGTGTGGGTCCGATCCAGATCGTATTTGCCGGCAAAGCGCATCCCAAAGACAATCTCGGGTTTACTTATGTCAACGAAATGCTCTCTGCCATCGACTCTCTTGAAAAAGAGACCAAGCTTCTTCGCGTCATGATGCTGGAGAACTACGATACTTATTTTGGAAAACTTTTATCTTCTGGCGTCGACGTGTGGCTGAACAATCCCCTTCCACCGTTTGAAGCTTCGGGAACCAGCGGGATGAAGGCGATCTTAAACGGGGTGTTGCAACTTTCTACCTTGGACGGCTGGGTGGTTGAGGCGGCTGATAAAAACCTGGGCTGGATTTTTGGCTGGGAACACCACGGCACCGAAGTGGGGGATGAGAAAAATTTGAAGTTAAAAGAAGATTCTGCACTTCTCTATGAAATGTTGGAAAAAGTAATCACCTTGTATTACCAAACCAATCAAAAAGGAGTTGTTTCTTACAACTCCGAGTGGATCAGTAAAATGATCGATGCCATCGGCGAAGCCAGCTTTTTTAGCACCGACCGCATGGTGAAGGAATACGCCAAGAAAATCTGGAATATCTAAGACCGGAAGCCCTACGGTAAAAACCAAGACACTAAGCCTAAAATTTGGTATATTTTAGGCACTAATTTTTGTGCCCATAGCTCAATTGGATAGAGCATCTGACTACGGATCAGAAGGTTGTAGGTTCAACTCCTACTGGGCACATAGTTTTTTACAGTGCCCAGTAGGAGTTGAACAGGAGCTTCATCGCCCTGATGTTGATAAAAGCGACAGTCCAGTGGACTGTCGCAATTCCATCGATGAAGCGGCTGGCCGACCCGGAGCGAGCAATGCCGAATGGCCGGAGGCCATGAGGGCATGCGCAGCGAAGGGCGCCAACTCCTACTAGAACTGAATAGGGAGCTCCCTCATTGACCAAATTTCTTTACCTTGCCATCGGCAGTCTTGCTGGAGGTTTTTCTAGATACTTTTTGGCAGAATCTGCCGCTAAAAATTTTGGGACCGGCTTTCCTTACGGTACATTGTTTGTCAACCTTTCGGGTTGTTTTTTGATCGGTTTCTTGAGTATGCTTGCCGAAGAAAAGATGTCTCTAGGACCCCATGCGCGTATTTTTCTAATGACCGGTTTTTGCGGTGCGTTTACGACGTTTTCGACTTTTATGCTGGAAACCGGCAGTCTTTTGGATGATCGGCAATTGGGTCCGGCGGTGCTCAATGTGATTTTAAGCGTAGGGGTAGGTTTTATCGTTTACCGACTGGGTGTTCAACTGGGAAAGATTATTTGATGGAGGTTTTGCGATGAAGCATTTTATTTATTTGGCGACTTTTTTTTCGTTGTTTTTGATCTCTGATTCTTTTGCGGCAGATTCTTTTATTTCCAGCACGCTTGAAGACCAATCCGATGTGGCGCTCACGGTTTACAACAGCAATCTGGCGCTGGTTAAAGATCAAAGAAATGTAAATTTTTCGGATAAGACGGGGGAGCTGCATTTTATGGACGTGGCATCTTTTATCATGCCGGAAACAGTCCATGTTCGATCACTCGACGACGCAAAGTCTTTACAAGTTTTGGAACAAAATTACGAGTATGATCTGATGAGCCAAGAAAAAGTACTCGATAAATATGTGGGCAAAAAAATCAAGCTGGTCACTTGGAATGAAGATCGCGATCGCCAAAGCCTAGTCGAGGCGACAGTGTTAAGCAGTGAAGCGCAGATTTTTAAAATCAACGAGGAGATTTATCTGGGGCATCCCGGCCATAAAATTGTCCCGGAGATTCCCAACAATCTGATTTCGCGTCCGACGTTGACCTGGTTCTATGAAAATACAGGCAAGCCCGAGCAGAAAATTGAAGTCTCGTATCTAACCAGCAACATTGGGTGGAAAGCAGACTACGTGGCGGTCTTGGGTGGGGATGATAAGACGATGGATCTGTCGGGGTGGGTGACACTGGACAACAAAAGTGGTGCGACTTATGAGCAAGCGCGGCTCAAGCTTGTCGCCGGAAATGTGAATCGTGTCGAGCAACCTTACCTTCAGGAGAAGGTTTATGCGGCGCGGGCGATGATGGTAGCCGATGCGGCGGCTCCGCAGTTTCAGGAAAAATCTTTTTTTGAATATCATATTTATGATTTACAGCGCCGCACGACGATCAAAAACAACCAGACCAAGCAGATTAGCCTTTTGGAAGCCAGCGGTATCAAGGCGGTCAAAGAATATCGGGTGAATGCCCAGACTTATTTTTATCAAAGTCAGTATTCTCAAGATCCCAAGCAAGCGATCAATGTGTTTATTACTTTTTTAAATAAAAAAGAAAATAATCTCGGCATGCCTCTGCCCGCGGGAACGATTCGGTTGTATAAAAAAGACACGGATGGAAGCGAGCAATTTGCCGGAGAAGATAGCATTTCCCATACGCCGGAAGGAGAGAAAGTACGGCTACGAGTGGGGGAGGCATTTGATCTGGTTTGCGAAAGAAAACAGACGGATTATCGGATCACCTCCGACCGGACGCATGAATCCGAGTGGGAGATCACGCTCAAAAACCGTAAAGAAGAGGATGTGGTGATTTCTTTGGTGGAGCCTTTTTCGTCTCAGTGGAAAATCATTTCATCCAGTCATCCCCACCAAAAAGAAGATGCGTTTTCAGCGCGTTTTAATATCCCAGTGGCCAAGAAATCGGAAGTGGTTTTGAAATACCGGGTTAGCATCAAATATTAGGCCAAATCAGACTAAATATCTAAGTTTTTTGTCGATTATCAGACCCTAATTTTTAGGCAGTCAGCGGTTTGCCTTTCGAGCCATTCTCAGGCATACTTCCAAAATAAGAAACCCCAAAGCCCATATAGTCTTTACTTGTTAAAACTTAGTCTATGAAAAAGAAAAGTAAAAATTTATTTCTAAAACTCACTGCCCTGACGCTAATTTTGTGTCTAGTATTTCAAGAGTTTTCATATGCGGCTCCTGAAGCCCTCTCCGCCTTCAATGGACGATTTAAAATTGAAAGTCGCAATCAAAACAATTTAGCCTGGGCTAAAAAACTGCTTCCCGCCATTCCAGAGTC
>CAZCDB010000084.1:0-4476 GCA_964497635.1 uncultured Planctomycetia bacterium | reverse complement strand
CTAAATCTTTTCTTCCAAATAAGCTGCGACAAGGCGGCTATCAATGCCGCCGCGAGCTACTTCTTCCCCGCCACGCGACCGGACCAGCGGGTTGAGTACTCCGTCAAATGCTGTAACAGCTCCTGAGAAGAAGATTGCGGCATCACGGCATTGCCCAAAAGAATATCCCGCGACGTCACGCTCTTTCCATAATAAGCACTGTTGGACGCATTGTCCTGAGTCAACACCGCACCGTCCAGCGCCACACCGGCAAAAAGCCCCCGGCTTCGCGAGTAAGAAAAAATCCCGGCTTTTAAAAACAAATCTGTCGAAGCCCGTGACTCGCGACCGACAGGACCCGCCGCCACCTGAGCGTCGGCGCCGAGGGTGAAATTATTCCCAAGGAGGCTTCTCATGCCCTCTTCGTTCATGATCAGCAGGACCAAATCCGTCGCGGAGCCACCAATCTGAAGCCCCCAACTGCCCCCGCCGATCGTCGAAAAAGCCACCGGGCTCCACTGCCCTGTCTTCTCATCACGATTTACCACAATTCCCTTGCCGAAACGCGCGCCGAAAATAAACCCCCCTTTAAGAACATTGGGATAAATGGCAATCGCTTTGCATTTGGCCAAAAGTTCTTCCGGAATGCTCTGATCCGGAGAAAGCATAATCTCCCCAAGAACATAATCCGCGAGAATGATACGATCATCCAAATCTGGACGCGGTGAAACAGCCGCGTGCGCCGGCAAACAAAAACTTCCGGATACCAAAACAATGACCGCCATCATCGACAACCACGAAAACATTTTTTTCATATCCGTCTCCGATTTTTAACGAGTGATGTACGTGCGTCCAAGGGCTTCAGGCTTTGCGTTGGGGTCACCCACCGGGATGACAACCCCACGAGCGTCTTCTTTGACAGGAAGATGGATGTCGGAAGCCAAACCAAATATCCACAAGAATTTAATCGTCATATAGGTGACATCAATTTCCCACCAACGGAGCCCATGACGAGCGGAGCGTTGAAACGCGTGATGATTGTTGTGCCAACCCTCCCCAAAAGTCAAAAGAGCCACCCACCAATTGTTGCGCGACTGATCGGTTGTCTGGTAGCTGCGATATCCCCAAACATGGGACGCTGAATTAACAAACCAAGTGCTATGATACACCATCACCGATCGCACAAACATCCCCCAGACGATGTAGTGCCAGCCTCCAAGCGCATAAAGCACCCCCGCCAAAGCCAGTGACGGCAAAATGTGGTAGTGATCTAGAAAAACCAAAAACCGGTCTCGCACCATGTCCGGCGCGTAGCGTTTGTATTTTTCAAAATCTGTTAAAAAGGTCTCGCGTCCAAAAAGCCAACCCATGTGCGACCAAAAAAATCCCTGAAGCGGACTGTGAGGGTCTCCTTCAAGATCGGAGTAGGTGTGATGCACACGATGAGCCGCCACCCAACCAATCGGCCCCGCCTCTCCTGCCATACAGCCAAAAATCGCCAGAAGATATTCCAGCGGCTTGGAGATCGCATAACTACGATGGGTAAAGTAACGATGATACCCGAGGCAAATCCCCACTCCCCCGGTCAACCACCAAAGGATGAGCATCACCACCACCCCTTTCCAGCTAAAAGTAAAAAAAGCGGCTAAGGCTCCGATGTGCATCAAAGCAATCCAAGCCATGACGACCCAGTCGCCAGACAAAGAAAAAGGGGCTCTACGGACTGTAAATTTTTGATTGGTCATAATCTTTTTATTTTATCACAGAAAGAAGCTGGTCGAGCTCGTTTTTTAGAATCGGCAATACTTCGTTGTAGCGGTAGGAGCCAATCGTATCGGATTTTTTCTTAAGCGTCACCGTGCTGGGCCCACACCAGACACCCAAGTCCGCATCATCTGTCTCGCCGGGTCCGTTGACACGGCAACCCATCACCGCTATGGTCAGCTGATGCTCTTTGGCGTAAGCGGTCATGGCTTTCACCTCTTGAGCTAGTTTTACAAAATCTCCGTTTTCGACGCGTGAACACGAAGGACAAGAAATGATATTGAGACCTTTTCCAAAATCAGGCACCGAAATAAATTGCCCTGCTTCAATATTTTTTAAAATCTGACGGCCCCAAGTAATCTCCTCGGACTTTTCGGCATTGGGAAGTGTTAAAGACACACGAATCGTATCCCCAATTCCCAGAGGGATAAGCTGTTCAAACGCCAAACGCGTCTTAATCACCCCATCCGGCAAAAGTCCTGCCTCCGTGACCCCTAGATGGATCGGCACATCAGGTCTGCGCAAAGAAAATTGCTTGTTGCACTCGACGACTTTGCGAGGGTCCGAGTCTTTCAAGCTAACCACGTACTCGGTAAATTTCATCTCATCCAAAAGCCCACAGTGCCAGGCGGCGCTCTCGACAATCGCCTTCACGTGATCCCCGGGATATTTTTCAAGAAAATGCGGAGCTACGGATCCACAGTTGACGCCCACGCGCAAAGCAATCCCGTGATTTTTGGCAATCGATACAAGCCAGCGCACCTTTTCCTCAATGGGACGATTTTTTTCCAGATGATGAAGATGGCCGGGGTTGTAGCGCAGCTTATCCACATGCGGGGCGACAAACTCAGCCAGAGGGAAATTTTCCTGCAGATCCACCACCAGGCGCGCTTTGGTTTGCTTGCGAATCTGGGCCAAGGCCGCCACATCCTTGGCGTTGTCCACCGCGATGCGGATCAGATCCGCGCCTTTTTTCTCCAGCTGATGGATCTGGGCTAGGGTCGCGTCGATATCCTGCGTGTGCGTGGCGCACATGCTCTGGACCGAGATCGCCGAAGCGCCTCCGATCGCTAGATCACGAACATGGATGGTGCGTGTTTTTCGATCAGGCACGGCACATCTTGGTGGACATAGGACAAGCGGACGACTGATAACAAATTGAGTTACAAATAAATCGTAAACCCGCCATAAAAAGCATCGCCAGTGATAAAGTGATCACTAGCACCGCAATTGCGCGCCCAAACGTCCGATGCTCTTCCTGCTTTTCTTTGCTAGCCTCAACAAAAATCTTATATCCAAACAACAAAGCCAATAACGTGATCCCTTTAAACACGGAAACCCCCTTGTTTTGATTCGATCCGTTTTTATTCCAACCACTGATTCCATTGTATTCTAGCGGATAGCGGCCCGATTTTCCTCTAAATAAATGGAGGTTAGGCGGCGGAGCCGACGGCGATCTTGGCCAGTTGAAGCCCGGCAAAAAGCTCATCCACTAGCAAGCTTCGGAGGAGAGGCAGGGCAAACTCGATGAGGGTTTGTTTTTGATTTTGCTGATAGCGGACAAAACCGCTGACAATCGTAACACGCGTCTCTTGGTCCAGCTCACGACCGTAGATCATTCTCAAAATGTTTTGGACCGCTTCGTCGTTGGCAAGCTGACCTATTTTGTCCTCGTCTTCCCCGTCGACGTCTGCGGCAATATCTGCCAGAGCAAAGGCTAGAAGAAAGTTGGCGGTTTGGACTTGCTTGCCTTGGATTTTGATGTCAGGCATCGAAGCGATACCGGCATCTAGTCGGCCGACAAGATCCGCGATCCCCTCGCCCTCCAAGTTGGCAAACACTTTGACTTGGGTGTCCTCGGTGATTTCAAAGCGGTGGCGAAGCTCTTGAGCGGACAAAAACAGGTCTTCTTTGGTTAAAAAGTGTAGAGTAATCTGACGTTTGGACCCTGACTGCAAAAATTCGACATAAGAATTAAGAAGCTGTTTTAGTTTTGTTTTTTGGAAATCCGGCGCGTTAAATTCTGGCACCAAAAAAACACGCGGACTCGTCGAATCGCTTCCGGCAAAAAACTTTTGACTGTCAAAACGCGCTTTTATCGCCTGCGCCGCCAGAGCAAAAGACCGCTGATCCAATGGAGAGAGCCCCTCACTGGGTGCCTGCCGAGCATCCATCCGAGCCTGATCCAAGAAGGCACGTGGAATGAGCAGGGGAAGCTCTCGCCCATCCGCGTAGTGAAAAATAAGCCTGTTTCCATTAAAGGAAAGATCCGCAATCTTCTCCAAACCCTCCGAATCAAGCGTCGAAGAATTGATCAGGCGAGTCAACAGCGCAAACCGCGCACCTTGCGCAAAAGATTTTTCCACCACCGCCCGGACCAGCACTCGAAGGGTGGCTTCGTCCAGACTTCCAAGATCCACCAGTTCTTGGAGCTTTTGGGTTGCAAGCCTCGCTCCTTGAGGTTTTCTAGGATATGTTAACGTGGTTTTCACAGCCTTTGGCAAAGCTGTGTATACATTTTGTGGATTCAAAGATCCAAGCTTCAATCCTAATTCTAGAATTTTGCCTATCAAAGACGAAAAACGCTTGTCATTATCAATATGTTTGTAACTATCTGAGTCAAGATAGGTTTGTACTTCCTGGTGCTTGACCGCGCCCCTGACTTGGAGAGCGGATTCAAGGGGTAGATTGACTTTATTGATCATATCCTTTCTGACTTTGGGGCTGAGTTGT
>CAZCDB010000083.1:0-4497 GCA_964497635.1 uncultured Planctomycetia bacterium | reverse complement strand
TTAAATATGGGGCAGCTCATCGTCATGATCCGCGGTGAATACGAAGGGGTTCACTGCGTGGGTTTCAACAAAGTTTCCGGACAACCTTTTAAAATTAAAGAAATTAAAGATAAAATTGAGGCCCTACTCTAATGGATCAAGCAACCCTGGTAAAACCTGACCACCTTCACTACACCAAGGATGATTTTGTCTCCGGGCAAGACGTGCGCTGGTGCCCCGGCTGTGGCGACTATGCCATCCTTTCTGTCATGCAAAAAACATTGGCTGATCACACGACAACCACGCGGGAAAATCATATTTTTATTTCAGGCATCGGCTGCTCCAGCCGCTTTCCTTATTACATGAACACTTACGGCTTCCACACCATCCACGGCCGCGCGCCTTCCATCGCGACAGGTTTAAAATGTGTACGACCCGACCTGACCGTCTGGGTCATCACAGGCGACGGCGACGGACTCTCCATCGGCGGCAACCATTTGATCCACGCCCTTCGCCGCAATATTGATCTCAATATTATTTTGATCAACAACGAAATCTACGGTCTGACCAAGGGCCAGTATTCCCCCACCTCCAAACAAGGCAAGGTGGCCAAGTCTACTCCCGATGGCAGCATCGATTATCCCATCAATCCGCTTTGCACTGCGATCGCCGCCGAGGCGACTTTTGTGGCACGTACCGTGGACAGCGATCCTCGCCACATGGGCGCGACCCTGGCCAAAGCCATGAAGCATAAGGGTGTGTCTTTTGTGGAAATCTATCAGAACTGTATCATTTTCAACAAAGACACCCATGTGCCCATCACCGGCCGCGAAAACCGCGATGACCGCGCGCTTTATCTGGAGCATGGCAAGCCCCTCATTTTTGGAAAAAATAAAGACAAGGGCATCAAGGTCAGCGGCTTTGGCACCCAGATCGTCGATCTAGCCCAAAACCCTGAGGAAGCCAAAAATCTTATCGTTCATAATGAAAACGAAGAATCCCCCAATTACGCATATCTTTTGACCCAGATGGAATACCCCGAAATGCCAGTCCCCTTCGGCGTGTTTCGCTCCATTGAGAAACCGACTTACAACGACATGCTCGACAATCAAGTCCGCGCCTCAATTGAGAAAAAAGGTCCGGGGGATCTTAAAAAACTGCTCTACGAAGAAACCTGGGTGGTGGAGAAAAAATAATGGCCAACTTCAAATGCCCCTACTGCGGTCACGAAAACATTCTCGGCAGTGATCACTGCGACAAGTGCCTTCATTCCTTTATGCAAAAGGACTTGCCCCAGCCTTCCAAAGACAAGCTTCAGAAAAAAATCATGACCGAGAAGCTCTCGGATTTTATTTCCAAGGTTCCCCCGATCATTGTGAAGCTGGATACTTCCGTCGGTGAAGTGATCGAGCGCATGCAAGCCCTCCCCACCAAAGGCTGCGTGCTCATCTGCGACGACCAAAAACACCTCCTAGGCATCGCCAGCATCCGCGACATTCTCTTAAAAGTCGCCGGTGTCGTGAAGGAAAAAGATCTTCATTCGTACCCAGTCAGCCGCATCATGACCCCCAAACCCGAATGCCTGGACAAAAACGACCCCCTTTCCTACGCCCTACATAAGATGTCGATCGGCAAATTCAGACACGTCCCCGTCCTAGACGGCAACACCCCCATCGGCGTCGTCTCCACCCGCGACTTGATCGAGTACCTCACACAAAAATAATTGCTTAAAAGTGCGGCGGCGGGGCCCATCAAACCTTCTGAGGTGCTCGGCGACCGCACGTATTCCTCTCGGTCGTTTGGACCCTGAGCGGCGGATTGCGGACGATAGGCAATGGCTGGACTCTCCCTGCGAGGAACACATGCGATCGCCGGCCTGGGAGTCCAACACAAAGTGTTTTTGGTCAACCAACTTCCCCCCTCCGACTTAAAAAACCGGACCAAAACCGCAAAACCGGACCAGGTCCCGAATGCTGGTTTGGGGACAGGTTAAAATCCTGATGCGCTCAAGGTCTAAATTTAAAAGAATTTATCGGTTTCCGGAGAGCGTGATGGGTGCAACTCGTTTATTCTTTTTATTTTCTCTTTTGCCTGCTTGTGACTTCGATCATAAGTCGAAGAGAGACGGCCGGTTGGCCGAGGGCAACGCCTTTTACACAGCCGTTTTCGGCCAATAGGCCGAGAGTTCTCTCGACTTATGAGCGAAGTCACGGCAACAGAGAAAATAAAAAGAATAAACGAGTTGAGAGTCTCAGCGCTCAGATGCGCGAAGATAGACTATTCTTTTCTAGGAAGAGGGTCGTATTTTTTGTTTTTTCGGTACTTCGCTTTGGCTAAGGAACTTCTGTAGGAAGGTTTATTTAAGATAGTTTACGAGCTATAAGATACGATCCGGGTAGAACTTCTTGAGTTACAGGACTGCTGACGCGATTACCGTATTGCAATCTCACAAACCCTGAGGTGCTACCGGTTTTCACCACCCCCTTAAATACGTATTGGTGAACATAACTAGCAGCTCCTCCGATATCAGCCGTCAAAACATCATTCCAAGCATCGAGATACATGGTGGAATAGGCAGTCGGTATCGTAAAAAGTGTAGGGTTGGAAAACAAACAAGTCATCATCGCGCTGATCCATCCTCCTCCAGCAAGATTGGGTCCCGTGAGCCGAACCTTGGGATCTGGTGAAGCATTGTCGTGAAAAAGAAGAGAAATTTCAAACTGCCACGTCTCATTAGCTCCAACGGAGAATTGAAGCACTTCGGCTCCAATTTCATTTCCATCATACCAACTTGTATTGCTCGCAGGAATAACATGCACCTCCGAACGCGAAACAATAATTTCCGTCCCAGCCCCACCAACCATATCCACCCATTGAGTATTTTGAAACATACGAAATTTATTATTATAAGCGTTGTAATAAATCATCCCGGGGGTTCCTGTGGGATCCCCACTGGTCGTTTTGCGGGGAATAAGAATAGACCCACCGTCCGAAGAAACATCAAGACCGGAACTGCCGAGGGTCATGTGAGTCTGAAGATCTGAAATCCCATCGTCTTTTGTTTGAAATTGCAAATTCGAGGCCCTCGTAGCATGATTGGCGCTAACCCAGGTAGATTGGATTCTGGCCATGTCTTGGTCATTGCTAGTTGAGGATTTTCCCGAAAAAACAAAACCTGTGCCAAAATCAACGGTGGGAATCGTTGCAGCGGTCCCATTATGAGTGATACGAAGGATGTCGGTAGTGGTATTTGCTGAAGTGTCAGTGCTTATCGCCTGGAGTCTGCTTGCTGGAGTGTTAGTACCAATGCCAACTCTACCAAACGAATCAATGGAAAGAAGAGTTGGAGTAAAAACTCCTAAAGTGCCAGCTCCAAAACCAAAAGTGTCCGAGCTTTGTTCATACCCCATTCCCATAATATCGCCTGCACCATCCCTCAAAAAGGCGATGTGAGAGCCTAAGTGATTTGTAGACGATCGGCGGATAGCAATAGAACCACTTTGAGCGGGAACTCCACCTCCTAAATCATCCAGATTCAGATTGCGATAACTTCCATAAGGCGAAGGATAATAAGTCGAGATATTGACATCCTCAGCGCAAAGATTCAATAAAAATGCGGGGGAGCAAATAAGAACCAAAAAAAGGACAATAAGAAATTTTCTAAGCACTTTACCTCCCGATTCTTATCATAGTATCAATTCTATTATGCGTCCTTTAGAGTGTCTATAAAAATGTATCGAATTCCTATACTACACACCGGATTTGATCATACAAAACCGGACCAGCAAAACCGGACCAGGTCCCGAATGCTGGTTTGGGGACAGGTTAAAATCCTGATGCGCTCAAGGTCTAAATTTAAAAGAATTTATCGGTTTCCGGAGAGCGTGATGGGTGCAACTCGTTTATTCTTTTTATTTTCTCTTTTGCCTGCTTGTGACTTCGATCATAAGTCGAAGAGAGACGGCCGGTTGGCCGAGGGCAACGCCTTTTACACAGCCTTTTTCGGCCAATAGGCCGAGAGTTCTCTCGACTTATGAGCGAAGTCACGGCAACAGAGAAAATAAAAAGAATAAACGAGTTGAGAGTCTCAGCGCTCAGATGCGCGAAGATAGACTATTCTTTTCTAGGAAGAGGGTCGTATTTTTTGTTTTTGAAGAAGGTGTTGGAATGCAAGGTATACTCCAGCATGATCCTTAAGATTCCAAGGCCGTAGACGATGCTGGGCCAGAGACGGATGGAGGATGCTTCTTCAAAGTAGCGGGTGCGGATGGGGACTTCTTCGATTTTGAAATGATTGGCTAAAATCTGGACGATGATCTCGGTATCAAATACAAAATTGTCTGAGTTAGCTTCGAGGTTGATGGTGCGCAGAAGACGAGCGCTGTACGCGCGAAATCCGGAGTGAAACTCGGTCAAATAAGTCCCCAACACCACATTTTCAAAAGCGGTCAGAAGGATGTTGGCGTTGTGTTTCCAGAGCGGCATGCCACCCTCCAGGGCTCCCCCCTTCATCATGCG
>CAZCDB010000082.1:0-4601 GCA_964497635.1 uncultured Planctomycetia bacterium | reverse complement strand
GACAAGGAAACTAAAAAACAAGACCCATTTCGGATCACTCATTTTGAAATGTTTGGCAATATTTACACCCAGCAGGAGATCCTTAATATGGTGAAGACGCCTCCCAATCGTAACAGTTGGCGCAATCACAGTCGGGTGATGGATATGTTTGAGCATTCTCTACAAAGACTCGAGGTTTTTTCGGATAAGCCAAGCTACACGCTAGAGCAACTGCGGAGAATGCAAGATATGCTCAATGATATCGAGAAGACGACAGAGCCTTGGAGGAAATTAATCGAAGAAGAAAGATTCTCCGAGCTTGAGGGATATGACCCGACTTGGGTGTTCGAAAAAGAGGGAACGGATAATACTTTTAATTATTATGATTATTTTGTCGATGCGTTTAATCGCCTTCGAGAAAAATTGAATACGATTGTGGTCCCTTCAGTCATGGGTCGTGAAGGGGAGAGACTTAAGACTTATGTCCAGATTGTCCATTCGGATAGACGGCCCACAAGACCTAAGAAGTCCTCTCAACCTGAGTCCACCGCTGATTTGTCGGCTCCTGTGGAGGTGTCTTCCACAGCCGAAGTTGAAACCGTGATTCCAGCAGAGACCCCGATTATTGAGACACCAGAACCAGTCGAAGTGATTTCGCCTATAACGGATGAAGTCATCGAGACCCCGACACCTCCCGGAGAGCTAACTGCTCCTACTGATGCCCCTACTGAATTGAGCAATGAAGAGCTCAAAGCGTTGACACGGCCTGAACCCATTGCGGTGGAGCCGGTTGCCGTTGAGCCTGTTGTTCCAACAGAACCCGCTCTGTTGATACCTCCGACTGTTGTGGTTTCTGCGCCGAAACCTGTGGTGGTACCACCTGTTTCAAAACCCATTGAAGCAAAACCGATACCTAAGCCATTTAGACGCTCTGGGACAGAGCTGTCACACAAGAATAGAAGAGGGGAGGCTATCCGTAGAGCGCAAGCTATTGCCGAAGCAGCCACAGAAAAACCTATTGAAGGTGTTTTGAAAGAAGCCTTGGACATCGCCGCGCATCTTCCGGATCCAAGGGGATCTGATAGGGCTACTGTCGAAACAATTTTGACTCATGTAGGGGCAAAAAACCCTTCACTAAGACGACTCCTTGAAAAAGTTTTGTTTGCCGATGACGCTGAAAAAAATGAGCTGGATGGATTAGACGAAATTCCCAATTTAGTTGAAACGGCTTCAGGAGATGAATTTATCGCATTCTTGAGCACTGACGGTGCACGTTTGGCAAACGCTAAGCAGGGACAGGTCGGGTTGATACTGAAGGCGCACAGAGCCCTCGAATTTGCACAAAAAAGAGGGGAAAGCTTTGAGTTAGCTCTTAAGGGAAGAGAAGCGATTTATGACGAATATTTTCTTGAGAGGCTCGACAGGTTTTTTGAGCATTATCTAGGAAGTGGCACCGAGAAGCAAATGGAGGCCTACGTCGCGATAACGTCTTTTCTTAAAGAGCTTTTTTCTCAAGAGAGTCTATTTTTGCCGGACGGGGCGCCTGTTTATAAGGACACTGAGCTTGCCAAAATAGTTTATGGATTTTTTGCTGCGCTGGGAGAGCACAATCCTTTTCAGAATGAGGACGAGAAATTCAAAGAGGCTTTCAGGCGTGCTTTTGTAATCCGCGGGATCCGAAAACCAAATAAGGACCTCGGTGTTCCCGAGGGGGACTTCGATGACTATTTTCTTGGACTCTCTGAAAAACTCCAGGCCAATTTAAGTGGCAACAGACCCGTCTATTTCTCGTTTCGGTTGGATATAGCCAGAGAACAAGAGTTTAGGAAATACCTAGCCAATAATAAAATCAGAAGTTTGACGATCCAAACAATTAACGATGACAATAAACATCTTCGTGTCTCTTTCGCAAGCCCGAAGGCGCTTGACGAGCTCGGTCTTAATCCAGCCATTGGCACTCATTTGACTTATGACAGCACGGTAGCCCGGTACATGAAAAAAACGGAAGCCTACCAGGCGGATTTGACGGCGAGACGATCGGCAATCACGGAAGCTCAAAAAACGGCTAAAGACAGGCGTGAAAAAGCCGAGGCTGATGCCTTGCTTGACGCCGCCAAAGAAAGCGCCAAGACCCAGCTAAGACAAGATCTAACCGCTATTTTGGAACCAAGAATCCAAAAAGCCCGCCAGGCGCTGGATTTTATGGAGCGCGCCGAAAAGGATCTTAAGAGTATGGTCCAGTTTGAGGGCCGAGCTACCGCTCTGGTGGAAATAAATGGTATCAATGTTGACGATGAAGTCAACTCGATCGACAGAGCTGCGGATGATAAAGCGATCGCCAGGATTGTGAGTGCCAAAAAGGGTCAATTTGCAGACACTTTAAATTCGCGGATCGGAAAAATTTTTGGAACAGTTCGTTTTACAGGCCACCCTTTAGCAAAAGAGGCTTTTCGTCTTTATCGCATCAGTCGGGAAGCTAATAATAATTCAGACCTCTCAAAGGTAGAAGGGTATCAATTTGCGTCACCTGCGATGATTTCAGATATTATGAAAAGCAGAGACATTGAAGCGCTTCCGATTTTATTGGGGCAAACTAGAAGTTTAATTGATCATATTGAAGTAAAAGGGGTGGTAGATGGAGACGGGATATTAGCAATTAGAGTAGCGGTATTTTACATCCTGACAATGTCGTTTATGCATAAAGAAAAATTTGATTTTGATAAGAATTTGGTGAAGCGGTATTTTGAAGTGATGCGCAAAGTTTCATATCCAGCTGGAACTTTAGCTCAGAAGGAAGAAGATGATTTTTGGGATATTCTTAGCGAGCATATGGCGCATGACACAAGTAAATATTTAGACCTTCGCCTGAGGCAGGCTCTATTGACTGTCTCCTTGGTTGCGAGTGGCCAAAAAACTTCCAAATATTCTATGATGCTGGGAGAAACCGGTGGCATGTCTTTTGATTCCAAAGGCGAAAAAAGAAGCACCGAATTTATCAAACAGGCCCAATCTTTACCACCCGTGTCGGATGATTTCAAACTCGCAGTGCTTAACCAAGACCCCGCCGCCATCGCGCTGGGTGCCGCGGCGTATCATTATCTGCGGAGCCAGGGGGATTATGAAGTGATTATGAAGGAAACTGGACTTGGTAATCAAAAAAATTATGATAATTGGATAAGACAGAATGTGAGGCCCCACCACGGCTTTTCTTATGCCGAATATATGAAATTTAAGTCTTATGGAACGAGTCCAGCTCACTGGCTTTCATCTTTAGATTATTTTCTTCGTTTTGAAAAGCTTGAGGAAGTCAAGGCAAGCATACATCCTGAACAAACGCTACCTGAAATACACCCCGCGTTTGGGTTCATTTCGGAAGGAGTGTGGTTTGCACCTCTATCATTTGATGAACAGTATCTTCGTCGAAATTTATACCGGCCAGTTTTTTTGTCTGTAAATGATTTGGATGCATTTTACGAGGGGATGTATCCCGATAAAAGTCTCGCGCTTCACCCTTTTAAGGCTACAACGGAAGAGGTAGATAAAATAAACCGGGTCGTTGCGTGGATGGCTGCATCCAAGGTGTCTTATGGGCACGGGTTAGAAATGTATAAGAACGCCGATCCTAGAAAATTACCGCCCGAGGTTGTTTTTGATTTTGTGATTGCCCAACTTACAGCTAAACCGGGAACTGTATTTAAAGAGGTGCGGATTCCTCTAGGCAATCTTGATCCACAAAATTTATCATCAGAAATTACTGCATATGTAAATACATTCGAAGCAAATCAACGAAAAATTGGAAGCCCATTTGATCCAAAATACATTAATGAGATCTCGGAGGCCTCTTTTGAAAAAGTTAGAAATGCGATCGCCGCAGCTAACACCTATTTCGGTCTTGATGTCGAAAAGGAGAAAAAAGAGTTGGCCACGAAAGTGATCCATTTTATCGATACACTTGAAGCTTTACTGGATGCCGGTGTTTATGCGGATGTTGGAACCCACACACATATACAAGCATTGGGGATGGTTCTTGGAGACGATATCACCGCTCGACTCACCACTTACAAAGAAAAAATTCCTGCCGGTCATGTAGCGAAGGACGGGTTCTTGAAGCCAGTTGAAATAGAAGAATTACGAACGAGAGATGTGAATCCTATATCTCAAGATGCATGGGGTGTAGCACAAACTTTAAATCAAATTAAAACAACTGTAGAAGAATTGGAGTTTTTAGGTCGCCCGCTAGGTCGGTATGCTGCGATGGCGCTTTATGCGCAGAAAGATGGCAAGTTTTCAGGAGAGGGGTGGGCAAGTGCTGATGTCGCCTATTTTCAGGGACGCAAGCCCAATGTCAACGACAGTAGCCCTGAAGACGCCAAAGCAAATGCCATTTTAGAGCAATTGCTCTTGGAGAGTCTGATCTCGGGTGCGCGTATGGCTCAGTTGAGTGAGGCCGCTGCCATTGCTAGGCAAAAGATCCTGGGCTCTTTAATGATGCAGACTAGTCTTTTTAATCCCACAGAGCCTATTCGTAAGGATCTCTTGGAGGCCTATTTTGGGATGGCTGAAAGACCTGTCCCGCCACAAATTAAAACCAAGAGAGATTTTCTCGCGCATATGTTGATCGT
>CAZCDB010000081.1:1613-4630 GCA_964497635.1 uncultured Planctomycetia bacterium | reverse complement strand
CTAAGAAGTTATAAGCTCGATTGCTTTTTTGAAGGTCTTTGGGGTTGGGAGGAGGCTGATGACTAGATAGTTTTCGTCGGGGAAGTCAAAAAGGTATCCGGGGTGAATGAGGATATTTTTTTCCTGTAAAAGTTTTTGACAAAAGTCTTCGTCGCGGACCCTATCAGGTAAACGAAGAACTGAATACCAGCCACCTTCCGTGCTCAACAGTTGAATTTTAGAGCCGGCTAAAAGATCTTTTAGTGTTTTTTCATTGGCCCTCACTCGCGCTAAAATTTCTCCGTTGATTTTAGGTTGCAGAGCAAGCCACTGCGGCAATGCGTGCTGGGTGGGTGTGCTTACTGAGAGGTACATATCCGCAATCATCTCCAGTCGTGCCATCGCCTCTTCCCTTTGGTCCTTGGGACCGCTGACAATAATCCAGGAAAGCTTCATCTGAGGAAGCCCGAGAATCTTTGAAATCCCGCTCAGAGTAAACGTCAACGTCTGATCATTGGCGGCAAAACTCCGAGGCTTCCCATTCTCCTGCCGCGGATAATCCAAAAAAACTTCGTCGACGATCAGCGGGCAAGAATTTTGAATCGAGAAATCATTTAAATAATTCAGCTCATCCACAGACGCATAATTGCCCGTGGGGTTGTTGGGATTGATCCAGATCAGTGCTTGCGGATTTGATTTTGATAAATTGACTAATGATTCCTTATCCAGACGCCACGCAGACCCATCCCCCAGGCTGTATTTTTCAAGCTGTAAATCGTTTAATCCTAAAAGATAATCAAACAACGGATAGCCGGGGCAAGGTGCCAAAACCACTTCTCCAGGATTTCCCAAGAGCCTGAATAAATAGGTGTATGCTTCGCTGGTGCTGGACGTCAGAATAATCTGCTCCGGCACAACTTGAACATTTTTCTGCGCGTAGTAGCGTGCAACAGCCTCTCGGGCCTTGAGAAGACCTTTTGGGTTTGGCTCATAAAAAATAGCCTCCGCAACCTCTACCTTTTGAAATAAAGGATTCTTGAGGGCCTCAAAACCACAGCGCGTGGGATTGGATTGGGTTAAATCGATGATTTCAACGCCTTGGTATTTTTTGGTTTTAAGAAGAAGGGTCAGCGAGTTTTCTTCTGTGGGCCACTGGCTTCGCTTGGAAAAATTCAATTGAAGCTTTTATTTGATGAGCTCGCCCTGAGCCACTTTGATGGTCGCGCGAGCCTTATCTTGCCAGGGCCAGATCATGGCGCAACTAGACTGCTTGCCATGCTCAATGTAAAAGAGTGTTTGTTGTTTCTCGATCCCACCGTAACTTGCCGCCCGAGCCATCGCCTCTTTGGAAGAAGCCACGCCCGCCGGCTTGAAGGGAGGTCCAAAATAATTTTCGAGAACTGAATAGGCAGATGAAAGATTGTTTACAGATAGGACAAATTCAAGATACCCCTGCTGATCCTTGCGAAGCTCATCGATGGGAGTTTCTTTCAAACGATCTGTCAGCTCGTGAAAACTAGAAGTCATGCTAGGATTTTAACAGTTGGTCCACAAGCTCTTGGGATTTGGTTATTTCCATCCAGCGCTTTTCTGAAAAAAGAGCGCTGATGTAGACAAGTGCCGCGGCCATATCCAGAAGACCGAGCAACCCGATCGCGATCATCTTGGCCGTCACCGACCATGGACTGATCAAAACCAGCGCTACTGGGATCACCACAAAGGCCACCGAGAATACAACAGAAGCAAGTGTCACCAAAAAAAGAGTGATTGCCGCTTTGCGAAGTGCCTGAACGCCTTGAATGTAGTATCCAGCGGCTGTAATACGAACAAGCTCTAAGGTCTTTTTTTGATAATCACGAAACAATCCAATCGTGGCATCAAATAAAAGACCCTGGAGCTTGTCGAGCATTACTTTTCCTGGCTGGGAAATTTTATCGATTATTTCTTGAAGCACCGAGAATAAACCCCAATAGAAGAGCTCCGATAGCCACGCCGCCAAGATAAGGCCATGGATTTTCTTTGACGTTTTCATCTAGATCAGACGCCACCTGCTTGACGCGCTCACTGCCATACTCCAAAGCTTCTCCTGCCACATCACGTACGCGGTTCAGACGCGCTCCGCTGATTGAAGCAGCCTCTTCGACGGCTTGACGGATATGGGTGTACTTGTCGCCAAAAAGTTGCTGGATCTCCTGCTTCTTTTCGCGGGCAGCTTCATTTAAAAGATGGAGCGCCTCTTCAAATTTTTTATTGCTGTTATTGTTCTCGAGTGACATGAGGGTCTTCCTTTCTTTTTACAAGTTTAATAAGGTATATTTAAGTTTATACACTATTGAGTGTGAAAAGTCAAATCACAAAAAACTTTACGGAGAGCCATATTTCAGTATAATGGGGCTCAAGAGAAGGAGCTTTATGGCAGAAAAACCTCGTTTTTATGATGCAAAAATATCAAAAATCGTCTCTCTTTCGGAAACGGTGAAGCATTTTGTTCTCGACTATCCGGCGGGGACTGACACCCGCTTCATCGCCGGCCAATTTATGATGGTTCACCTTGAAAAAGATGGAAAACCCCATAAAAAACCTTACTCCATCGCTTCTTCTCCGTCGCTCGGTGAAAAATCCAACCAAATTGAGCTCTGCATTAAAATTGTCGAGGGGGGTTATGTTTCCACTTGGTTTTTTGGTCTTAAAGAAGGAGATGTGATTCACACCAGCCTTCCCTACGGCGTGTTTACCATCCGCGAGCCTTGGGAGGACAATCTAGTGTTTGTGGGAACCGGGACTGGCGTCGCCCCTCTTCGCGGGATGATCGACAATCTTTATGAAAAAGGCTGCACCAAAGATATCTGGCTGGTGTTTGGCAATCGTTACGAAACCGACGTTCTTTATGAAAAAGAATGGCGCGAGCTTGAGAAGAAGCATAAAAATTTTCACTTCATCCCCACCGTCAGCCGCGGTAAAAACTGGACAGGTGAAACCGCCTATGTGCAGGATATTATCAAAAGATTATTTGCCGGGAAAAATCAGGGCTTGGATTT
>CAZCDB010000081.1:0-1513 GCA_964497635.1 uncultured Planctomycetia bacterium | reverse complement strand
AACGTCTAAGATTTTTCGAGTTCCCTTAAGCTCATAAAGCTTGGCATCTGCCATGGACATGAGCTCATCTACCGAAGGATTTTTCTGGGGATCAAATTGGCTATGCCCCACACTCAAAGAAAGCGCATACCGGCGTCCGCCGTCCAGATTGAACTTGTGCAGGTACTCCGTCAGCCGATTCATAAAAAAATCATTATCCACTTTTGTATCCGAAACCACCAGCACTGCATATTCATCTCCCGCGAAACGGGCGATGATGTCTCCCTCGCGAAATATATCTCTCAAGATATTGGCTGTGTCGATCAGGGCTAAATCCCCTTCTTTATGACCAAATTGATCGTTGATTCCCTTGAGTCCATCCATATCGGCAAAAAATAAAGTCAGCGACATCTTGGATCTTCGGGCCAATTTCAACTGCTCCTCCGCCAGCATGAGAAAACCACGACGATTGTAAAGACCCGTCAACTCATCGGTTAAAGATAGATTTCGGATAACTTCCTCGGAACGGCGTTGGGTAATCATCGATCGTATAATGGCTGACGCCAACACCACCGTTAAAATAAAAAAGATCCCATAAATAATAAAAAGATTTTGAAGCGCCTCGTTTCTTTGGATAAAGGCAACGTTGGACGGCTGAGTCACCACGACCGCCCAGCGATATTTGGAGATCATGGTATAGGCTGAGATTCTATCCTCATTTTCAACGGGATGCCGGTCAATCCCTACCCCTTGCATTCCCTTCAAAGCGCGTTGCACTGCCGGATCCAGTGAAAAATCAGTCAGATCTCCTTGGGGAGAAAAACGCGGGTGCGCCAAAAGCTGACCTTTCTGATCTGTCACGTAGACAAATCCCGACTGCCCCACATCCACTTGGCGTATCCATTCCAACACTTTTTCCAAGCGAACTTCTAAAACTAAAATGGCATTGATTGATTCGTTATCCGCTAGCACCGGAACCGCGATCCCAATCACATTGCGACGGTAAGGCTCTCCTTTGGAATAAGCGGACGAGACGTAGGGCTTCCAGCTACTGGAGACTCCCTGATACCAGTTAAAAGCTGAAAAGTTTTTGTTGCTGCTCCCAAGAAGTTTCGGAGCATCGGCCATTTGGTCACCCGTGGGATCCGTCACCAAGATCTGATCCACATAAGTAAATTCTTGGGGAACCGTCGCAATCACACGAATCGCCTCATCCCAGTCCCCTGCGGCAATCGCTTGACGAAACTTTGTTCGCCCTGCCATGGATTTAGCCAGATCCACCACACGATCTAATTTTTCTTGGACTGTCACAGCCGTCAAAGAAGCGATGGCTTCACGGCGCGAAAGCACCAGCGCTGTAACCTGCTTTTTCATTTGAGTAAAGCTAAAGAGCGTGACAAGGCCCACGGGACTGACTAGAAGAAGCCAGACCAAAAAATACCGAAGCCTGTGACGCGACGTTGTGGGAGAGAAACTGTTAGGCATTGAATAGACTAGATTAGGCATGCAGCCTTTTGAAGTCAATTAATTAATT
>CAZCDB010000080.1:0-4730 GCA_964497635.1 uncultured Planctomycetia bacterium | reverse complement strand
GGTAGGTCAAAAAGTTTCTGATTTTAGCTGTCAGGCTTTGATGGGAGATGGAAGTTTTAAAGAAGTGAAGCTTGCCGATTATAAGGGCAAGTGGGTGGTCCTGTTCTTCTATCCGCTTGATTTTACTTTTGTTTGCCCGACAGAAATTCAGGGCTTCAACAAGAATTTGGGCGCTTTCAAAAAGCTAAACGCGGAAGTCATCGCGGCAAGCACCGACAGCGTCTATTCTCACAAGGCGTGGTCAGAGTCCACTCTTGGAAAGATTGAGTTTCCTATCCTGGGAGATACCAATCACAACGTTGCGCGTACTTTCAATGTCTTGATCGAAGAGAAGGGGATCGCTCTACGCGGAACCTTTATCATTGATAACAATGGCATTCTTCGCTCTGCCTTGGTCAATGACCTTCCTGTCGGAAGAAGCGTTGAAGAGACTTTGCGGACGGTGGAAGCTTTGCAAACCGGGAAGCTGACGGGTTGCGGCTGGAAACCAGGTGAAAAAACGCTGAATTAAGTATTTTTGATGGGGGCGCTCCATGCAGGACGGGGCGCCCCTTTTTTCTTATAAAAAAATGAATAAAAAACAAATTGCTCTCCAGATCGTGAAAAGATTGAAACAAAATGGCCATGAGGCTTATTTTGTGGGGGGGTGTGTGCGGGATCTGCTCCTTGGGAAAAATCCAAAAGATTTTGACATTGCCACGGATGCGGTGCCGGAGCGCGTCAAAGCTCTTTTTAAGAGAACCATTCCCGTTGGGGCTCAGTTTGGCGTCATGATTGTGGTGGAAGAGGGAGAGAATTTTGAAGTGGCCACGTTTCGGGCGGATATTGGCTATCAGGATGGGCGACGTCCTGAGAGTATCCAGTTTACCAACGCTAAAGAAGATGCCATTCGCCGAGATTTTACGGTCAACGGGCTTTTTTACGACCCGATTAAGAAAAAGACTTATGACTGGGTAGGAGGTCAAAAGGACCTCCAAAAAAAGAGGCTTCGGGCGATCGGAGACCCCGCCAAACGTTTTCAGGAAGATAAGCTTCGTCTTTTAAGGGCGGTCCGTTTTGCCAGTGTGCTGGGTTTTAAAATCGAAGCCAAAACTTTTGCGGCTGTCAAAAAGTTTTCTAAAAAAATTCATGAAGTCAGTCACGAGCGAGTCCGGGATGAGCTGGTGAAGATGTTTACCGGCCCCGATCCAGCCGGGGCGTTGACCCTTTTGGACAAAAGTGGCCTGCTCAAAGAAGTCCTTCCGGAAGTTGAGAAGATGAAGGGGGTCCAGCAACCCCGGAAATATCACCCCGAAGGGGATGTTTTTCGTCACACCAAGCTTCTTCTCTCACAACTGAAAAAACCAGATCCTATCCTGGCTTTTGGGTGTCTTCTTCATGATGTAGGTAAGCCCGCGACCTTTAAACGGGCAGATCGTATCCGTTTTAACGGTCATGAAACGGTAGGCGCCCGGATGACGGAGGAGATTCTGACCCGTCTTCGCTTCTCCAATGATTTTAAAGAAAAGGTTGTGGCCTGTGTTGATGGCCACATGCGATTTAAAGATGTTCAGGTGATGCGGGAGAGCACCCTCAAAAAATTTATGCAGCGGCCCACCTTTTCAACGGAGCTTGAGCAGCACCGCGTGGATTGTCTGGCGAGCCACGGAGATCTTTCCCATTGGAGATTTCTAAAAAAGAAAATAAAACTCTTCTCTCAGGAAGAAATTAAGCCGATACCCCTGATTTCAGGCCGGGATGTCCTGGCGCTGGGGATTACCGAAGGTCCAAGGGTAGGGGAGATTTTAAAAGCGGTCGAAGAAGCTCAGCTAGAGAGAAAAATAACCACCAAAGAAGAAGCCCTCAATTTAGTTCGTCGCTATTTACCTCGCTAAAACACCCCAATTTACTAGTAGTTAATTTTGTTAAAAATTATTGCAAATAGTATATTTGTTATGGTAATATAATCTCATTGTAAATTAATTAAGCAAAGATTTCACGACTAAAAGGAGAGTTAAATACCATGGCAGAAGAGAAAAAGCAGCCCCAACGGACGCAAATCATGACGTTGAAAGAGGTCGCTAAGTATTTAGGTGTTCATTCAATGACGGTTTATCGCTTGTTGAAAGAGAAAAAGCTCCCTGGTTTTAAGGTGGGTGGACAGTGGCGCACAAAAAAGGAAGTGCTGGATAACTATCTTCTGAAAGAAATCGACAAGAGCTCCGAGCTTAAGAAGCGATAAGTATTTTTTTTAAAAAAGCCTGCTGTTATGGCATCAAAAAAGATTCTTATTGTTGATGATGAGCCCGGCTTTACCCAGCTAATCTCAGAGTATTTTAAATCACTGGGTTTTGAGGTTTCTTGCGCCTTGGATGCTGAAGCAGCCATGGCACTCTTTAAGAAACATAAGCCTCGAGCGGTTATCCTTGATTTCAATATGCCCTTTATCACCGGAGATCGTTTTTTGCCCGTGCTTCAAAGCATAGACCCCATGGTAAAGGTGATTGTAATTTCAGGGTGCCTCGAAGAAGAGGTAGAGGAGAAGTTTAGAGGCCTGGGTTACTTTCATTTTTTTGAAAAAGGCAGCCTATCTCTAGAGAAATTAAGATCTAAAGTCGACGAAGCCCTGACTTACTAAAATCCATAACCCAATACCCTCCAATAGGTTAGAGTATTACTGAAGTATCATAATTTATATTTTTGATAAAAATTACTTAGTTATGTTGACAAATAGTAATTATTGTATTATACTTCGGTTAATTAGAACTCGAAGCCTAAGGAGCATGAAATGAATAACAATGGATCAGAGCCGGGAAAACCGGAAGGAAAAAAGCCCGATCGCACGCAGATCATGACCACCAAAGAAGTGGCAAAGTATTTGGGGGTGCATGAGATGACTGTCTACCGCTGGCTTAAAAAAGGGGTGTTGCCCGGATTTAAGATTGGTGGAAGATGGCGTTCGAAAAAGGACCTTTTGGATGCTTATCTAGTCAAGCAAATGGAAGAAAGATAGACGACTTTGTCTGGTAGGCGTGATGGTTGAAGAGTGGTTGATTGATGGGTATAATCTGCTCCATCATGGAGGCAGCTCTAAATCAATTCAGGCAAAAACGCAGCTACTCTCTCAGTTGGCTAGTTTTGCCGCTTCCAAAAAAACAAAAATTTGGATGGTTTTAGATGGGACGGGTGCGACCGGAGAGTTGGGGATTCATAAGACGCATTATTTTGAACCTGTCTACGCAGAAAATCTCACCGCGGATCAATACATTGAAAAATATTTGTACCAATACAGAGCGGCATTTTCCTTGGTTGTTGTGACCAATGATCGAGCCATTGCCAATATGGCTCGCGGAGGCGGGGCTCGGGTGATGAGTAATCAGCAGTTTATGGAGATTCTCTTGGACTCCCAGCAGGACCAGCAGAAAACTTTAGATCAGGAGTCGATTCGTGCGCATGGTTTTCACCGACCCTTTGACCAAAAGCTAAAAGAAAAAGGCTTTTAAATTTGCTTCCTCAAGTACACCTTAAAAAATCACCCTTATTAAGAACTGGGCACCCTTGGATTTTTTCCCATCAACTCATGCTTTCAGGGGTTCAGCTTGGTCCTGGATCCTTGGTGGATGTTTACACGGACCGGGGGCGTTTTATCGGGCGCGGTTACTGCAATCTTGGATCTCAGATCGCGGTGCGACTTCTCTCTTTTGAGGCGGCGGAAATCAATCAAGATTTTTTTGTCAAAAAAATCCGGAAGGCGCTGGACTTGCGTCGGCGCTGGATCCGGGACACCAATACTTATCGGTTGATTTCAAGCGAAGGGGATGGCTTGCCGGGACTGATGGTGGATCGTTATGCCGATGTATTGGTGGTCCAGATTCTTACGGCAGGGATGGAGCAGCTAAAATCTCTTATATTTTCAGCTTTAGCTGAAGTTTTTCCGGAGGATGGAATTTATGAAAGAAGTGACTCCGGATCTCGGCGACTGGAAGGGCTTGTTGATCGTGTGGAGTGGGTCCAGAAAAAGGGCGGGGATGAGATTTTGGTTTATGAGCGTGATATTCAGTACCACGTGAAGTTGGGCCAGGGTCATAAGACAGGCTTCTACCTCGATCAGAGGGATAATCGGTGGATTTTAAGGGATTTGGAGACAAGGGGCCGGGCGCTGGATTTATTTTGCTATCAAGGCGCCTTTGCTTTAAATCTAGCCAAGAGCGGTTGGAGTGTTCAGGGAGTGGACATTCAAGAGGAAAACATCAAGGCCGCACAAGCCCATCAAAAACACAATGGAATCTCGGAAGAAAAACTCTCTTTTAAGGCCGGCGATGTTTTTAAGGTTTTATCCGAGCTGGACCGATCAGCGGAGAAATGGGACCTTGTGATTCTGGATCCGCCTTCTTTTGTAAAAAAGAAAGACCAATTGGAGGGAGCGCTTGCCGGATTTAAGGAGATCGCGCTTCGCGGAATGAAGATTTTAAATCAAAATGGACTTTTAGCTCTTTTTTCTTGCTCTCATCATGTGACCGAAGAGCTTTTGCTGGGCGTTGCCTGTCGGGCCGCTGTTGATGCCCGCAAAGAACTAAAAATAATTCGCTGGATGAAACAAGCCCCCGATCATCCCATCAACCCCCTGATCCCCGAAACCCACTACCTCAAAGGATTTTTATTCGAGGTTTCTTGAAGACTTCTGCTGAATAATTCAATGTTGGCCTGAACCACCCTTTCATTTTTCTACGTTCCGGCCGGTCTTCCTCATT
>CAZCDB010000079.1:0-4792 GCA_964497635.1 uncultured Planctomycetia bacterium | reverse complement strand
CCGGCGAGTAAAAAAAAGCAAGATCCAAAAAAAACGGGGCAAGAATGGTTTCCAGGACCTATTCTTCTCTGGGTCTTTTTGCTTTTGAGCGTTCTTTATTTTATGCAGGTAGGCTCCATGCCAGCCGAGAAAGCTAGTCGGCAGTTTTCTTATGGTGAGTTTTATGCCACTTTGGAGGAGAATCTCACCAAACCCACACTTCTTTCCGCAATCCGTATCTCCAATGAGCTGACAGGGGACCTGGCTTCCGGTGAAAAATATCGAGTGACCGTCCCTGACCGTGATCCTGATCTTGAGAGACTTTTGCGTCAAAATGTAAAAAACTATGAAATACGTCCTGAGAGGACTTTTTGGGCACAGCTTCTATACGCGATTATTGGGCCCGTTATTTTGGTGGGTTTGCTTTGGTTTCTTTCGTACAAGGGTGGCGGGGCGGCGGGCGGTGGACGTATCATGGCGTTTGGACGATCTAAGGCAAAGCTTTCGTCCGATGGCAAGATTACGTTTAAAGATGTGGCGGGAGTCGAGGAAGCCAAAGAAGAGCTTAAAGAAATCATTGAATTTTTGAAAGATCCCAAAAAATTTCAGCGTTTGGGGGGTAAGATTCCTAGAGGTGTTTTGCTCATGGGGCCTCCGGGAACTGGCAAGACGTTGCTAGCCAAAGCGGTAAGCGGCGAAGCGGATGTGCCTTTTTACAGCATTTCCGGTTCAGATTTTGTCGAAATGTTTGTGGGGGTAGGGGCCTCTCGTGTGCGGGATCTTTTTGATCAGGCTAAGCGGGGGGTTAAGCAAACAGGGCGTGGATGTATTATTTTCATTGATGAGATTGACGCAGTGGGTCGTCAGCGTTTTGCGGGGATTGGCGGCGGGCATGATGAGCGTGAGCAGACGCTCAACGCACTTTTGGTGGAGATGGATGGGTTTAATACGCAAGCCGCAATCATACTGATCGCGGCAACCAATCGTCCGGATGTTTTGGATCCTGCACTCTTAAGACCGGGGCGTTTTGATCGGCAAGTAGTGATTGATCGTCCTGATCTCAATGGCCGAGAAGAGATTTTGAAAGTCCATGTCAAAAATATTAAGCTTTTGCCCGAAGTGGATCTAAAGTCGATCGCTCGGCAGACTCCGGGATTTTCAGGAGCGGATTTGGCCAATCTTGCCAATGAAGCGGCGCTTCTGGCGGCTCGAAACAACAAAGAAGGGGTCGGGATGGTTGAGCTTCAAGAGTCGATTGAGCGTGTGATGGCAGGACCCGAAAGAAAGAGCCGCCTGATCTCAGACAAAGAGAAAAAAATCGTGGCTTATCATGAATCCGGGCATACGCTAATGGCGTTGTATGTGCCAGGTGCTGATCCCCTCCACAAAGTTTCCATCATTCCTCGAGGAACCGCCGCTTTAGGATATACCATGCAAGTTCCCATTGAAGATAAATACCTTTCTTCGCGAGCCGAGCTTGAGGGCCGTTTGGCGGTGCTTTTGGGCGGCCGCGTGGCCGAAGAGCTTACGTTTGGGGAAATTACTACGGGAGCCCATAATGACCTAGAAGTTGCCTCTGCACTAGCACGGCGCATGGTCTGTGAGTTTGGTATGAGCGAGAAAATGGGTCATTTGACTTTTGGTCATCGCAATCAACAGCTCTTTTTAGGTCGTGATTTGGGTGAAGAAAGAAACTATAGCGAAGAAACAGCTAAGCTGATTGATGGAGAGGTTCGGCGCTTGATTGATGAGGCCTATGTTCGCGCCAAAAAAGAGCTCACGGCTCACCAAGAAGAACTTAAAAAACTTGCCACAACGCTTCTTGAAAAAGAAGTGCTCGATGCCGAAGAAGTCAGAGCCCTTGTCGGGTTTGTCACGCCGGCCGTTTAAGCTTTCTCTCGGAGACAAAATTCTGTCTCTGGGCTCCGAAACAAAAATCATGGGGATTCTCAATGTCACCCCAGATTCTTTCAGTGATGGCGGCAAATACCTGGATCCGGGCCGCGCGGTTTTACGCGCTCTCCAAATGCAGCAAGAGGGTGCCCACTTCATTGATATCGGGGCCGAATCCTCAAGACCGGGCTCAGCCCCGGTCAGTGCTCGTGAAGAAATCCGCCGCTTGCGACCCGTTTTAAGACGACTTTCTCAAAAGATTCAAATCCCCATTTCGGTCGATACTTACAAATACGATGTGGCATCGATGGCTCTGGATGAGGGGGCAGTGTTGATCAATGACATCTATGCTCTTCGCAATCATCGGCGCTTGGCTCGGCGGATTGCGCGTGCTCGAGCGGGCGTGATTCTGATGCATATGCGGGGCAATCCTAAAAATATGCAGAAAAATCTAGTCTACAAAAATATTTTTTTGGAGATTAAAAGGGTTCTGGGTCAAGCCGTGGACCTAGCTTTGGAATGTGGAATTTCAAAATCAAGCCTTGTGATTGATCCGGGGTTTGGTTTTGGTAAGAGTGTCTACCAGAACCAACAGCTTTTGGCTAATTTTGCCTACTTTTCAAAGCTGCAATTACCGCTTTTGGCCGGGCTCTCGCGCAAATCCTTCATTGGCTCCTGTCTTTCAGGGGGCGAAGGCTCTTTGCCGGCGGATCAGAGGCTTTATGGATCATTGGGGGCCGCTGCGGTGGCATTGCAGCAGGGGGCGCATATTTTAAGAGTACATGAAGTATTGCCTCATCGGCATTTGGCAGTTATGATGGATTCTATGAAACACTTTTCATCCCAAAGGAACGTCAAATGATCTACGTGTTGGACTTCATCCAGCTATATTGGAAGCCGGTGGTGGAAATTTCGGTCTTCTGGTTTGTCATCTACCTTCTTTTTGTTTACATTAAAGACAGCGGGATGGTGCAGGCTTTAAAGGGTTTGGTGTTTTTACTGATTTTTTTCTTTATTTCAGAAATCCTGGGATTGAAGACGATCCGGTGGATATTTTCTTATCTTTTCCAGATATCCATTATTGGATTTTTGATTATCTTCCAACAAGAACTTCGTCGGGGTTTGGCTAAGATTGGACAAAGTCCTTTGTTTAAGAGTTTTGTGAAAGAAGAAAATATTGCGGATGAGATTGTGCGTGCGGTTTCTCAAATGTCCAAGAGCCGGATCGGGGCTCTCATCGCTATTGAGCGTGAAGTGGGTTTGAAGCTGCAGGTTGAGAGCGGTATTCAGCTGGACGGGATCTTAAGTGCAGAACTTTTGCAGACTATTTTTGCGCCCAACACCCCTTTTCACGACGGGGGGATTATCGTTCAAGGCAATCGCGTAGCTGCCGTGGGTTGTCTTTTCCCTTTGTCGGACAGTCAGAAAATATCCAAAGCGCTTGGGATGAGGCATCGGGCCGGTTTGGGGATGAGCGAGGAGAGTGACGCACTGGTGATTGTGGTTTCTGAGGAGACAGGAGCGATCTCGATTATGAAGAACGGGAAAATTTTTCAAGCCATTGAACCTGAGAGACTTAAAGAGGAGGTTTCGTTCATTACACAGCCTTCCGGAAGCAGCCAGGTGGCCGAATGAAACTTCTCAAAGGAAGCTTTCTTTTAAAATTATCAGCGCTCATTGTGGCGATATCCGCTTATTTTTACATTCACCGTCAGATTGAGCTGACGGAGGCCGATCACGGGATGGATCGTGAGACTGCGATCTGTCAGAAACCGTGTTGTCAAAAGTAAGGGTTGATCAGCCATGGCGAAACTGGGAGTCAACATTGATCATGTGGCAACACTTCGCCAAGCGCGTCTTGGATCGCTAGCAGAGATCGGAAGTCCGGTCTATCCGGATCCGGTCATGGCTGCAAAAATCTGCCAGAAATGCGGAGCCCACTCGATTGTCATGCATCTACGCGAGGATCGTCGACATATCCAAGATATTGATGTTTTCCGAGTGAAGAAAGCTGTTTCGATTCGCACCAATCTTGAAATGGCGGTAGCGCCTTCTGTGATCGAGGTGGCGCTACGCTTGAAGCCTGATCAGGCAACCTTGGTTCCGGAGCGACGTCAGGAGAAGACGACGGAGGGAGGGCTTGATCTTTTTTACCGGCAAGCGGATTTGGCTCGGTGCATTGAAAGTCTTTCAAAGAAAAAAATTAAAGTGAGTCTTTTTATTGATCCTGACCCGCGGCAGTTGGCTTTGGTCCGGAAATTGGGAGCGGACACGGTGGAGTTTCATACGGGGGACTACGCCAATCAAAAAGACCCTAAAGGAAGGGCCCGGGAGCTGGTAAGGCTTAAACAGGCAGTGAAGCTTGCCGGTTTTTTGGGTATTACCGCTCACGCGGGTCATGGCCTTGATTATCAAAATGTTACCGCGGTGGCTCGCATTCCCGGGATCGATGAGCTCAATATCGGCTACTCCATTGTGGGGCGGGCTCTCTGGGTGGGCTGGGAAAAAGCGGTCAAAGAAATGATTCGTAAGATATGAAAAACGCGATCGGAATTGATATCGTCGAAATCAAGCGACTTGAAAAAGTCAGCAAAAAGTGGAACAAAAAATTTTTAAATAAAATCTACACCTCTCGCGAGTTAGCTTACTCTCGATCCAAACGTTATCCGGCTCAACACTTGGCAGCCCGCTTTGCCGCTAAGGAGGCGATTTTTAAGGCGTTGGGAGAGGTAACCAATCAGTTTGTAGGTTGGAAGAATGTCGAGATTCTAAACGATGCTTATGGGAAGCCGGTGGTTCATTGGCACGGGCAGGCCCAAAAGACTTTAAAGGCTAAAAAGATCCAAGGGGCGACGGTGAGTCTCTCGCATACTGAAAACTATGCGGTAGCCAGTGCCATGCTGATTTTTAAAAAGATCTA
>CAZCDB010000078.1:0-4865 GCA_964497635.1 uncultured Planctomycetia bacterium | reverse complement strand
CCGAAAAGATTTACCGGACAGGCCCACGCGCCGCATCTCTTTTACCCTTCCCCCTCTCGCTTCGCGATAAAATGGATGTAGCCGTCGGCTTCGATCTCGATTTCCATTTCAATGGGCCTGCAGCAAACCTCGCAGTCAATGACAAACGACTGCCGGCTCCCGCCCGTATTGTCTATCCGAAGTGAGCCGGGTGCCATGCAATAAGGGCAATTGAATTCGTAGTCTTCCTCTAGATTGGACACTGACTTTTCATCAACTCTAAATGAAAATTAATTGAAATGCTGACTCTTCCAGTAGAAATGGTGTCAGTCCTTGACATTTGACATCAAATTTAACCCACAACATGTTCCTGTGGGCGCGGGATTCGGTAAAATTCTATCTTAGTATCTTATAACTACTCTTCCTGACGCTCCATTACCGCCAAGACCATAAACACCTGTCGAACCCCCGCATCCTCCGCCTCCACCCGGGGCTTTGCCTGCTTCACCATTTCCCGTCGAGTTTGCAAGATTCTGACCTGCAACCCCTCCAATACCGCCCAGAGGAGAATCGCCTCCGCGCGATGGGAAGCGACCAGAGACTCCGGACCCACCCGACATCGCTATTTGACCAAAACCAGTTCCCCCAAGAGCAGTGTTACTCTCCGCCTCGCAGTCCCTCAAGCCTCCTTGACCCCCAGTTGCTGAGACGGTTGTTGCAAGGGTTGGTGAAGCGGTTGGTCCAAAAGATGATGAAGCTCCACTAAAAGCAGCAGCGTTAGCAACAGTAGCCCCCCCACTGCCAACCCTAACTGGATAAGATATGCCTGGTGTTACTGAGAGAATAGATTCAGCATAACCACCGCCACCGCCACCATTACCATAACCTGTACAACCAGTAGCACCTCCGCCGCCTCCACCACCACCCCAGACCTGGACATGAATCCTTGTTACTCCAGCGGGTGCCGTCCAATTGAATGATCCCGCGGTGCTATAGACAGTTATGGTGCTTGGAGTTCCCCCCGCCGCTTGTACAGCCCATGACAAAGTGCCTGCGCCATCACTATTTGTGAGAACCGTGTTGGCCGCTCCTTGACTGGTGGGGAGTGTATAAGTAATATCTGCTGTTTGATCCCCTCCCTGGAAAATCGTGTGGCGGCTTGGACTGGCCCCTCCCTCCAGAATACCAATGGTACCCTCAACCGTAAGTTTTTGTCCGGGATTGTTCGTTCCGATTCCCACATCCCCCGCAGAGTCTATGGAGAGATAGGTGGGGTCAAAAGCAGTAGCGTTATTGACTCCAGGTCCAAAACCAAAAGTACTTGAGCTCTGTTGATAGCCAAGACCCATCCGGGATGTAGTTTCTCTGATAAAAGCAATATGAGAGCCTAAATGCCCTGCAAAACCTCTAACGATCTGAAGAGACCCATATTGGGTGGCCTCCACAGCACCATCCTCTTCAATGCTTAAGCGTCTATAGCTTCCATAGGGAGAGGGATAGTAGGTGGAAATATTGACATCTTCGGCATGTAAAACGGGTGAAAAAAAAGACGATGAGGGAAGAGAAAAACAAAATACAAAAAAGATCCTGAATATTTTCTTCATTGATCCTCCGCACTTATCTGCCACGATACTACGGTTTTTCTTCAAACGCAAGTGAGTTTGATGAAAAAGTTAGTTAAAATGTTGATTCTTCCAATGATCATCAAGGAGGCGGCGGAAGTCGCCTTCGGCGTTGCGCATCACTTGGCTGGCGACGAAGATAAGGATGGAAAATTGCCAGCAGTCCTCGGGGCCCACGATCAGGCCGGAGTGGACATTTTCGTGGCGTTGGAGAAGAAGTTTTTGCTCCTCGATTGTTTTGGAGAGATTTCCCGGGAGCACGTCCATCGAAGAAGTGGTGTTGTTATATTTCATGGAGGGAAAAGAAACGCCGCGCACGAGAAAAAAATTGGTGAGCGTGTCTTCGTTGAAATGCATTTCATTTTCAAAATCAAACCCCTCAAAGTGTGGAGTTTGGTAAGGCAAAATAAGAGCCGGTTTTTCGACCAGCACTTCCCCTTTTCGTACCACCGTATCTCCCTGATTGATCGCAGACTCCGAGAGGCAGATATAGGGCAAATGAGTCGTCGCATTGGAGTGCAAAGGCTGCACCCGCGGACGTACAATCTCTGTCTTCTTTAAAGCTTTTTCCCAAAAATCTTGAATGCTCATATTTTTTTATATTCCAAACGAATTATCTTTTTTGGATCTCGAGGCAGCGGGCTCTCTCCATCCCATTGGTCCAGATCCGCACAAAGTTCTTTCATCTTCCCAAGCAAATCCTTGACGTTTAGCCCGAGCGCCTCCGGAGAATATTTTTCCAGATACCCCATCGCGGATCGGTAAAGCCCGCGCGCGCCCGTCAAAATCCCCCGGTCCCACTGATAAATCGCCGCCGCGGCCTGTATCACTCCCTTGTAAAGATCCCGTAAAGCATCTGCTTCGGGAGTCTCAAGCCACAAATCTTCAATCACTTCGTGGCATTCAAAATACTCTTGGTGGTTAAAAAGTTCAAGTCCCTTCAAAAACCGTGGATCAGGTTTTGATGGAGGAGAGTGCATTTAAGCCTCTCAGATACTCAAAGCCATAGAGTCCGGTGTTGTGACCATCACTCCAATCAATCTGAAGCGCATATCGCCCCACCTTCCCGATCAACTTCGGTTTGATATCCAAAGCGACCATTTCAGGACGTATCATGCGCTCACCCGAGATTTCATGGACACAAGCCGCGCAAGGACAAAGCAGGCGAAGCTCTCGGGATTTAAACGCAGTAGACTTGCCATCGCTCCAAAGAATCACAATCTCGTCAGTTCCGGCGCCACTGATCTGGATCGGCTCCAACTTCTTTGATCCGCTAACACGCCGCACTTCAATCTGCTCTAAAAGTTTTTTAGCAATCGAAAAAATTTCCTTCGCAGGCACGGACGATGGCTCGGCCAATACAATCGGCTTTCCTTCATCCGAAGCCCGGCGAATAGAAGACGTCAAAGAAATCGCCCCTAAAAAAGGAATTTCAAGATTCTTGGCAGCGGCCTGTGCTCCCCCTTTTCCAAAAATTTCATCCTGTGTGCCGCAATGACTGCAAATATACTGACTCATATTTTCAACGATGCCTAAAATCGGAGTATTAAGCTTATCAAACATGACAATGGCCTTTTGGGCCACATTCCAAGCCACGTCCTGTGGAGTCGAGACAATCACAGCCCCTGTGAGCGCAATCGACTGACACAGCGTCAGCTGCACATCCCCCGTCCCCGGAGGAAGATCAATCACCAGGGTATCCAGCTCGCCCCAGTCGACAATTTTTAAAAAGTCCTGAATCATTTTATTGAGCATCGGCCCGCGCCAAATCACCGCCTCATTGGCCGGCAAAAAAAACCCTGTCGAAATCACTTTAAGCCCATATTTTTCAACCGGGATCACGCGCTCACCCGTCGAGCGAGGCTTTTCGGTGATGTTTAAAATCATGGGAATGCTCGGACCATATACATCGGCGTCCATAAGACCCACTTTAGCGCCACCCTGCTGCAAAGCCAGTGCCAAATTGGCACTCACCGTGGATTTACCCACCCCGCCCTTGCCGCTGGCGACCGCGATAATATTTTTGATATTGGGAAGACTCATATCTCTGTATCCTTTTTTAAAGAGGCTGTATTATACCAAACTTTTTACACCGCTGATTTATTTCATGCCCTGCCTGAGCTGTTGAAGCGGATAAAAAGTATCACGCCAAGTCACTCCCCCTTGAAGAAGCGCCGCTGCCGCGGATCGCCAAAGAATAAAAATAAAAAAGAGTGAGCTTGAAGGGTGAAAAATAAACACCTTCAGTGACTGGGGGTTGTACTTCTGGCCTGCGGCGTAGATAAAAAATAAAAGCATAATAATGCCGAGACTCAGATATTTTGTCGGCGCATCTCCCACAAAAAGCATTCCATAAGGTAGCACGTCGATCAAAAGAAGCGCCGCTGTTGCCCCCACAAGATTGATCACGCTGTAGTCAAGACCCCGAAAAGCATTTTTATGAAGGCTTGAGAGAACTCCCTTCCACCCTTGAACCCAACGCACCGATAAAAATTCATGGCCTAAAAAAACGGCCTGTCGGAGGCCTGCGCGCTTGACCAGGCAACCCAAAATCATATCATCGGCAATATCCAGGGCTAGCGCCTGATGAGTCCCGATTTTTTCATAAGCTTTTCGCTTAATGAAGTTGAAGGCTCCGATTCCTACATACGCTTTAGATTTTGGAGAGCTCGCCGCCCAGGGTCGGTAGCGCATGTTAAAAGCCAAGGTGAAATAAGTCGTAAAAATTGCTTCAATCCACTCCTTGATGATAAGCCCCGGAAATAGCGTCAAATGATCCAGCTTCGCTTGTTGAACCACCTGCATCGCCGTCGCCAAGGTTGTCGGCTGCATCATGACGTCTGCATCGGTAAACAAAATCCAGTCCCCTTGACTTGCCAGATAGCCCTGATAAAGCGCGTGGGTTTTGCCAAGCCACCCCGCCGGCAAATCTTTAATCGTGATCGTCTTAAACCTTTCGTTTTTAATCGTTGCCAGCGCTGCTGCCGTAGCATCTTCTGAACGATCATTGACCGCTATTACCTCAAAGTCAGGATAATCTTGCGAAAGCATGCGAAGCGAGGCCTCATGGACTTTATCCGCCTCGTTTCTAGCGGCAAAAATGATACTGATTTTGGGGTTAGAATGGCCCTTGGAGGTTAGGGGCCTAAGGGTGGGGATGCTCCAAAGCAGTCCCCAAAAAAGGTCTACGGCCCGAATCAACCAATAAAAGAAGATGCATAACATGATATATTTCATAGGGTTCCATCTTTTTTATAAAAAATC
>CAZCDB010000077.1:0-4868 GCA_964497635.1 uncultured Planctomycetia bacterium | reverse complement strand
AAAGGTTATCAGCTTTTTAAAATTTTCGCCGAATGGGCGGGAGCGAACACGGAGGGATGGCCTGTGGCTGCCGCACGGTTGGCGAATGAGAAGCATCGACTCGATCAAACTCACGTAAACTTTAAGCATGAAACTCAAAGGTTCGCACGTGCGTGGGCGCAGGACTACTTGTGGATTTTGTTTCCCGCGATCCCGGCGGTATTTTTGGCAGCGGTGCGCTGGACTTCTGTGTGGCCGGAGTATCGAGAGCAGGCGGAGCGGGGACTCTGGACGCTTTTAGGAATTGCGGTCATTTCTTTGCTTCTAGATTTTGTGCAATCCCTTTTTTCAGAGAAAAAAGAAGCATCCCCAACTACAACTTTTATCACAACCGAAGCTGAGCTTAAAAACACCGCACAAGCTCTTGGGCAGGCCATCGATCGGCTGGATGGTCATGACCAAGGGGATGTGATGAGTTTTCTCATGGATCAGCTTCGGTTGAAGTCGACGAATACCACGCAGGCGGCTATTTTGACTTTAAATATTTTACAAGACTTACGAAAGGCCATCGAAGAGATAAACAAAGGTTTGGATTTTGAAAAATCTTTTACTGTTATGTCCGCCAAGACACCGCTGGTTCTAGATCTTAATCGAAACCGTCTTGTGTTGAGGGGAAAAGTGGAACTACTTCGTCAATTAACTTTCCTGGATGAGGTGGCGCTAGCGCTTGCAGACTTCGCGCCTGATCAAACAAAATATCAAAACCTGCGCGAAAAAGCCAAAGCGTATCTGGTGGTTCGGGCCAAAGTCGGCCAAGAGCAGGGTCAAAGAATACGTCAATTTATCCGCGAAGTAAATGAGACCCTTCCCGCGATTCGATGGTTTCAAGGGACGAGTGCGGACCAACTATTTTTGGATTTGAATTCTGTCGAAGAGCGGCTTCGTCCCTACAACACCGGCGCCCGCCTCGCACATCCTGATTACGAACGGGGCGCGGTGAATGTAAATCCAAGCCCGGTATTTAAAACTCTTTCCGCATTGGATTCTATTGTGATGCAAGAAGCGCCAGTTTCTATCCGTCAAGCGCGAGTATGGCAGAAGCCGGATTTTACACGACGAGCCTTCAAAGTCGCCAAAAAGTCAGATTACAAGCTCAGCGCTTCCGGCGATCTTGTTATCTACCGTGTTGATTATCATCAGGACCGGATGAATTTAAGGCGCTATTTCTCGGAGAAGGAAAAAATAAATTATCTTTATCTTTCGGACTCCCAGACGGACAAAATCCTGGCGCGGTACTATGTTTCTCCCGAAAAGGTTCAACTGGTTGAGCTGGGCAGTATGGACCACTTTCGAGAGCTTGTGGGCCTTGCTTTGGGAGCGCCGATGTGGATGGAGAGCTTTCCTGTTGATAGTTATCTAAATACTCGGGGAACCTATTTTTTATTTAATGATCGATCGAACTTAAATAAGAACAGAAGCGTATTTGTCTCTCTTGGGAAAAAGGGCGCCTATCACGGAAGACTCGACGATTCGAGGCTGGACAGGCTCTTTTTGCGGTTTATTCCGGAGACACCGGGAGGACGGTTTTACGGATTTCTTACGCCTGACGAAGCTGATCCAAAATATGCGATTGCGGATTGGCAGTGGCCGAGCGCTGAAGCGGTTCTCAAGCCCCGGCAGGGCATCGCTATGATTCCTGGCACTCCTGCTTGGTTTGGCCATGCGCTTCGTGGAAAAGCACATTCAAGGCAACCTGTATTTCACAAAGTCCAGATGCACAAAACCCAAAGCCGCATCAAGGCCGCTATTTTTGACAATCACACTGTTCGAATTGGCCGGTACCTTCGGGTTTTGGGTATTTCTGCCGAGGATCTTAGGGACGGTATTTTGCTTGTACACGATCCAAAAGATGTCAACCGGCTCATGGTATATGTGGCCAGTCCTCAAGATCCTCAGTGGGGGGTATATGATCATAAGAATAGAAAATTGATCGGGCCTTACTACTTTGGAAAGAATAATAAATCCCAGCGCAGCACGGCGGCCGAGATTTCAAAACGGTATCAGAGAAGCTTGAGCATTCCTGAAGACAAAGACGCGCCCGTTGCTATATTGACGCGTGCCTTGGCTCAGAGGGTGCAGGATCGAAATACATTTTTTTACACGGATTTAAAAGATAAGGATGGCTCATTGGTGCAGCTTCCTAAAAATAATCTCAAAAGAGGCGAGCTGTTACTGACCACTTTTTCTCACGGGGGGAAAGTCGAAGTTTATCGCTTGGATGAAAATTTATTTTTGACGGGAAGGCTAGCGGCGGGGGAACCTCAAGAGAGCTCAAATTCATTTCGATGGAAAGAAGGCTCAAGGAGGACGCAGATTTTGATGGACCCTGAACATGCTCTTTTAGCTTTGGGCCAGATGGACCGTGCAGGTTTTTTAAATCGTGATTATGTTGCCCGATATATGGATCATTTGCACCAGCAATTTTTGGCCCTGATCGACTCTCAAGCCACTGATCGTGAGGCCGAGGCTCAATTAAATATCACAATATTCAATTATCTATCTGAGTGGTTTGAGCATAACGGTCCACATGAGGGGGGTCAGGCGAAGCTTGTCCATGCACTCGCAGACAGTTACTTTTCCCTGGAAAAGAAGTTCGCTTCCCTCAAGCGGCGTTCTGCGGGCGCACGGTTGGCTCTGACTCAGGGAGTAGTGACAAGCGCTATCTTCCGATCTTTAACTCCTCATGGAAAAGCTAATTATTTGCAGCAGCGGTTGAAGAGCGGTAGTAATTCATTTGGAATGATACGTAATTCATCGGCCGAGGCTAAGAAAATACTTCAGGCATTTTATGATTATGAATTTGAAGATCATGGCCGTGTCGGGGAGGCGTATTTTAAGATTCTTCTTGATTTGGCATTCGATTATTCGGGGAATTATATCCCCTTGGCTTGGGAGCTTGTTTTTGGAGGGTTGAACGAAGCAGGCCAGAAAATTTCTGAGGGGAACGCAGATCCGCAGATCCATGACAGGATTTTTGCAAAGCACGCTCTCAACGTGATTCGACTCGCCAGAAGCAACATCTATGAGAGTTTTGGAAAAAAAGTCATGCCAAAACTTTTAGAGACACAGCCGGTGCAAAAATCCGCTCGAACGGAAAGGATTCATGAATTCAGTAGGATTGGTATTGATAGGCGAGCTGTGCCGGTTTATACAACGTATGAGGTGCCGGTATCGGTACTGGAGCAGTACGGAATTCATAGGGATTTTGGTTTTAGAATCAATCTAAGAGGGTATCAGAAAAAGAAGTTGTGGGCCAAGATTTCTAGAAATGGCTCGGAGGTGGTGTGGTTTGAGTTGTACGAAAGTCTCAAGCTGGCCAATGATCAAACTTCAAGGCCGATGAGGAGGGCATTTTTTTATCAGGAAGAAGACCGATTGATTGAACCTCAATCCAGCGAGCACTTTGTTCTAGCGTTGAGAAATGCAGATCATGTCCCAACCTTTGAGGGAGCGCTTGAGCTGGCTTCATCCGCCAATGCTGCAGGCTATTTTACCGGTTATTATTTATTTCGAGATAAAAGGCGGGGGGCTGGTGCCGAGTCCGTTTTTCTCAGGCCGGGAGGGGGTGGGCAAAAAGGGGCTACTCGAGACGACTATCCACCTAGTATCTATGTGCGCCTGGATCGTGAGCATCAGGGCAGGATGTATGGATTTTTAGATGAGAAGGAGACAGATCCAAAAAAAGCATTTGCTTTGTGGATATGGGATGAGAAAAAAGCCGAGCTGAAAACAGACTTCTTTGCTTTGCCAGGTTCCAGAGAATGGTTTCGACGCATTGTTTCTGGCGCCTCCGTGTCTGATGCCCCTCACTATTTAAAATCAAAAATCGCTGGAAACCAAACGGTGACTATTGACGATCAGACAAGGACCCGCTTGACCCAAGAAATGGCGGTGCTAGATATTGCCGTGGATGAGGTGTTGATGGTCAGCTCACCCAGTGATCCACAGAGATTTATGTTTTTTGCGGCCAACGAGGGGGATTCGCTTCGAGGATCCTTTGAGAGTCTTAATCATTCGTTTATCGCTGTAAGGTATTTTCGATTTGATCGTGACAAAGGCGGTTTGCGGATGGTCGAGCCCTCGGAAATCGCAACGCAGCGCGCTCTTGAAAATCACGGGTCCAGACGAGCGCCTCCGCAGCCTGTGATGGTGCCGGTTTTAAGTGATTCAAGCCCAACAAAAATTTTCACTAATCCTGACGGATTTAACGTGGCTTTGAGCAAGGGGGAGAAGGGAGACTATTTGCTCATCCAGTATTTGGGTGATTATCGTTTTGAAGTATTTCTATTAGATTCAAAGTTACGACCTACCGGACTGGTTCAAACCGGCCAATATGACCCCGAGGCGGGAGTCCGGTGGGATCAGGCGTCACAGAAAAAATTACCGTTCACCGAAGAAAAAAGAAGGCGGATTCTGGGAAGTATTTTTAACTCAAATATTTTGACTCCTTTTCAGTACATGGTTTTTCTTGTTGAGGATGTCATGCCTCAGATTCTAGATGAAACCCGACGTATCGCAAACGCGATATCCAGTGGCGATAAGCTTGAGATGAAAACTCAGATTCCCGAAGCCAGTGAAAAAATTTTTAAGCTCATCAATGATTCGTCGGAGTTAACAAACTATCTGCCTTTGTTAGATCAAAAGGGAATGTTTGTCGCTGTTGAGTGGATAAGAAGTTTATTCAATTTACATAAACACTTGAGAGCGATGAAGCAAAAACTAGATCGAGATGAAATCTTAACGGTAGAAGATTTTCCAGAATTTGAAATGGTAACCGCCCGCGATAAGGCTGGGGAGGCCATGATTAAGTTTGGAGTTTTTTATGATCA
>CAZCDB010000076.1:0-4899 GCA_964497635.1 uncultured Planctomycetia bacterium | reverse complement strand
ATAAATTGGGGTTTATAGTTTTTCATCAAAAATTCACAAAAACTCCAGCTTTGGGCATAGCCTGAAAGCGCCGCTTGAAGCGCAACGCCGGGGAAACTCCCCATCTTAAAAACGGTGAGCTGCTCCAAAGGCCAGAGCTCATTTTTGCGCCGCGCTTCTTTAAGCTCATAAAGCCTCTGATCATTGGGCATCCCAAAAGCGGAGGTGGACGTGTACTCCGCCAAACCCTCAACAAACCACGAATTGGAAGCCTCGATCTTGATATCAGTCAAAGCTTCTTTTTTGGATTTTAAAATCTCAATCAACAACTCCTTTTTCTTTTTCAAATCCTTGGCGTCAAACAATTCCTTTTTCTTTTTAACCTCTTCCTTATCATCTCCAAGCATTTTAGAAGCAATGATTGACTGAAATTCCCAAGCGTGCAAAAACGCATGAACCAGCTCATGCCGCAGTGTCACCTCCGTCATGTCCGTGTAGACACTTGCCAAAGTGGAGACTGCATTTTGGACTTTCACGTTGACATCCTTTTCGAGTCCCGCAATTTCAAGATCGCGTTGACCCCCCGTCGCCTGTCGCAACGCCTGTGCCTGGGAGCCCACACCTTCTCGAGCACCCTTAACCACCGCGTAAACAACCTCGGTAAACTCCTGGCCAAAATAGTTGGAGAGATAAAGCACTTTTTGCGTCGGGCTAAAATAGCCGGGACAAGCCCAAGCCGGCACTCCATCGGCAGCCGCGGCTGTAAAGTAATCCTCAAGCCGGTCAAAAACAACCACGTAGATTTGCACGATGGGCTTTCGAGTCTTAAGCGCCTCCAAAAACTCAAAATAAATCACACTCTGTTGTTCACGAATAATTCTCTTTAAAAGAGTCAACGCTGAACCTTCTGAATCCGTGATCAATGTCACCATCCCCAGGCGGTGAAACTTCATCCGCGGATACTGCTCCTGCAATTTAAGCTCGATTTCTCGGCTAAGCTTGTTATCGACACGGGCAAATTCTAGCGCCTCAATTTTTTCTAAGGGCAGCTCTTGTTCTAAATAACCTCCTTCTTTGAGCTTTTGCTTTAGCGTCACCTTTTTTCCATCTCTTGAAAAAACCTGAAGGTCTAGCACCTGACCATTAGTGAGTCGCACCACCGGAGAGTTTTCGTAAGACCAAGCAGCTTCGGCATTTTGGTCCTTGAGCAGCACGCCGCTGTTCCCGTCGATTTGAGCCCCTCCCTCAATGGAGGCAATCTCATGACGCTTCAGCGTGATGTCCCCTCCCTCCCAAAAAATCACCACTTCTTCCTCATCTTCCCGAATAATTTTCCCACTCATTGCGTTTCCATTTTTAAGCGTAATCACCACGGAATCGCTGGGCCCTGTCTTTTTAGCAGCTGGTTTTTCAGTGAATATTTTGTTCTGAATTTCTTGTTTTTTGTCCCCGGCTTTTTTGAGCGTTTTTTTAAGAACTTCCGGCATCTCCCAAGCCGCCAACGCTAAGGTTGTCATCATGACTCCGAGCACAAAAAATAGAACAATTTTTTTCATCTTATTTTCCTTTGGGGTCCAAACCTAGGACAGCTTTTCGGTGAAGTTTCCGGTGATACGTGATGGCAAAGCGATGCGCTTCATCCCGCAGCCGACGGATAAGAGCCAAATGAGGAGAATTAGGAGGAAACACCAAGGGCGTCGGCTTTCCCGGCTGATAAAGGTACTCATGCTGCTTGGCGATGGAGATAATCGGAAGCTCTCCAAGTCCGAGCTCGCAAAGCAGGGAATAAACCGCCGCCAGATGCCCCTTACCACCGTCGATCACCAAAAGATCAGGCAGCGCGGTTTTCTGGGCCAAACTTCCCCGATAACGCCGCAAAATCACCTCACGCATCATCCGATAATCATCAATCCCCTCCACAGTCTTTATACGAAATTTTCGGTACTCACGGCGCGCCGGTGTTCCCGACAGAAAAACAGACATGGATCCCACCGCTTCATGGCCCTGGATATTGGAAATATCAAAGCACTCAATTCTCTCCGGCGACTTTGCCAACCCCAACTCCCGCGCCAAAACCTCAAGCGCCTGCATCTGGTCACTCGAAGGACGAGCTGCTTGCGGAACCAGCTTTAAGGCGCGCGCCTGATCGTACAAAATTTTGGCGGTCTCAAAATCTTGCTCTTTGGAGCATTGCTTCATCCGCTTCAAGAGACTCTTCACCATCACTTCTCGGCGGCCCAGGAGAAATGATTCCAGCTCCTTGGCAGTCGCAAGATACGCCTCGCGGGTCTGCAGTTTTTCGCAAGGCCCCCCACACTGACCCAAGTGATAGGCTAGGCATACTTTTTTAGGCAACGTCCGGCAGGTACGCAGAGGAAATTCCTGTCGTAAAATCTTAACCGCTTTTTTCAAAAGAAAACTGCTGGTGTAAGGCCCAAAATAACGCGCCCCATCCGGCTTTCTTCCCCGGACAATTAAAAGCCTTGGATACTCTTCAGAGGTAATTTTAAGGTAGGGGTAGCTTTTATCATCTCGCAATTCTTGATTGTACTTGGGCAAAAACTGCTTCACCAACCCCGACTCCAAAAGCAAGGCCTCCGCCTCGCTAGGAGTCTCAATGTAGTCGATGCGGACTGTCTGGGAAAGAAGCGTTCCTTCTTTTGAAAAACTCTCACCAAAAAAACGAAAATGCCCCTGGACTCTTTTGCGGATGGACACAGCTTTTCCAATGTAAATGGGCTTGCCTTCACGGTTTTTAAAAAAATAAACTCCGGGAGTCTGTGGAAGCTCCAAGATTCTAGACTTTAAATATTCAGGAATTAGCTTGCTGGCGGCCATAAAATAATTTTTTGATTTCTTCTACACCCAGAAGCAGGGCCGTGCCAAAATAAACGATCACTGCCGAGAAAATACCCACCCCCAACCACAAAGCTTGCATCCAATGAGACTCCTCCCCATGCAAGCTCAAAACCCGCTGGTGATAAAAAACCACCCACAAGGCCATCATCACTACCGCGACTACACAGCGTCCGATCGTCTGCATCATCAAAGACTCTTCAAAACGCCCAATTTTGCGCGTCAATAAAAAGTAAAGAAAACCCATATTCACTGTTGCTGAAATCGAAGAGGCCAAAGTCAGTCCCCCGATTTTCATCGAGTGCATCAGAAAAAAACTGAGCACCGCATTCAGACTGACGGATAAGAGCATGATCTTGACCGGAGTCTTGGTGTCATGCATCGCGTAAAAAGCATTGGCAAATACCTTGATAAGCACACAGGACACCAAGCCAAACGCATAGAAGAAAAGGGCGTCCGAAGTAATCTGTGTTGAATAGGTGTCAAATTTTCCATGTTCAAAAATAATACGAATGATGGGCTTGGCCAACAAAGCAAGCCCCACCGCCGCCGGAAGAACCGCAAGAAAAACCATGCGCACCGCCATCGTCAGCGTTTTTTTAAAATTCCCTAGATCATTCTGCGCTATTTGGGTCGAAAGCGTCGGCAGGATCGCTTGGGCCAGCGACAACCCCAGGATCGCCATCGGCAACTGAAAAAGTCGATTGGCATAATAAAGGGCTGATTGCCCACCCGCTCCTACGATACTTTCAAAAGAAGCTAGCACCGAATCTACTAGGATGTTGATCTGATAAAGCGCGGAGCCCAGCGCGCGAGGCACCAGAAGTTTTCCTATTTTTTGGACCGCTTCGTGATGGAACTGCGGACGCTCCCAGCGAAACCCAAGCTGTTTTAAAGGTCGGATTTGAAAAATAAGTTGCAACACACCCCCCACAAGAACACCCGCCACCAAAGCCATCGGACCGTAAGTTTTTTCAAAAAACAGACCCGTTATAATCATGCAGATATTTAGGAGCGCCGGTCCCAAAGCGGAGCTGGTAAACTCCTGCAGAGAGTTTAAAATTCCCATCATGAGCGCCGACAGTCCAATCAAGAAAAGGTAAGGGAATATCCAGCGGGTCAGATGCACGGTCAGAGGAAATTTGGAAGGATCTGCGGACTGGGTGAAACCAGGTACAAGCAAGGCCACAATCGCGGGAGCAAAAATCATTCCCAGAACGCTCAAAACCAAAAGAACGCCGCCCATCATCCAAAGGAGAGTTGACGCCACCACCCAAAAATCTTGAGGCTTCTTCTGCCGACACTCCGTCAGTACCGGCACAAAAGCAGCGCTGGCAGCACCCTCCGCCACTAAATCACGAAAAAGATTGGGGATTTTAAAGCTAACAACAAAAGCCTCCGCCGCCACGCCCGTCCCAAAGGCCGTCGCAATGATCACATCCCGAATAAAGCCCAAAACACGGCTTATCCCTGTCAGGGCCCCGATCATTCCGGCAGATTTGACAATGTGACGATGACTCAAGTTAGCTCCTTAGAGATGGGTTGACACCCACTCGTATTTTCTGTAGAATTATGGCTCTTGAATTCGATTAACACAACCAATTTTTAAAGGAACTTATGGCACACAGAAGATCGTCCTTAAAGAAGATTCGTATCGACAAAAAGCGCACCGCAAGAAACGCAAGCTCCAAGTCCGCGCTTCGCACCCAAATGCGCAAAACCAATCAGTTAATCGCGGAAAAGAAAATCGAGGACGCCCAAAAAGAAGCACGGAACCTCTTCTCTCTTTTAGACAAAGCGGTAAAGAAGAACCTACTTCACAAAAAGAGCGCCGACAGACAGAAATCCCGCTTCACCCTCCGCCTCAACACCGCCCGCACCTCCAAATAGTCTTTTAGCTCTACCCAAGAGAACCAGCAAACACTTTTACTTTAAGCGTTTGATGGTTTTTTTGTGTTAGAGCCCTTTTTTGTTTTTATTTCTCTCTGTTGCCGTGACTTCTCCTGTAAGTGTTGGCCTGAACCACCCTTTCATTTTTCTACGTTCCGGCCGGTCTTCCTCATT
>CAZCDB010000075.1:0-5142 GCA_964497635.1 uncultured Planctomycetia bacterium | reverse complement strand
ATGGCCAAGCGCGCCGCGGAGCAGAAAAAAACTTATGGAGAAAAGCAGGAAATCTCCTGGGGCTCTCAGATCCGCTCGTACGTGCTCCATCCTTATCAGATGGTGAAGGATCATCGGACGGATCATGAGACCTCCGACACGAGTGGTGTTTTGGATGGAGATTTGGAAGGATTTATTGAGGCGTATTTAAGAAGTTTGGGCGGAGGCTAAAAAGCATGTTGGGATGGATTTTAAGAAAAATATTTGGAACGCAAAATGAACGCACGATTCGGCGTGTGCGCCCCATCGTCGAAAAAATCAATGCGTTCGAGCCTACGATTTCCCAGCTTTCGGATGACCAACTGAAAGCCAAGACTGCTTATTTTCGCGATCTTTTATCCAAAGGTCAAACACTGGACCAGATTTTACCGGAAGCGTTTGCGGTGGTTCGTGAAGCCTCCAAACGAGTGCTTAAAATGCGCCACTTTGATGTGCAGATGATCGGTGGCATTGTTTTGCACGAAGGCAAGATCTCTGAGATGGGGACGGGGGAAGGAAAGACGCTGGTTGCGACACTGCCTGTGTACCTCAATGCTTTAACGGGTAAAGGTGTGCATGTGGTGACCGTTAACGATTATCTGGCGCGCCGCGACCGGGAATGGATGGGGCCCTTGTATGAATTTTTGGGGCTTACGATTGGCGTTATCCAGCATGGGGTGGAGCCCAAGGATCGTCAGAAGGCCTACCAGTCCGATATTACTTATGGGACCAATAACGAGTTTGGTTTTGATTTCTTGCGCGATAACATGGTGCGCCGCAGTGAGCATCGCGTTCAGCGCGAGCTCAATTTTGCCATCGTGGATGAGGTGGATAGCATTCTCATCGACGAGGCCAGAACTCCGCTGATTATTTCCGGGCCCAGTGATGAGTCGACGGATAAATACGTCACGATTGATCGCATCATTCCTAGTTTAGTTCGTTCCGAAGATTACGAGATCGAGGAAAAAACCCGTTCGGTTTCCTTGACGGATAAAGGAAATCAGAAGATTGAAAAGCTCCTTAACGTTGAAAATTTTTATGATCCTTCCAACGTGGAGTTGGTTCATCACGTCAACCAAGCGCTTCGTGCGCATGTTCTTTTTAAAATCGATGTGGATTATGTCGTCAAAGATGGGGAAGTCATCATTGTGGATGAGTTTACCGGGCGCTTGATGCCGGGGCGGCGTTTTTCTGACGGACTTCACCAGGCTCTGGAGGCGAAGGAAAAAGTAAAGGTTGAGGAAGAAAATCAGACGCTGGCCACCGTGACATTTCAGAACTATTTTCGTATGTATACCAAGCTTGCCGGGATGACCGGTACAGCGCTCACCGAGATGCAAGAATTTTTCCAGATTTATAAGCTCAACGTCGTCTCTGTTCCGACCAATCGGCCCAACATCCGCAAAAACTTCCCCGACCGTGTTTATCGGACAGAGCGTGAGAAATTTGGCGCGGTGGTCTCGGAGATCATTGAATGCCACAAGCAGGGCCAACCGGTGCTTGTAGGCACCGTTTCCATTGAAAAGTCGGAACAGCTTTCTTCACTTTTACGCCGTTCAGGTGTATTGCATAAAGTCCTCAACGCCAAATATCACGAAATGGAAGCCGAGATCATCAAGCAAGCGGGTCAACGCTCCGCGGTGACGATTGCTACCAACATGGCGGGTCGTGGGACGGACATTGTTTTGGGAGAGGGGGTGCAGGCGCTGGGGGGCTTGCATGTGATCGGGACTGAGCGCCATGAAGCGCGGCGCATTGACAATCAGCTGCGAGGCCGCTGCGGCCGTCAGGGAGATCCGGGGTCTTCGCGTTTTTATCTGTCCATGGAAGATGATCTTTTGCGTATTTTTGGATCGGATCGCATTGCCGGTCTTATGCAAAAGCTGGGGATGGAAGAGGGGCAGGAAATCGAGCATCCGATTATTTCCAGCGCGATTGAAAATGCCCAGACCCGTGTGGAAGGTCGCAATTTTGATATCCGCAAACAACTTTTGGAATATGACAATGTCATGAATCGCCAGCGTGAAGTTATTTACGCCGAGCGGCGCAAGGTGCTTGAAGGTGAAAACTTAAAAGAGCATTATCTGGGGATGATCGAGGAAGTGGTGCCGATACTGGTGCAGGGCATTTCTCTCCAAGAAGAGGATGGTTTTAAGACTTTATCTGAAACGGTGCGTAGTGTTTTCCCTGTCGCTTTGGATGGACTGGAAAATGAATCCAGGGATGTGCTCACGGATGCGATCATCTCCCGCGTGAAGGCAGCTTACGAAGAAAAAGAAAAGTTATTTGGTGCGGAGCCTTTGAGGCATCTAGAGCGCATGATTCTTTTGGATATCGTGGATACCAAATGGAAAGATCATCTGCGCTCAATGGACAACTTAAGAGAGGGGATCGGCTTGCGTGCCTATGGACACAAAGATCCTCTGGTGGAATACAAACGCGAAGCTTTTGATGCGTTTCAAAATTTGGTGGATGTCATCAAAGAAGAGGCTCTGGCATTTATTTTCCGTGTCCAACCCCTAGATCCGGAGAAGATGGCCCGCGTTCCGGAGGAAAAAAAATCAGCCCCCTTGAAGTTTTTGCATCCGGAAGCAGGCTCGGCCATTCAAAGCATTGTGCGGGGCCCTGAGGCGGAGCAGGCCCCTAGAGAGACTATCCAAGCGCCCACCAAGACTTTAGTTGCGGATGAAAAGGTGGGACGCAACGACCCCTGTCCCTGCGGAAGTGGCAAAAAATATAAAAAATGTCACGGCCAGTAATTCGTGATTTTGCCGCGGTTGTCATCTCGGCGGTACTTCTAACTCTCCCTTTTCACTTTAGCTTCCTCTGGCCTTTGTCTTTCATTGGTTTTATCCCGTATTTCTTTTCTCTCCAAGAAAAAAGTCGTGGGCGGGCCGTCGCGCAGTCTTATCTTTTGGGACTTCTTTTTTTTGGTGGAGTGGGGTACTGGCTCAACTACGTCAATGTTTTGGGTTTTATCTCGCTGACACTTTATTTGGGTGTTTATTTTGCGACCTTTGGCTTTTATGCCTGGAGATTTATCAATCCCAAAGGGTCCACGCTTCTTTTGGGGCGTTTTCCGGCGGTACTGTGCGTGGCGGCTTTTTGGGTACTGCTGGAGTGGGTTCGGGGGTGGATGCTCAGTGGGATGCCTTGGGCACTTTTGGGTTATAGCCAGTGGAAGAATCTACCGTTTATTCAGATCGCCGATAGTACCGGTCCCTGGGGAGTCTCCTTTGCTGTTTTAGCGGTAAATTTGCTTCTTTATCAGTTTTTAAGATACAAAAAATCGGCGCTGGGATCTCTGGTGGCGGCACTGTGCCTGTGCTTGGTTTTGGTTGCCTATGGTTATTGGAGATTGGACCGTTTAGAAGAAAAAGACCCTGCCAGCCGGTCCTTGCGAGTCTCCCTGATTCAAGGAAATATTCCTCAGGATCAAAAGTGGAATGCACGCATCCGTGGAATCATTTTTGAAAAATACAAACGCATGACTCAAATGTGCGCCAACGAATCCTCGGATCTAATTGTCTGGCCGGAAACTTCATTTCCGGGATATTTTGAAGATGAGCCGGTGATGGCCACGCATCTGCGTAGCACAATACGGCGTGGAGCGGTGCCGACGCTGGTGGGAGCGCCTACTTTGGGGGATCTTGAGGGGGGACTGCGTTTTTATAACAGCGCGCTACTTTTTGGTTCCGACGGTGAAGAGGTGAAGCGCTATCACAAAGTCCATTTGGTCCCTTTTGGAGAGTATCTACCTTTCGAGCGTCTTTTGGGTTTTATCAATCACTTTGTCACGATTGGACGTTTTTCTCCCGGTCAAGAAAAGACGATGTTTACCGTCAAGTCTCGTGCGACCAAGGAATATGTGACGGCACGTTTTGGCGTGCTCATCTGCTATGAGGATATTTTTCCGGGACTGGTGAGGCGGGTGGTGCGAGAAGGCGCAGACTTCTTGGTTAACATGACCAATGATGCTTGGTTTGGAAAAACAGCGGCGCCTTATCAGCATGCCCAGGGCTCTGTATTTCGGGCCATTGAAAACCGTGTGCCGGTGGTGCGTGCCGCCAATACCGGTCTCTCTTGTTTTATCGCCGCTTCCGGAGAGGTGGTGGGGTCCGTTCAAGATCGCGGAGAAGAAATCAACATCACCGGCCATAAAACACAGGCGATAACAATCAAGAAGTACACTTCAGTGTACAACCGCTTTGGGGATTGGTTTGTGTTTTTGTGTTTGATCTTGCCGCTTCTTTTTTGGCGCCGCGAAGCTTCCGCAGGGCGATACTCTTAAGCCTAAAAACCATCAAAAAATAGTTTTCCCCGCTTCCTTGAAACCTACTTTTCCCTCGTGTATACTTCCCGCAAGTTGTATTTTAATTATTTAAAAAGACCATCAAACCCGGATATTGCATTAGCCCGTGGCATTCGTCGCAACATCTCGACGCGTCTAGAATCGCAAAAAGCCTCGACGGACTTAAAAGTACGTCTGCGTTTTTTGCAACTCTATCCGCATCAAGCTCTTGCGACTCGGTGCTCACGGTCTAACGCAGTATCCGGGTTAAAAAAAGAGCCCTTCTGCATGAGATTTCAGCTGCAAAAAAGACCCCTATTTAGGCTTATTTCTTGGGTGCTTGCCATGTCTCTTTTGGTGTCGGACATTGCTTGGGCCGAGCCCAACCTCGTCAATTCATTTAAGCAATATTCAGCAAAACAGGCTATTTTTGACGCTTCAAGCCTTGGGTTGCCCCTAGATTTCTGCTCTGTCAGTGAAATTTATCAAAAAAATCCAATAAATCCCGAGTCCAAAAAGCCCCTGATCGCTCTGATCCAGGACCCCCACGCCAATTTTTCTGGCCAGGAAAATATTGCCAAAACCCTTGAGCTCTTGATGAAGCAGTATGGGCTCCGTGATGTTTTTGTCGAAGGGGCGGAGGGGGATGTGACCTTGGGGGGCTTAAGGCAGGTGATGGATCCGGTGTCTATGAAGCGTTTGGCTAAAAAACTGCTTTTAGAGGCCAAGATTTCAGGGGAAGAATATCTCAATCTGACTTCCAGCGCCCCCATGAAGATTGTGGGCGTCGAAGATATCCAGCGCTACGCGCAGGGCTTGAAAGCTTACGCTCG
>CAZCDB010000074.1:0-5149 GCA_964497635.1 uncultured Planctomycetia bacterium | reverse complement strand
TGTGCAAAAGGCGTTGCCCTCGGCCAACCGGCCGTCTCTCTTCGACTTATGAGTGGAGTCACAAGCAGGCAAAGGAAAAATTAAAAACAAAAAGAACTCCGATAGTTAAATAGCGTCTGTAATTTGATAGGTGACGAGTAACTTAAAATCCTTTTCAGGACGCCTCGGTAAAGAGCGCGGCCACGGAGTCCCCGTCGTAGTAGACGGGGACGAGCGCGAATTTCCGTAGAGTTTATTTGCCTCGGAGGGGCAAATAAACGTCGGCCTGAAAAGGGTTTTAAGTTACTCGTCACAACACCTAAGACTTAGGAAACCTCATCCTGAAGGTGGTGTTTGATGTTTTTGCCTTGTTCGATGAAGATGACGTCTTCACTGATGTTGGTGGCGTGATCGGCGATGCGCTCGAGATTTCGACTGACTAAAATCAAATCCACGGCACGCGTAATGCTTTTGGGATCTTGCATCATGTAGGTAAGCAGTTCACGAAAAATCTGGTCATTGATGCGGTCCACTTCATCATCATCTCCGCAGACTTCTTGAGCCAGTCCCGGATCATGCCGAACAAAAGCCTCTAGGCTACTTTTGATCATTTTCTGCGCCAAAGTTGCCATGTGCGGGATATCAATCAACGGTTTGAGAGGCGCTTCTTTCATAAGATAAATCGAAGTCTCCGAAATATTCACCGCCTGGTCAGCCACACGCTCAAGGTCATTGTTGATTTTAAGAATCGCCGTCAAAAGCCGTAAATCTTTAGCGGCGGGTTGGCGCAGAGCCAGAAGCTTGAGCACTTCCTCCTCGATCTCAATTTCCGCGTGGTTCACCTTTTCTTCTAAAGCAAAAACTTCTTGGGCGTACGATTCTTTTCTCTCGACAAGGCTTTGGATGGCAAGGCCGATCATCCGTTGGGCCATATCTCCCATCTGCAAAAGTTTTTGTTTTAACTGGATCAACTCTTCGTCAAAATGTCTTTCCATCGATTCTCCTTAAGCCCAAAGTCCTTTGCGGTTTCGGCGAGCCGCTGTTTCATTTTTTTTAAACACTTCGCTGTACTTAAATGGAAAACGAGTATACGCAAACCCGTAGCCTTCCCGGATCAACTCCTCATTCAAAAGAAGACCATCCGACTCGCGGTACACATAGGCCAGGGTCCGACCAAATTTATCTTCCCTCTGCCAATCATACTCCAATCGCACTTTCTGGTGAAGCACGGATTGACTTAAAAAATCTTTGGCAAGCAGCGCGTAGCGATCCACCACACGCGGATCTCTTCCATGTTTTTTGGCGTGATTTTGATTGCGATAAACATCGTCATGGATTTCAGGCGTATCCACACCAATCAAGCGGATTTTTTGGCCACTATCAAGAATCAGCGTATCCCCATCCACGACTTGACGGACCACCGCATGGCTGACTTGTTTAGCCCCCGCAAAAGCTGGGGATACCAAACATCCGACAAGCGCCAGGAAACAAATAAATTTTTTAATAGAAGTAGCTTTCAACATTGGAGTATTATACCCCAAACTCTTATGATCCGATCTTCCAACTCCCAAGGTATTTTTTTAATGCTCGGCGCAAGCTTGGCCTTTGCTCTGATGGCCTCGGCTACCAAAGCACTTGGCGGGAGTCTGCCCGCCTCCGAGGTTGTTTTTGTTCGGAGCGTTTTAAGTGTTTTTCTTTTATTGTTTTATTTTTTGAAAATAAAAGGCTCGATAGGCTGGCCCGGAAATAAGCCAAAAATTCTCACCCTGCGAGGGGTGATCGGTTTTATCGCTCTCTTTCTATACTTTTGGGCACTTCCCCAAATCCACCTAGGAACCGCAGTCATCCTCAATTACACGGCGCCCTTATTTGCTGTGGTTGGATCTTATTTTATTTTAAGAGAAAAATCTTCTCCGACAAAAAACGGTTTGATTCTTTTGGCATTTCTTGGTGTGTACTGCATCGCCAATCCTCAGGGTGATTTAAAATCACTTCCCTTTCTAGCGGCCTTGGCTTCCGGATTTTTGGCGGGAATGGTACACCTTCTGATTCGACGAAGCTCGGATGAGGAGGAGTCGCCGGCGCTGATCATTTTTTATTTCACCCTGGTTTGTACGATTGGCTCTGTGCTTTTTCTACCGTGGGGGCATTGGCGGCTTCCGCAGACTGCAGAATGGCTTCTTCTTCTGGGGATCACTCTCAGCTCTTTTTTGGGGCAAATCGGTCTGACCTACTCCCTTCAAAAAGCACCGGTATCCGTTGTTTCTCCCTTCGGATACATCACTCCTGTCTTGGGAATGCTTATCGGGCGATGGTTTTGGCAAGAAAATCCAGGCTGGATGAGCTATGCTGGCGCGGCGATGATTATTGTTGCGGGGATATTTCTCTACCGAAAGCAGAGATAAGAAACGAGGGATTATTATTTAGGTGGTTTTTAAAGATTCTAGGAGGACGTTTTTATGCTCCAAGGACATTTCCACAAAAGCGACTCCGACGATTTTGGAATCGCCAAAAACTTGCACCCGCGCGACCCGCGCTAATACTTGGTGAGTCTCTCCGGGAAGTTCTATCTCAAGCTCCAGTAAATCGCCTGATTGATACTCTGCATCGGAAATAAACGAAAGGCCGCCTCCGCTGATGTCTTTTAGAACATCAGTGATACGCTCCTGGGAGAGCTTCTCAACGGTACGTTTCTGGGAATGGACAACGTAATGTTGAGGCAGTCTCTCCGACCGGCGACGGTCAGAATTTGCTTGGTTTTTCTCGTCCACCACTCATCTGCTCCTGTAGTGTCGTGCTCGCGCCGGTAATATCGCGCCCCACGCCTTTGACAGTCTCGCAGCCCGCTGACAACATGGCCACGGCTAGAATCGCTAGGACAAAAAAATGCTTTTGAGTCATAGCGTCATTCTAGCATGCTGTGATTTCAATTTTCAACCTACATCGATAACAAGCAACTTATAGACTCCAACCATCCATATAGTCAATAGCCCCTTGCACATTATCCGCACCGGCGCTATCACCGGAGTCCTCCAGGCCATCCCGGATATCTTCCAAATCATGTTTGATTTGGTTAAAAACACCGTTCCATCCAGCACCTCCATTGGTGTAAGAAGGGCCGGTAGCCTTCAGAATCGTTCCCTGTTCTACATCCACCAAGTAGTTCTCTTGCGACGTTCCATCCAAAAGATCAATGGCAAGACGCAATTGAGGCCCTTGGACCTTTACCTGCTTGTTATGCGTAGCATCCGCGTAGCTGGTCGTGAAGCTCGTTGGAAATGTCGGCGTATCCGCCCACACGATTCCAGAACTCCCCAACAGCGCGGCCAACACCCATACACTGACTAGCGCTTTTTTCATGACTGCTCCCTCCCTTTTTCAGTTTTCTGAAAATAGCCTTATCTGCTGCGTTGCTCAGTCGTTCGCTTGTGCGACGCTATTTCCATAGCGCCTCCGCGCTCACTTCTTCGCGCCTTGCATATAAGGCTATTTTCAGAAAACTGTTACTCTTTATACACATTTAAGACGTCCGACGCACCCAACGAAGCTTGTAAAAAGATGCGGGTCCCGTCGTTGCTAAGTTTTCATCGTAATGAAAACCTCCGTTCCCACTTCCAGTAAAACTATTGGCAATCACCGATCCATAAATATCTCCATTACCGCTCACAACAATATTGGCGTTGGGAGCTGAGATAACACCGCTGGTATTCCCGTTACCACTAATCGTGATGGATGTGGCTGTCGAGGTTCCATACATCTGAAAAGTGGTTGGATTAGCGCTGCCGTTGTTGTTGACAAAACCATTCCCCGAAACAGAGATACTCCCATCAAAGTAAACAGTTAAAGAGGATCCAGAATTAATGGTAATACCAGATGTTCCTGAATTGGCGATAGAGCTGGTTCCAGTCAGATAAAGTGTGACATTCCCGCTAATCCTTAGATTGGAGCTTCCCGATGTGGAAATACTTGTGTACTTATACGACCCTGCGGTCAATGTCTGCGTAGTGCTTCCGGTAAGAGCGATGGTCCCTGAAGATGAAAGAGCACTGAGACCAGAGGGCACCGTGTTACTAGCGATTGTATTAGCAACACCTGTTGTCGTCGAGCCTAGAACAGAGGCGTGATTTGCAACCGTCACCGTCCCGCCGGTTCCCACCCCTGCATTTCCTTTAACTTGGGCATTCCCCGAAAGAGAAATGGCGCCCGTGCTTGTAGAGTTGGTACTAGTAGAGCCGCTAGTCGCTCGATTAGATCCACCATAAGCCCCGCTGGAAGAATTGTAGCTATCGGTATAAGCATTTCCACCCAAAGTAATAGTCCCCGCCGCAGTGATTGAGTCATTGAACATGGGACGAGGGGCCAAGAGAGCTTTCATCGTGGAAGAAGTGGAGGCTCCACTAGAAGAAGAGGTGCCCACTACCGTCACCGAGGGATTGTTCCCGGACCAATCACTGACAGTGGTTGTATAAGACCCTACCGAAGTGCCAGAAGTGTTGGTCCATGTGACCGTTTTTGTCTTATCAGAGCCGCTGGTCGTCCACCCATTGCCCGACAAAAAAAGCTGTCCATTGTAAGAACATTCCCAAGCAACGTCCTCAAGACCTGCTTCGGCAGCCGCCTGTGCTTCCAACTGATTTTGTGAACCACGGATAATCCGTGCCTGCCCCACCATTAAATCAACATAAGAAAGTGCAGCAGCAAAAAGAATGGAGCCCAGCATGGTCACAGTCAAGAAAACAAAACCCCCTTCTCCTTTGACAATATTTTGTGTCTTGGAAAAAAGTGGTTTTGCCATAAAGACCCCGCTAACTAATCCGATTCCTGAGCATTAAATCGGAATCGATCTGTGTTTGTTGTGTTGCACCTAAGGTTGTGCCCTCGGCCGTTATCTGGACATTGATTCTTTTCATCGTTGGAATTGTGGAAGCGGATACAGACGAAAGGGCTGTGCCCAAATAGGAAAAAGCAATCGCGTCCAGTCGACGTGCCACAACAACATTGGAGATATCTGCACCCCCTTCACGGCTGCTCGTACCACCGAGCACGTCCAAAGATCTCAACAGATGTGTAGAATCACTGGGATCCACTTTATAGGTCACATAATCAAATTGAGTGGAGATGTTTGTCGGAATTCCGGAACCATCAATACTGGGAAGTTTTAAAATCAAAC
>CAZCDB010000073.1:0-5257 GCA_964497635.1 uncultured Planctomycetia bacterium | reverse complement strand
GTCACGAAAATCTCGTCCGTAACGTACTTGGATGGGATAACGCTCTCGGCCCTCGATCACCGTCGAAACCTCTTCACCTCCCACGGCTTGGGAAAGCATCATCGCGGCATCACTGACACTGAGACGATGTTGGGCTAGGATTTCTCGCTTGAAATCAAAATCAAGAAAATATCCTCCGGAGACTCTTTCGGCAAACACGCTTCGGGCTCCGCGGACCTCTCGTAAACATTTTTCAATTTCAAGACCAATGGATTCGATCTTTTCTAAATCATCTCCATAGATTTTAATCCCGACAGGGGTTTTGATGCCGGTACTGAGCATGTCGATACGGTTTTTGATGGGCATGGTCCAGGCGTTGGAGGTCCCCGGGATGCGGAGGGCTGCGTCCATTTGATTGACAAGGTCCTCATAAGTTAGGTTTTTTCGCCATTCTTTTTTAGGTTTTAGGACGACGACGGTTTCCATCATAGAAAGGGGGGCGGGATCGGTGGAAGTTTCAGCACGACCCGCTTTCCCGTGGACTCTTTCAACCTCGGGAAAACTTTTTAAAATTTGATCCTGTGTTTGCAAAAGTTTTTCCGCTTCGGCGATGGAGATGCCCGGCAAAGTGGTTGGCATGTAGAGAATGGTGCCTTCGTTTAGAGGAGGCATAAACTCATGCCCCAACTTTAAGTAGACAGGGATGCAAGTCAGAAGAAGAAGGGCTGCCCCGGCAAGAATTTTTTTAGGATGACGCAGGGCAAATCTTGCAGGGGGTTCGTAGAGCCGGTGAAGTAGGCGGCTGACCGGATGGAGTTCTTCCGGATAATATTTACCGACAAGAAAAGTGTCTGCAGTGCGTGCCAACCACCGAGGTTTAAACTTAAAAGGATCCATGCGGGTGAAAAGCATTCGCAGTGCCGGGTCTAGCGTGATGGCAAGGAGTGCGGCGATGCCCATGGCGAGGTTTTTACTGATCGCCAACGGTTTAAAAAGCCGTCCTTCTTGACTCACCAATGCAAAGATGGGAATAAAGGCGACCGCGATGACCAGCAGAGAGAAAAAAACAGAAGGCCCCACTTCTTTGAGGGCGTCCAAGCGCACCTGGTGATAATCTCCTTTTTTTCCACTCGACTGCCATTCTTCAAGTCGTTTGTAAGCATTTTCAACCTCGACGATGGCACCATCCACCAGAACGCCGATCGAGATCGCGATACCGGCAAGCGACATGAGGTTGGAAGTAATTCCCATGAGGGACATGGGGATAAAAGCCAAGATGACCGAAACCGGGATGGTGATGATGGGAACGATCGCTGAAGGAATATGCCAGAGGAAAATCAAAATGATGAGACTGACAATAATAAGCTCTTCAATGAGCTGGCGTTTTAGAGTGGCAATAGAGTTTTTGATCAAAATAGACCGGTCGTAAGTCTCTATGATTTCCACCCCTTCTGGCAAATAAGGACGGATTTCTTGGAGGCGTTGTTTGAGGCGATCAATGACATTGAGAGCATTTTCGCCGGAGCGCATGACGACGATTCCGCCCACGGTGTTGCCCAGCCCATCCAAGTCTGAAATACCCCGGCGTATCTGGGGGCCGGTAGTGACGACCGCCAGGTCTTTGATTTGAATTTTTTCGCCATTTTTTGTTTCGACAACAGCATTTTCAATATGCTCTTTTGACTTTGCATAGCCGTGAAAACGGACCATGTGTTCAAAACCGGAGAGTTCTACAAGACGACCGCCCATTTCGGTGTTTGATTTTTTGGCCGCTTCAACAACATCCATTAAAGTCACTTTTCTAGCAGAAAGTTTCTGAGGATCCACGAGGACCTGATATTCTTTTTGAAAACCACCGATGGAGGCGACTTCAGCGATACCGGGAACGGATTGGAGCTGGTAGCGCAGGGTCCAGTCTTGATACCCGCGAAGCTGGGCCAGACTCATTTTATTTTTTTTGTCAACGAGTGCGTACTGATACACCCAGCCGACGCCGCTGGCATCCGGCCCGAGTTCTGTTTTGACTCCCTGAGGGAGGTTGGGGATGATTTTATTGAGGTATTCCAGAACGCGTGAGCGGGCCCAGTAAATATCCGTCCCATCTTCAAAAATCACGTAGATGTACGAGTAACCAAAATCCGAATAGGCGCGGATGTCCTTCACCTTCGGAGCTCCCAAAAGAGCGCTGATGATGGGATAGCTGACTTGATCTTCGATGACATCCGGGCTTTGGTCCCATTTTGAATAAATAATGACTTGCGTGTCCGAAAGATCAGGAATTGCATCTAAGGGCACTTGTTTCATCGCTTGAAAAGCGCAAGCGACAAGGATGGCGGTTGCCGCCAAAACAAAGGTCTTGTTGCGGGCGGAAAACTCGATGATTTTTTCGATCATGAGCTGGGCCCTCCTTGAACGGCTTCCGCGATGGATGAGCGAAGGCGGCTTTCGGAATCGATGAGAAAATTTCCGCTAGAGACGATTTGCTCTCCGACTTCAAGGCCTGTGCGGATTTCGTAGAAAGCTCCAGCGTGTTGACCCAGAGTGACCTCGCGCGGCTCGAACGTATTTTCTTTTTTTACAAAAACAAGGGCACGTTTTCCGGTCCATAAGACCGCGTCTTCTGGGACGGCGATACTTTCGCCAAGATCCACTACGATTTTGGCGCTGACGGAGGTGTTGGGTTTTAAGTCAGCGGAGGTCTCAGGAATAAACACGTGGACTCGAATGGTCCGTGTTTCTTCCCGCACTAAAGTATCAATGAATTTGATAGTCCCTTGAAATACCTTGTCCGGAAAGCTGGTCGGCCAAAGGTTGACGATGTATCCAGGCTTGATCAACACCGCGTCTTGTTCGCGAAGCTCAAGATACACCCACAACCCATCCACCTCATGATGATAAATCAGTCGTTTATCAGGCACTCCTGATTCTTCCAAAGCTTTCACCCACTCGGGGCTTAAGCCCCGCTCTAAAAACTCAAGAGCGATTTTCTCACGTTCTGTCAGGCCACGTTTTTGGGCGATGACGGTCCGATTTCTTTCGCGTTCGTAATTCAGACGCTCCTGGCGAAGAAACTCAATCTGAAGCTGGTAAAGCTTGGGGTCATGAGCGACCACTCCCCAAGTTTGGATTGTTTTTCGAAGTTGTCTTTTTTGAACCACCTCCGTTTGAGTTCCCGCAAGACTTTGCCTGGTCGGGTCAATCACCACCGGGATATATCCTTCGATGGGTTTAGCCTCGGACATTGAAGCAGCGGTGACTCCGGAATCAATCGGAACAAGACGCATATGACAGATAGGACAGTCGCCCGGTTTGTCGGAAACGATCCAGGGATGCATGGGGCAGTGATACTTGGCGACGATCTCTTTTTGGGTCGAGTGGTCATGAGTCTCTGCAAAGACGGACACAGGAACGACGCCCATGACAAAACTAAAAGCGCAGAGCAGAATCAATAATTTTTGGGTCCAATAAAACATAACAACCTCCTTTTCTTAAAAAGATATAACCCGCGTCTCATTTTGAGAGCGCGTTTTTTAAGAAAAGAAACTAAATCCGATAGGTTGAGAAGCTTTGGTAGAGAGGAAGCGGTGGAGGGGATTTAAGACTTTGAAATAGAGTCTGGACGGATGTGATCTCAGTGGTCTTGATAAGGCTATCTTGAAATAGAGAAACAATGGGTTTGATCTCAACACTAGGATATTCTACAACGGCCGGGTCGCTGGAAGGTCTTTCAACAATACAAGGACAGGAAGTCGTGTTTTCGCAGGAGTGGGGGGTTACGATACTCATCATCCTAGTACAAACTCTCTCGACAGGCAGGCAATAAAAACCGGCAACGCCCACTGTCAGAACCACCGTTAGATTTAAGACTCTTCTAAGCATGGTTTTCACCCTATATTTGAATTATATCACATTTTTTGAAAATCTTGTGGAGGGGGTATGGCTGTGATAGGCTCATTTGGTGATGATCGAATCCACACTGCAAGGCCAAGGGCAATTAAGAAAAGCGATCAAAATCGTAGCTTTGCTCAATCTAGGCTACTTTGGGATTGAATTTTTTATTGCACATACGATTGGGTCCGTCTCGCTTTTTGCGGACAGTGTGGATTTTCTTGAAGACACCTCGGTTAATTTTTTAATCCTGATGGCACTCGGATGGAGCGCAAAACATCGCGCACGAGTGGGGATGGCTTTGGCTGCCATTCTTTTTGTTCCCGGGATTGCGACGTTTTGGACGGCTTGGCAAAAATTCTTAAACCCCATCCCTGCACAACCCCTCCCACTTTCACTGGCGGGTCTGGGAGCTTTGGCGATCAATTTTTACTGCGCGCTCCTTTTGGCTCGTTTTCGAAAAGATTCCGGCAGTCTGACGCGCGCCGCTTTTTTATCCGCGCGAAATGATGCACTGGCCAATGTAGCGATCATCACCGCGGGCATTGTGACGATTTTCTATCCCTCCGCTTGGCCGGATTTAGGGGTAGGGCTTGGAATTATGGCGCTAAATCTGGGTGCAGCCAAAGAAGTTTATTCCACTGCCCGGGACGAAGAGAAAAACCTTTCCCCTTAATATTTTTCTATCTCGAATCGATCGGAGAAAGAAGAATTCTTTAAGGTTGAAACAAATTCCCCTGTGAGTTTTTTAGCCGTCAATCGGATTTTTAAAAAACCAAACTGAGGGCCTCGATTTTCTCGGGTGGTCTGGCTAAAATAACCCGCTTCTTCATCCGTGGGGGATAGGGGATAGGGTCTACGTCCACCAGTTCCAACGACCATAAAAATCGTGCCCTGAGCTGCCAAGCAGTCAGGATTAAAACCTCCTGAGACGATTTCGCGGCAATCAGGGCCATGCGCCAGAGGGTAGCTGCGCTGATAATTATGATCGTGGGCCGCTAGGACCAGATCCACTTTTTTTTCAACCAGAAGATTGAGGATGTCATCTTTGACTTCATTGCGTTTTTGGCCCAGCGTCAAATTGGGTTTGTGACAAGAGACAATCACCCAGGGGATTTTTTGGGCTCGGGCCTCATCGATGGTTTGAGAAAGCCATTGGTAGTGAACATCTCCTTTTAAATAGACCCAGTGCCCTTCTTTGAAGAATAAATCCGGCGAGACTAAAATAAATCGGGCCAGAGGTTTTCTTTTTGGGAAGTCAAAATAATATTCTTTTCCGTACACTCCGCGGGAGCTCATCCGATCCGGAAACTCCGCTAGGAATTTTTCGATATGTCCATCAGGGCCGTTGGCTTCGTGGTTGCCGGAGATGATCTGAAAGGGAAGGGAA
>CAZCDB010000072.1:0-5290 GCA_964497635.1 uncultured Planctomycetia bacterium | reverse complement strand
ACCGAAACAGCCCATGAGCTTTCTCTCCACGGAATTCATTCAGACTTGCTTCCCAAAGATTTTGGCACTCAAGGACTTTTTGTCGCGCTTAAAAAACGTCTGGGGAGTCTTAAAAATAAAAAGTTTTTCATCCCAAGATCGGATATTGCCCCTGACTCTCTGGAACTTTCTTTAAAGAAAGAAGGGGCTAAGGTTTGGCGGGTCACCGTCTACCAAACAAAACCCGCGCGTGATGTTAATCCGGAGGTCCTTGCCAGAATCAAGCGTGGGGAAGCTGACGCGATACTTTTTACAAGCTCTTCAATCGCCCAAAACTTTGTTCGCATGTTTGGAAAAAAACAGGCTCAAAAGATCCAGAAAAAGAGCCAATTTTTAAGTATTGGCCCCCAAACCACAAAAACGCTAAAATCATATGGAATTCGTCCAGACAAGGAAGCTCGCGTGAGCACGCTGGATGGTTTGATTCAAGTTTTAAGGAAAAAACCCTGATGAGTTTTCCCCAGACACGTCTTCGCCGCTTGCGTGAAAATCCACGTTTGCGCCAGATGCTTAAAGAGGCGCGGCTCTCTTGCATGGATCTGGTTCAACCTCTCTTTATCAAAGAGGGTCTTTTAAGGCCAGAACCCATCGCCTCCATGCCGGGACAATCCCAGCATTCTCCCAAAAGCATTCTTGAAGAAGCCAAAAAAATTCAGGCTTTAGGAATCCCAGCGATTATTCTTTTTGGCATTCCTGCCAAAAAAGACACTACGGGGCGTTTGGCTCTTTCACATAATGGAGTCATCCAAAAAGCGATTCAAGCGATTAAAAAGGCCTGCCCCAAGCTCTTGGTCATCGCCGATGTTTGTCTGTGTGAGCATCTGACTCATGGTCACTGCGGTCATGTTTCACACGCAGGAAAAATTTTAAATGACGCTTCAGTCAAAACATTGGCTGGAGTCGCGCTCTCTTATGCGCGGGCGGGGGCGGACATCGTAGCGCCTTCGGATATGATGGACGGGCGCATTGGCGCTATCCGAAAAGCCCTGGACGCTAAAAATTTTTCAAATCTTCCAATCATTTCTTATGCGGTTAAATACGCTTCTGCTTTTTACGCGCCCTTTCGAGAGGCGGCCGAGAGCGCCCCTTCTTTTGGAGATCGCAAAAGCTACCAGATGAATCCTGCCAACTCTAATGAGGCTCTGCGGGAAGCGGCGATGGATCTTGAAGAGGGGGCTGATATTTTGATGGTCAAGCCAGCGCTCAGCTATCTAGATATTCTTCGTCAGGTCCGTGATAAGCTTCACTGTCCGGTGGCTGCATTTAGCGTCAGCGGGGAATACAGCATGATTCGCGCCACCGCCGCTCAAGGCTGGATTGACGAGAAAAAAATGGTATTGGAAACCCACCTTTCAATGAAGCGAGCCGGCGCTTCTTTTATCCTGACTTACTGGGCCAAAGACTTAGCCGGGTGGTTGCGCCATGAGTAAGGGGTGGAAGCAGGCTTGTCAAAATTTTGCCGGAGGAGTGAATAGCCCTGTCCGTGCTTTTAAATCGGTGGGAGGAGAACCTGTTTTAATGGCCCAGGGAAAAGGGGCTGCCCTCTGGGACTCCGAAGGAAAAAGTTACATCGACTTCTGCATGTCTTGGGGAGCGATGCTTTTGGGTCACGCGGACCCAAAAACGGTAAAAGCCATTCAAGATCAAGCAGCCAAGGGGACTAGCTTTGGCACGGCCACAGAGTACGAGACCCGGCTTGCCCTCCAAATCAAAAAAGCTTTTCCATCGATTGAGAGATTAAGATTTACCAGCTCTGGCACGGAAGCCGTGATGAGTGCTATCCGACTGGCTCGCGGCTGGACCGGCCGGGATACAATTCTTAAGTTTGAAGGCTGTTATCATGGTCACGCGGACAGTCTTCTGGTAAAAGCCGGGAGCGGCTTGGCAACCTTTGGTACCCCGGACTCTGCGGGCGTGCCCAAAGCACTTGCGGCCATGACAGCCACACTGCCATACAACGATGTCCCCGCGCTTCGTCATTTTTTTAAAAAAAGAAAAGACATTGCCTGTGTGATCGTCGAGCCCGTCGCCGGAAACATGGGGGTGGTACCTGGAAAACAAGAATTTCTAGATGCTCTAAGAGTCGAAACAAAAAAATCTGGAGCCTTGCTCATTTTTGATGAAGTGATTTCAGGTTTTCGTGTGGGTTATGGCGGAGCCCAGCACCTTTATGGAATCAAGCCTGATCTGACGATCTTAGGAAAAATTATCGGCGGGGGCTTGCCCGTGGGTGCTTTTGGGGGCAATGCTTCCTTGATGGAAAAGCTATCACCCACCGGCGATGTTTATCAAGCTGGAACGCTTTCAGGAAATCCCCTGTCTATGGTGGCGGGTTTTAGTGTTTTGTCACGCCTAAACCCTTCTTTTTATCACAGCTTGAATCAAAAGACAGGCCTTTTTCTTGAAGAAGTTCGATCGATTTTCAAGAAACACGGCCAAAAAGCGCTGGTTCAGTCTCAGGGGTCCATGTTTACCTTATTTTTGGGTGGAGAAAAGATCGAGAATTTTTCCCAAGCCAAGCGCTGTGACGCCAAAACCTTTGCACGCTTTTTCCATCTTTTGGTTAAGCACGGGATTTATATCCCGCCCTCTCTGTTTGAATCTTATTTCTTATCCTCGGCGCATCGTGAAAGCGACTTGGCTCTATTTTTAAAAAGCTTGGATAAAACGCTCAAGGCTTTATAATAGGCTCCCATGACTCTCACCAAACAACCTCATCTTGAGCAGATTTATTCTCCTATTGATGAGGAGCTCAAAGCTTTCTCGCTGAGGCTTGAAAAAGAACTAGCCTCTTCGGATCCTTTGATCCATGATATTCACGCGCACATCCTGAAGATGTCCGGCAAGTTTTTAAGACCAGCCCTGACACTTTTAACTTCCCGGATTGAGGGTAAGAAACCGGAGGAGCCTGTTCGTTTGGCGGCTGCGATTGAGCTGATCCACACCGCCACGCTAGTGCATGATGACATCATTGATGACTCCCAATTTCGACGCAACCAGCCCTCGGTGCATGCACGGTGGGGACGAGATATTTCGATTATTTCCGGGGATTATCTCTACGCCAAAGCTTTTCTGCTCCTGGCTAGTCTGAACGATCCTTTTTTGAATCAAGCCTTTGCTTCTTGTGCGCACATCATGTGCGAAGGGGAGATGAAGCAGGTTGAAAAAAGAAATCAATTCCTCATGAGCGAGGAAGAGTATTTAAAAATCATCCACCAAAAAACTGCAGCTCTTTTTCAGGCGGCTTGCATGGGCGGAGCCTATTATTCAGGGACTAGCCAGGAAAACATTCAAGCTTTGGGGCAGTACGGCTTTGGGCTGGGGATGGGTTTTCAGATCATGGATGACTGTCTGGATCTAATTGGCGAGACCAAAAAACTAGGCAAATCCACAGGGCTTGATTTGACCAAGAACGATGTCACATTGCCACTGCTTTATCTTTTGCAAGGGATGGATGCTTCCAGCCGCCAGTCTTTGGTTTTGGGGATGCAAGATGGGAGCGTGGATTATCAGAAAATCAAGGCTTTGGCCATTGAGCAAAAAGCGGTGGAGCGCGCCATTGCTCGCGCGCGCGGTTATATCGAAAATGCGCTCCAAAATTTAAAGGGAATCCCGCCCTCAGCCTATCAACAAAGCTTGGAGCAGCTAGGACATCATTGCATTGACCGGGTGCGGTAAAATTTCTATAATCTAAAGGAAAAGGAGTTGTTATGTTTGGTATCGGTCTTCCTGAGCTCTTGGTTATTCTTTTAGTCTGTGTGTTGCTTTTTGGTGCCAACCGCCTTCCTGAGATCGGGAAAAGTTTGGGAGAGGGGATTCGTGAGTTCAAACGCGCCATCAAGGACGAGCCCAAAAACCCTTCGGACAGTCCCAAGTCTCCAGAGCCTCCAAAATCTTAATCACCTAAAAAAGTAAATTCTTTTAATTTTTTATGGACCCCAAAACAAAAACTAGCAGTTTTTTGAAAAACCCTCAGTCTGCTCAAAAAGTCCCAGATGCTAGGCGCGAGCCGATGACCCGACGAGGCGTAGCGGTAGCTACGTCGCAGGAGGAGTCGAGGCGAGCAACGACGCAGATGGGGCTTTTTCAGCAGACTGCTAGAATTGTTGTCGCTATGTCCGGCGGAGTCGACAGCTCTGTCGCCGCTTATCTCCTCAAGGAAGAGGGGCATGAAGTCATTGGAGTCACCATCAAAACCTGGTCCAATGACGAGTGTCGCGACGAAAAATCCAAAGGCTGCTGCTCCATCCGCGACATTGATGATGCCCGCTCCGTCGCTCGAAAATTAAACATCCCTTATTACGTGCTGGACCTATCTTCTGATTTTAAAGAAAAGGTCATTGATACTTTTGTTGGCGAATATCTGGAAGGGCGCACCCCCAACCCTTGCATCGAGTGCAACAACCACATCAAGTTTGGCGTGTTAAGAAGCAAGGCCACCGAACTTGGGGCTGAATATATCGCCACAGGCCACTACGCCAAAAAAGGTTTTGATGAAAAGACCGGAAAATATTTTATTGTCGAGGCCGAAGATGCCTCCAAGGACCAATCCTATGTTTTGGCGGGCCTGACTCAGGAGCAGCTGGCCAAGACACTTTTACCGATTGGGGAGATGGATAAGCGTAGTGTTCGGGCCATTGCCGAAGAGCTGGGTCTTCGGGTTTTCGACAAGCCGGACAGTCAGGAAATCTGCTTTGTAAAAACCAACTATGTTGATTTTTTAAAAAAGGAAGTTCCCGAAAAACTTTCATCTCAAGGAAATTTTGTGGATGCGCAGGGACGTATTCTGGGAACGCATGAAGGCAGCCACCTTTTTACCATTGGCCAAAGAAAGAGAATCCAGATCACACGGGCTACGCCGTATTTTGTGACGGCCATTGATCCCGTCAGAAATGAAGTGGTGATTGGTTCCGAAGAAGACCTGTTGGTGGAGGAAATGCTGGTGCATCGTATTACCTGGCAATTAGGTCCTGCAAGCGGAGAAGTCGATGTGAAGATTCGCTCCCGTCATGGACGAGCCAGGGCTCAAATTCTTTCTTTTGAATCCGAGGGAGTTCGTGTTAGATTTAATATTCCTCAAAAGGCAGTGACCCCCGGCCAAGCGGCTGTGTTTTATGATGAGGGCGGAAGGGTTCTTGGGGGAGGGTGGATTAAACAGGCCTTATTGAAAGTTTCGGCGGCGTAGCTCAGCCTGGTTAGAGCGAGTGCTTCATAAGCACTATGTCACTGGTTCGAATCCAGTCGCCGCCAT
>CAZCDB010000071.1:0-5724 GCA_964497635.1 uncultured Planctomycetia bacterium | reverse complement strand
CGTATCGGGCGTAAGCTTGCCCTGATTGTCTCTGTTTTTTCTCTTTTCATTTTCCTCCTTCTTCTCCTAAGCAGTTTTGGAATGGGCATTCTTTCAGATGTTCGTGTTTGCGTGAGCGGCAAAGAAATATGGGCAGTTGCTCGAAGAGACGCGGTCATGAGACTTGAACATTATATTCATTATGGGAATCAAGAGGACTATCAGCTTTTTCTGAAGAATCAAGCGATTGCCATAGGAGACAGGAAGGGTTTTCTTGAGATAAAAAAGGACAAGACAGATTTTAAAATTGCGGAGGCTGGTTTTATTGAAGGCGGTAACCATCCGCAGGAAGTGGGGCGTATTGCGCGTCTATTTAAAAGATTTTATTGGATCTCTTATGTTCGGGAGGCGATTCAGGCATGGGAGAATGCCGATAGCCTTCTGGATGAAATGTTGAGGATAGGTGCCCAGGCCGAGCAAGAGGTTCTTTCTGGAGGGATGACGGATGAGAGAAAGAAATATTTTCTCGTCCGCATTCAGGAGACGAGTGCAAAGACAAGGCCCTGGGAAGTTGTCTTTGACCAGAAGTTGAGTTTGTACGGACGTGTTCTCACAAAAATATTAGTTTTTTCTCTGATTGGAATTGCCCTTATTTTGCTGATTGTTGGGATGTTGATTGCTCGAGCAATTACGCGACATTTAATGGATGAGATCTCTCAACTTCAGAAAGCCGCTACAAAAATTGCCGAAGGCCATTTTGGGGAGCCGATTGATGTTAGCTCTAAAGATGAGATCGGGGATTTGGCGCGTCAATTTAAACAAATGGCACTACAGCGTGAAGAGGCGGAAAGAAAGCTCAGTGAACGGGCTCAGGAGCTTGCCGAAAGTAATAAAAAAATGGCCGAAGCGGAGAGGATCAAGGATGATTTTTTTGCGACGGTGTCTCATGAGCTTCGAACGCCCCTCACCTTGGTGTTGACACCTTTAGAGTCTCTTTTGATGGGAGATCATGGTGTGTTGCCGGAGGCGGAACGTGAAATTTTGGTGATCATGCACAACAACGCGATTCGGCTTCTTCAGATGGTCACCGGGCTTCTTGATTTTTCAAAGTTTGAGGCCGGGAAGATGGAAATCCACCGGGAGCCGACGGATGTTCTTGCTGTCACAAAATCTGTCCTGAATGATTTTGGCGTGATGATGGATCATAAGAAGATTGAGAGCCATCTAGAGACGGGCGGGCCGATGATGGTGATGATGGACCGCTATATTTACGAGAGAATCCTGTTCAATCTTCTTTCAAACGCAGTCAAGTTTACCCCGGAAGGGGGGAGTATCGGCGTATCGATTCATTGGCGTGAGAACCGACTTTTTCTATCTGTTTCTGATACGGGGATTGGGATCTCGCCGGCCGATCAGAAGCGATTGTTTGAGAAGTTTAGACAGGTGGAGGGAGTCTCAACGCGCCGTTTTGAGGGGACGGGTTTGGGGCTGGCGCTGGTCAAGGAGTTTGCCGGACTTCTTGGGGGAAGTGTTTCGGTTGAGAGTACTCCTAAAAAAGGATCGATGTTTATGGTTCAATGCGACGCTCCGCCGGCGATTGTTTCGGAGGCGAAGACCTTGGTGCGTCCAAAACAACAATGGACTCAGCGGTACAAGACGCACGCGGGACGGGCTCCCGCCACTGGCTCGACCACAAACGGAGCGGGTCTACCAAAACTCTTAATTGCGGAAGATAACAGTGAGCTATCGGCCTATCTGACGATGCAATTGCAAGAAGTGGCCCAGCTTCGAATTGCGCAGGACGGCCAGGAGGCTCTTGAAGCGGTGCGCGAGTGGCTTCCGGATGCGGTTCTCTCCGATGTGATGATGCCAAAGATAGATGGTTTAACTTTTTGCCGCACGATGAAGAGTGATTCGAATACCAAGCATATTCCCGTCATTCTTCTGACGGCCTTGACGCATCGGGAGGCCCTTTTAAAAGGTTGGGAAGCGGGGGCGGATGAGTACTTGTTTAAACCTTTTCATCCTGCTGAGCTTGTGGCGCGTGTTAAATCCGTACTTTTAAGTTCTCAGGAGCGCCGGAAGGTAGAATTGATCCTGAAGGAGTCTCATCGTCAGCTCGAATTAAAGGTACAGGAGCGAACCGAGGAGATTTTATCGGTTAATCAGTGTTTGACTGAGCAAAAACAGGAGCTTGAAAAAGCCAATCAAGAGCTTGATAGCTTTGTTTACACGGCAAGCCATGATTTACGCGCGCCTCTCCGGTCGATTGCGAGTTTTTCTGAAGTTCTCAAGGTTCGGTATGGAAACTTGATTGATGAGCAGGGAAAGGGATATCTAGATCGTATCGAAAAGGGAGCGGCTCGAATGAGTCGGTTGATCGATGATCTGTTGTCGGTTTGCAGGCTCTCAAAAGTTCATCATCCCCGTGAATTTGTTTCCACTCAAGAGCTTCTAGATTCTGCTCTCACAAGATTGGATTTTGATATTCGTCAGGCTCGTGTAGAGATTCTTGTCCAAAAAGAGATGCCGATTATTTTTTGTGACAAAATTAGGCTAGAAGAGGTTTTTTTTAACTTGGTTAGCAATGCCGTCAAATTTTCAGCCGCTAAGCGCAGTTCTGAAACTTTGAAAGTGGAGGTGGGGTGTAAGAGTTTGGAGAATTTTTTTGAATTCTATGTGAGAGACCATGGGATCGGTATTGACCCAAGCCACCAGGACCGTATCTTTGATATTTTTTGGCAGCTGGACTCTTCCGCCTCTTCTCAAGGCAGTGGGGTGGGGCTTAGCATCGTTAAAAAGATCATCCAAGACCATGGAGGTTTGGTGAGAATTGATTCACAGCTACAAGAGGGGATGACTTTTTACTTTACAATCCCCCATCAACAGAACCATAATTAACCCATGGATGACAAAAAACCTCTCAATATTCTAATTGTGGATGATAGTGAATCGGACCTTGAGATCGCGTTGCTTGCTTTTGAGGCGGCTCGCATCAAAAATAGGATTTTTACACTGACAGATTCAGAGGATGTTTTTAATTTTCTGGAGGGTCGTGGGACTTATCAAGATCGCGGAGCCTATCCAAGGCCGGATCTTATCCTCATGGATATTCGGATGCCCAAGGAAGATGGGATCAGTGTTTTAAAGAAAATAAAGCTTCATCCGGCCCACCAAACCATTCCTGTGGTGATGTTGACTTCTTCAAAGCATGAGAAAGATGTTTTGGAGAGCTACCGTCACGGCGCTTCTACCTATCTGCAAAAACCAGTCGGTTATCATGAATTTGTGAAGCTGACGGATTCTTTTAACGCCTATTGGCAGTCTGCGGTTTTGAGTTCGTAAAATAGCTAATTTATTTTGTTTTTTTGGTCCCCAGGCATCTTAAGTCCTTGGAGGAACGCCATGGATCTAGCACATCCTAAAAATAAGATCCTACTTTCTAGTCTTGTCCTTCTCATTTTTTCCCAAGGGGTCTTGGTGGCATCGGAGAGTCCCCAAAAGAGAATTCCTATTCGGATTGGGGTCAACAAAGAAGCCGTTACAACGCTGGCTTTGGTGGAAACTTCCAAAAATTTTTTTGCCGAAGAAGGGATGCTGGCAGAACTACGTTATAAGGCAACCGGTCGGCAACTGGTGGATGCCCTGGTGAGTGGGGAGGTTGATATGGCGCTTGGGGTTTCGGAAGTGCCCGTTGTATTTGAGAGTTTGAAGGGTCAACCTTTGACGATCTTGGCTGCCCTTGGGGGGGATGATACCTCCATTAAAGTGGTTGCCCGAAAAAGCGCCGGGATCACCCGGCCGGAGGATTTGGCCGGGAAGCGGATAGCGACTCAGGAGAACTCTACGGGACATTTCTTTTTACACGTTTTTTTAAATTTTAGCGGTTTATCAAAAGAGGATGTGATCCTTTCTTTTGTAAAAGCCAGCGAGTTGCCGCGGGCTTTGGAGGAAGGAAGGATTGACGCTTTTTCGATGAACGAGGCCTCTCTTTTTAGAGCAAAAAATTTTTTAAGTGAAGATGCGATTGTGTTTGAACTGCCCCATGTTTATTTTTCCTATGAATTGATGGTGACAAAACCCTCGTATGTTCATACTCATCCTGAAGAAATAAGAAAAGTATTCCGAGCACTCAAAAAAGCAGAGAATTTCTCACAAACAAAAATTTTTTTAGACCACGGTCTTTTGATTGCTTTGGAGGATATCGCTCGGTGGGCACTCCGGGATGGAAGGGCGCGCCCCCAGAGAATGCCAAATTATCAGGGATTGATTACGCCTCGGTTTATGGATGAAATAGATCCAAAAAGAGAAAGGTTCTAGCCACCCGATGAAATTTAGAGCGCAATTTCGTCTTATGTCAGCCTTAATTCTATCGATGATGTTGGGTGTTTTTGTCACGGAGGTGGGGTTATGGGTTCTGACTCAAAAACAAGTCGAAAGAAGAAATTATGTAACGAGATGTTTGCAGGATGTTTTTGAATTTAACCTTTTAACTTATGAGCTTAATTTTTTTCAGGATACAAGCCGGCCTATTGATCAAATAGAGGCCAAGTTTCAAGTTTTAACCGAGAAGATTCAAGGAGGGGTTTTGGCCGACGTTGTGGATGATGGCCAGCGCCAAGCGTTAAAAAGCACACTTCAGTCGATTCAGTCTTTATTAGGTCATATTCGAAAAAATCGCGAAAGAGTCAAGCTATCCAAAAACAACGTCTATGAACAGGAGTTTGCGGCGCGGGCGGGGGTCCAGTTGCTGCAGAGATCTCGAACCTTGTATAGCGAGTTCTCCCTGATGCGTTTGCGGCTGGTAGAGCAGGAGGCGCGGGCAGGGGTCTTATTTGGAATGGTACGAGCATTAACACTCGCCTTTCTTTTCACGGTTCTTATTATCAGCCTCTTTTTGTTGCAGCGGCGTTTTGCACGATCATTGACCTTGCTTGAGTCTGGCGCGGACGAAGTTGCAAGGGGACGCTTAGATTTTTCTTTTCCCTTGCGATCAACGGGGCGGGGGGATGAAATTGATGTGGTCAAAGGCGCTTTCAATGGCATGTTGTCATCGCTAAAGAAGGCCTCGGGAGAAATTCAGAAAAAAAATCAGGAGCTAGAAACTCTTTTGTATGTGATTTCTCATGATTTGAAGGAGCCGCTTCGTGCGATTGAGTATTTTTCGACGGCGGTTCGTGAACGACATGCACAGGCGCTGGAGCCCGAGGCTCAGGACTATCTTTGCCGGTGTGCTCAAGGGGCCGTTCGGATGCGTCTCCTATTGGATGATATTCTGGCTTTGTCGAGGGCTCGAAGGGTTGTTGTGCCTAGTCACTTGACGCCGGTGGGCGAAAGCGTTCACAAAGCTTTAGAACGACTGGCCCGTCAAATTCAGGAAACAGGAGCCAAAGTGAGGGTGGCTCCGAGCTTTCCCCCGCTCAGGGTGGATCCGACTTGGATTCAAGAAGTGGTGTATAATTTAGTGAGCAATGCTTTGAAGTATGTGCGTCCAAATGAGAGGCCGGAGATAGAAATCTTGCCTTTTGAGGCAGGTGGACCGGACCCAGGGGAAGGTGGGATTGTGGTCCTAGATCGTGGGCCTGGCGTCCCTTCGGATATGTCGGAGCGAATTTTTGCTTTATTCCAGCGTGGGGTCGGTCGCCAGATTGAGGGGACGGGCGCGGGTCTTGCGATTGTCAGGGCGGTGGCGGAGCAGCATGGGGGCAGGGCCTGGGTAGAGCCTCGAGAGGGCGGAGGATCCCA
>CAZCDB010000070.1:0-6144 GCA_964497635.1 uncultured Planctomycetia bacterium | reverse complement strand
GCAATGTACCCAGTCTCGCCCAACGCTGAGCCAAAATTTGACGCTTGTTGGTCAACTTGCTTTATCGCAGCCTCCAGCTCCCTAATCCTTTTGCGATCAGGCGTTTTGGAACTATTTTCTTGCCGTAACTGCTCGCTCAATTTTTGATATTCCGCCAAAAGACCGCTTCTTGTGGCCAAGCGCGCCGCACGAGCCTCCTTCAAAGCCTTCACATCCAACTCTATGGAAGTGGTTCCAGGCAAACTTATTTGAAGACGTACACGGTCATCTGAAAAAATTTTGAGCAATTTGATTTCATGAAGTAAATTTCTTACAAACTGGGAATCCCCAAGATTGATCCATCGCGGCGGGTTGTCATTGGATGTCCCCGTCAAATCACGGAAACCAAGCTTGACTCGCTTAGCATTTGCGTCAATCTCTAAAAGAGTGACCTGAATTTGATTATCAAAAGTGGCAGAGTCGCTGGTTGAAAAAATATGATTTTTCCTCTGATGCTCTAAAGTCCCCAGCAACAAACCGCTGGCTTTTTGCCTAGCTTGGTTGATCTGAGCACGCTGGTATTCCGGGCTAGTATTTTCCACTTTTTTAAGAACGCTCCTCATAAGGATAGTGATTGAATCCCCTCGAACACCCTCCATAGGAGCTATCAACTTTAAATGGGCCTTCACAAGCCACGCCAGTGTTTCTTCGAACCGCTTTCTAGATGCTTCGTCTCCGTTTTGAGAGTAGCGCTTTAAATTCTGAACATAAGCTCTCTTAGCTTTATCCAAATCTCTTTCCCTCTGAACTTGGATAAAATTTTTAATCGACTGTGTTCGATCAATAGGACCATTAGGCATCGATAAATTAGCTTGATAGGTAGAGACGTTGATACGAATCCTTACGGAATCTTGCTTGACTTCAGAAATATCAAGCGTAGTTTCTGCTTGTTCAAATAGAGGAATCTCGCGATCACCGGCGTTAAATTCATCGGCCTCGATCCAGTCCCAGTCCGCCTGGCTGAGCGGACGATCCCCTTCGGCAATTTTCAAATACACGACGCCCGTCTTTCGATCAATATAATCCACCAAAATTTGAGCCACACGATCCGAACTTTTATCATAAAACCAAACAATCTGCCCCGTCGCCCGCGTTGTCTCGATCCCTTCACTCGCCAGCCGTCCGCCCTCGGGCGAGACGGTCTCGTCTTCGGCGGACCGCGCCGCTTCAGAAGTGATCAAATCTGCCCTTTCAACGGCTACTTCATCAGCTTCCACCGATACCACAAATTGGCCCGCGGGCTTAGGCTCCATGACCTGATCGGTAAAATTGATGTGCGGAATACTGTGCCTGGAACGCTTAAAGTCAAAATCTCCGACATTCGGCATAAACTCATCGATCAAAGCCTGAGGTAAGGAGATTACACCCTGATCACGATAACGAGCGACCAATACCTGCAAGCTCACCCTGCCTTTAAAGTCAACAGGTTTTCCTTTTTGAGAGCCAATAAGCCAGTTAATACCATCGATATTCGCGTAACCATCGGCGTTTTCCCGCACGCTGACATAAATTTTTTCACTGTTTGCATCGTATTCCCTGAAAACAACATAAGCCTTTCTGTCCGGTCCCTGAACAAGCCCTGTCATCTTTTTATAATATCGATAAGACCCTTCGGACCAGCGTCCCAGAAAAGTGATCATCGCAATCTCGGGCGTATAGATAATCGGTAGATATCTGCCATCTGCAAGAATCTCTTCATACGAAAGCACCGGGCTTGCCTCCGTCTCCGTCAATGAGGAATCTGCCAAGAGGATCGGATAAAATACAGACCGCAAGCTCGCGCCGTCCGCCCCATCGCTGATTTTGAGAGCATTTTCGCCCGCTTTCAATATGACATAACGTTTGTATCTTGGAAGCCCTAACTCCGCCATGGATACGCTGGTACGGACTATCGGATACCGGACCTGGGCTTCGGAAATATTTCCCGTTACCAGCTGGCGGGATGCCCGGCTCATAAAATTGATAAAATCCCTCGAATCGGAGGGAATAAATGGTGACACCTGATACTTCGCGCTTTCCCCGCTTTTTCTCAGTGGAATGGCCTTACCTGTTTTAGCGTCAAAAGCGACTCCCTCACGGGATTCAATGACAAAATAATTGTCTGGATTAACACGGTCCTGGAATAAAATAAAACGTGACCGATATTCATCGGCAATGACATCCACTAATACCGATTGATCGGTGATGCTTCTAGGAAGTCTCATCGGATTACCTTTATTACCGATCCCAATATTAAACTTCTCGGAACGACTACGCGCCAGACTGTTCTTGTGTTGACGCAGGATCCACGTGCGAATGCCCGCGGCCCTTTCCAAACCAAAATCAAGAGGGATCTGGTGGGTCAGATCAAAAAAATCATTCGCGGGCTTAAGATATTTCAAATTGACACCGCCTTCGAATCTATTTTTTTCAGTGTCTTTTAAAAGATAGATTTCCACGGGATCCCCAATAACATCACCACCTCTTAAAAACGAGACGATCAAAACACCCTCTCTATTTGACGGGGACTCTATCGTAAGTTTTGCCGAACGATCCGTTTTAAAAACAAATTCTAAATAGTTTCCCTCGATCCCCTGCCTCGATGAAACATTAAAAAATTTTATTTGACCACTAGCGTCTTTAATACCACGTGACATAAGTACATCTTCGGGCCAATAGGCTGGAATATTGATCGATTTATTGCCAAGATAGACTACATAAGAGGAAATTGTGTTGGCGAAAATCTCTGATTGCGCGCTCTCTGGAACCGCAGGACCAGGAACACCTCTTAAGGTGGAATAAAAACCTTCTCGGACTTGTGAAAATTTTGTCTGCGCGTTCTGTTCAGCTTCATCATCTTTTGTGCTCCATTGGACCATTTCACTTACGCGTGCGACCCACTGGCCATTTCTGTTTTCTAGTGTCACTGGCATTTTAAATCTTCCTCCCTTAGCCAGAGACTCAAATGAATGATCAAAGACCTTTCTAAGTTCAGGGCTGACCTCTATCCGTCTGGCGATATCATCAGGAATTCTCCCTATTTCATCCGGATTATTTGCAGCCAAAATAAATAGAAAACCACTAAGATGGATGGGCCCAGCCTCAACAATGAGAGGTTTTCCATCAATCTTTAGTGCCTCAAGAACAAAAGAATTTCTATCCGGTGGAATGGTAATTCTCGCCAGTAAATCATCTTCATGAATGCGGCGGTAGACCACGGAAATTTGGGCATTGAAATCCGAGACTTCACCCAATTTCAAGAAATAGTCATTTGAACTTCCATCAAAATAAAGCAAATATTCAGGAGTGGCCCAACCGTCCACCAAGGGAGAAACCAGATAGTCTGAAGGATTTTCGGCCACCATTGAATATTCTACGGTCCCTGATCGGTCTTTAAGACGCTGAAGATGTGCCTTGTCTACAAACACAACGGGAGAGATCCTACCTTCATCCGCGTCGATCTTCATAGACGGGATAGCGCTAAGCCAAGTCCTATCCGAGCTCGCATCTACCGGACTGCTCAAAGCTATCGTCGTTCCCCTGACCAGCATCGTGCGGTTACGACCTTCGCTTTCCACGTCGCTTTTCATCGAAACCGCAGGACGGATCTTTATAGACTCTATAAATTTTCTACCCGCTTCCAACGACTGAATCCTCACTGAAGCGCCGATGCTGTCTTTCAAAAATTCTTCATTTTCTCCCAGCACTCTCAAGTGGCCCGAACCGAGGACTTCGAACACTAAATAGTTTGAAGTATCTAGTTCATCCACAAAAGCCACAAAACGGGAATAACTGATGCGATCGGATAAAATTTTGACCGGGTATCGCCTGTCACCTAAATACCGGCTCACCCCCACACTCAACATTCCCACAGTCGTAGTAGGCACCATATTACCGCTAAGTTCACTGTGATGTCCGGACAACCTCTCCAGCAAAGACAGGACTGACGCCGCTCGTGCCTTTCCTCCGGAAGGAAGCTCTAATAGATGATCCAGAAACAGGCGACCCTGCTCATACGAACTCCATAACGGCGGAGACCAGGTAACTTGGTGATCCTGCAGCGAAACAGGTGCTTCAAAAGGGTCTGTTCTTTTTTTACCGTCGATAAAATAAATCTGGATCTTTTTGCGATCCGTGGAAATATAAAGTTCAAGATATTTTTCCCTTTTTGAGACATCCGCCGGCTGATAACGGATGACCCCTTCGGAAACACGGGAATTATCTACGATCACTTTTTCGCCAAGATACCACGGGATCTGCTGGACTATTCTTAAATCACTGAGTCTGGACTGCAGGGAAATGGATTCCATCGCGTCTGACTTTTGTGCTAGGATTTGGTATCCCCTAGCCGTGCGCGCCGGATGATTTTTTATAGCCGGATCTCTGTTAATATCCGCGTAGAGGTCAAATTCATCACGTCCCACCAGATTTGCCAGACTCGAAGTTGAAAGCACATAGCCCTCCAAAGAAGCTTCGTCAAGAGCTTGGATAATAGCCTCCCTGTCCTTCTTGATCTGATCGTGACTACGGAGCTGAAGAGGCCGAATATTAAGCGCCGGATGGTCAATGAGATAATGACGGACATCATTGCCGACATTGGTTACAGCGTACTCATCCTGGGCCCTTCCGGCTTCTACTGCCAATTGCCTGATTGAAATTTGCGCTTTCCTGGTTTCATAACCATCCAGAATATCTTTCAAGCGCTGTACATCCTCCTGGACTTGTGTTGATGATCTTATTTTTCGAGACACAGGCTGGGTTGGTGAGGAGGTGGTATCGCTGGACAACCGTGCACCATCATCTTGTATCGTCCAATTTCTATGATTGACGTACTCAGCGAATGCGTCGCGGTTATAAACATAAAAAGTTTCTTGTTTAGTTCCCCTCCTTTTAGGAGTTTCATCTACTAGATGCGACATCGCAATCACGGTGCCATCGGGGCGAATAATCAGGCCTTTGTTGTCGAGCCTTTTTGTGCTTTGTATCCCGACGGCTTTACTGCTGTTAGATCTATCTGATCGGTCCTCATAAACGACGCGAGTAAACGGACTCCCAACCGATACCAGATTATCTTTTCCAATCGGCTTAAGCTCATCCGGTTTCTTGGCGTCATAAGTCTGTTGACTCAGATAAGTCGCTCGGTAAACAATATTTCCATTTGGATCAAACCTATACGCGAGAATCCGCCGATCCCGACTCCTTCGGTTATCGCTATAAACAAACTCTCGACCATCAGTCCATTCACTTGGCTTGGCTGCAAGACGTACCACCTGCCCTCCGCTTAGTTTTACATCATCCTTAATCTGGTCAGCGGTGACTGCCGGCCGTTTGGTGACTTTGGAAAGATTAAAACTCCATTCAACTCTTTGAGCTGGCTTTGTCGATCCCAGCCGCTTAATCGTTGCTTCTATAGTTCCTCCATTATCAAAACCAAATTCCTCCCTTAGCTCCAAAAACTCAGCCATCACTTGATCCGGCACACCTTCGTTCATTTTTAAATATAAAAATTCGATGTTAGATTCTGGAAAATCGGGCTCGCTTAGAGCATCCTCAACCTCTACCAATCCTCCAATATCTATCAATACAACATTTCCTTCGGGGGTAACTCCAAAATTCTCTATCTTGTTGTCCCAATTGACGACCCCTCGTTCAATCACCTGCGTTGTAATCTCAAAATATTTTCTCAACAAATCTAAAGCTTGTTCGCGACGGCCTTGTTGAAGAAGATCGTTAAGAACCACTTTCAAAGAAATAGCGCTTTCAGAATAAACCGTCGGCAAATCCTCTCCTTGCTCAATCATAAACCCTGGTACGAGCCCTCCTAAACGTTGTTTAGCTAATTCAACCGACTTCATTACATCTAAATTGTGCGGTACTTTTTCAACCAAACTAACTTCTGGATAGAGATAAACACGGAAGTGCGTGCCAAAACCCGGCCGCTCAGGATGTGCAACACGCTGATAACCAAGACCTATAAGATTTTCTCTTAGAGATTTTGAAGTTTGTTTTGCCAACCGTGCTCCCTGTGGAGGGACTGATAGCTCTTGAGGAACCTCGGGTGCCAAAATACCGTCCTGTTCTCTCCGTGCCTTCTTATAGTTTTCGATGCCATTGAGAACAGTCGCT
>CAZCDB010000069.1:0-6480 GCA_964497635.1 uncultured Planctomycetia bacterium | reverse complement strand
GTCACCCAACCGGGATCGGCGGTGCACCAATAAATATCATCCTCCCGCAAATCAAGCACCCACTTGGTTGTTTGCAGATGCCCCACCATCGCGTATTGGCGGTGCAAAACCCCTTTGGATTTTCCGGTAGAGCCCGAGGTGTAATGGATCACCAGGCCATCGTCTTTTTTAAGCCACACGGGCTCAAAAACATCCGAGGCATTTTTCATGTCTTCAGAAAAAGCGGGCGCGTCCACAAAAATTGTACTTTTTAAATCTGGCAACTGTTTGAAAGGTATACGGGGCGAAAGACTGGTGTGCGTCACAATCAACTTGGCCTGACTGTCCTGAAGGCGGTCCAAAATCGCCGCTTCCATAAAAGCTTCAAAAAGAGGCACAGGAATCGCACCGATCCGATGAATTCCGAGAATGGCGATGTAGAGCTCCGGCGTGCGCGGCAAAAACACCGCCACGCGGTCCCCCTTTTTCACGCCTGATTTTTTTAAAATGTGAGCGAAGCGGCTGGAAGCTTTTTTTAAATCCAGAAAGGTGTATTTTTCATCGCGGCCTTGAGAAAACAGTGCCGAGGGGGTTGGGTCCCAAAAATAAAGGGCGACTTTATTTTTTCGCGTGCCGGCGGCATGGCGATCAATGATCTCATGCACCATGTTGACACGGCCTGTCTTGGACCAGTCAAATTCCTTTTCGACCTGCTTCCAACGAAAGGTTTTATAGGCTTTAAAATAATCTTTTAAGTTGGCGTCGATTTGTTTGGGCTTGCGGATCCACTCGGAAGATTTTTGGATGAAATTCATTTCATATCAACAAATTCGATTTTGGCTGTCTTTTTCTTCACGAGCCCTGCCTCGATCGCCGCCTTCTGAAGAAAAAGAAGCCCTTCTTTGCCTTTGCGCCCCATATCAACCGTGTAATCATTGACGTACATTCCCACAAACTGATCCGCCGTATCCGCCTCAATGCCCCGACCAAACTTGAGAGCGTATTTGAGAGCTTCCTCTCGGTGCTTGAGCCCATAAACAATACTTTCTTTTAAAAGCCGATTGGTCTTTCTCATCACATCACGCCCTAAGTTTTTGCGAATGACATCCACGCCTAGCGGCAACGGGAGCTTGGTCATCTCATAAAACCACTCGCCTAAGTCGACGACTTTTTTAAAACCCTGCTTTCCATAAGTCAGCTGGCCTTCGTGGATAATCAGCCCCGCGTCGACATCCCCCTTTTCCACTGCTTCCAAAATCTTATCAAAAGGGACCACCACCTCGACAAAGTCAGGCAAAAATAATTTGAGGGTTAAATAGGCCGTGGTATGAAGTCCGGGCACCGCGATTTTTTTGCCCTGAAGTTCCTTGGCATAAACAGACTTCTTGGAAACAAGAATCGGGCCATAATTTTCTCCGATGCTGGCGCCGCAAGCCATGAGCGCGTATTTGTCCGCCACTTCAAAAAAAGCATAGGCCGAAACAGCGGTGACCTCAAGCTCGGACTTAAAAGCACGGCGATTAAGACTCTCAATGTCTTCAATCACATGCGAAAATTTTATCCCTTCGGTCTTCAACTTGTCATGCGCGATGGCATAAAACATAAACGCATCATCCGGATCCGGACTGTGACCTACACGAATTTTAGCTTTGACGAGGGGCATGGGGGTTTATACCTTAAAAAAATCACGAACGGGTTGACGGAAAAAAAGAAATAAGATCACAGCGTTGATCACGGTGCCCATGGGAAAAGCAAAAAGACCCAGCACGCAAACCGCGACTTGAAAATACCACGCGATTCGCTTGCCTTTCAGAAGGCCGATTCCTAGGAGCACAAAATAAAGAGTAAAAAGAGAAAAAAACGCAAACGCCAAGGCAAAAATAAAAGACAGTCCATAAGAAAAGTTGCCCGAAGGGATTTTGTCTGCTAGCTGCGTGGAAATATACTGATACATCCCCATCGCGTTGCCATAGATCAGTCCGATCAGACAAAACACAGCCAAAATCGCCATCATGGACACGGAAACAAAATCAAGCACCGCAACAAAAATCACGGGGCCTGGAATTCTTTTTTCTGGCGCTGGGGCGGTCAAGTCCGGGGCATCGCTCATACAGGATTCTCCTTACAGGATTTAAAATACTCCGAATTCATTTTTGAAATAAAATTCACACTGATTTCTTTAGGACAAGCGGCTTCACACTCAAACTGATTGGTACAATTTCCAAACTGTTCACGATCCATCTGAGCCACCATGTTTTGAACACGAGCAGCTCTTTCGACTTGACCCTGGGGCATCAAAGCTAGATGTGAGACTTTAGCGGCGACAAAAAGCATGGCAGAGGCGTTTTTGCAGGCGGCAACACAAGCTCCACAACCGATACAAGCCGCAGCATCCATGGCAAGCTCCGCGGAAGGTTTTCCAACAGGCATGGCATTGGCTTCCGGCGCGCTTCCTGTATTGACGGAAACAAAGCCACCTGCCTGGATAATCCGATCAAAAGCACTCCGATCCACCATCAAGTCCTTGACCGCCGGAAATGCCTTGGCCCGCCAAGGCTCAATCGTGATGGTGTCCCCATCTTTAAACTTTCTCATGTGGAGCTGGCAGGTGGCTGTCCCACGTTCTGGGCCGTGCGGAACTCCGTTGATCACCAAAGAGCACATTCCGCAGATCCCTTCGCGGCAATCACTGTCAAAAGCAATCGGCTCCACTCCCTTGCCGGCCAATTCCTCATTGACTGCATCCAGCATTTCCAAAAAAGACATGTGGGGAGTAATGTTCTTCGCCTGATATTCTTCCACATGACCGGAAGAGGCCGCGTTTTTTTGTCTCCACACTCTTAAGGTTAGATTCATTGTTTGGGAACTCATTTGTAGTTTCTCTCCGCCAAATGGATATTTTCAAAAACCAAAGGCTCCTGATGCCGCACTGGTTCTTTTCCGGGACCCTTGTACTCCCAAGCCGCCACATGACAGAAGTTGGCATCATCCCGCTTGGCCTCTCCCTCCGAAGTTTGATATTCCTCTCGGAAGTGGCCCCCACAAGACTCTCTGCGCTCCAAAGCATCCAAACACAAAAGTTCGGCAAATTCTAAAAAGTCTGCGACCCGCCCCGCCTTCTCAAGCGACGGGTTCATCTCTTCCCCACCGCCCAATACGTTGAGATTGCTCCAGAACTCTTCACGGATTTTTGGAATCTTGGCCAAAGCTCGTTTAAGGCTGGCATCGGTACGCGCCATCCCACAGTCTTCCCACAGAACATGTCCCAGCTCTCGATGAAAAGACTCCGCGGTTCTCTTGCCATGGATGGACAAAAGAGTTTTTGTCCGACGCAAAACCTCTTCTTCGGCTTTTTTAAACTCCGCGTGATCAGTTTTGACTTTGACCTTGCCCTGCGTCGCCAAATAATCCCCGATGGTATACGGCAAAATAAAATAACCATCCGCCAAGCCCTGCATCAGAGCGCTGGCTCCCAAGCGGTTAGCCCCGTGATCCGAAAAATTAGCTTCCCCAAGAACATAAAGCCCCGGGAGATTGCTCATCAGATTGTAATCCACCCACAATCCGCCCATCGTGTAGTGAAGGGCCGGATAAATTCTCATCGGTGTCTTAAATGGATCTTCACCGGTAATACGCTGATACATCTGAAAAAGATTATCGTACCGTTCATCAATGACTTTAGCGCCCACACGTTTGATAGCTTCCGCAAAATCAAGATACACACCGCGCCCAAGCTCTCCCACCCCACGTCCCGCATCACAAGCCTCTTTGGCCGCACGCGAAGCAATATCACGAGGTGCCAAGTTCCCAAAGCTGGGGTATTTTCTTTCCAAATAATAATCACGCTCAGCCTCAGGAATGTCCTGAGGAGCACGCGGGTCTCCCTTTGTCTTGGGCACCCAGATACGTCCATCGTTTCGAAGCGACTCCGACATGAGGGTCAACTTGGACTGGCTTTCACCATGCACGGGAATACAAGTTGGGTGAATTTGGGTATAGCAGGGGTTGGCAAAAAAAGCGCCTTTTTTATGGGCTCGGTAAATCGCGGTCACATTGCAACCCACGGCATTGGTTGAAAGATAAAACGCATTCGAGTATCCACCCGTAGCCAGCACCACCGCATCCGCCGAATAAGACGAGATTTTCCCAGTGACCAAGTCCCGCATCACAACGCCCTTGGCGTGACCATCCACCACCACCAAATCCAGCATCTCTGTCCGCGGATGCATTTTGATTTTGCCAAGACCGATTTGGCGAGAGAGGGCCTGATAGGCTCCGAGCAAAAGCTGCTGCCCTGTCTGGCCTCGAGCATAAAACGTGCGGGAGACTTGGGCGCCTCCAAACGAGCGATTGGCCAAAGATCCACCGTATTCGCGCGCAAAAGGCACTCCTTGAGCCGCGCACTGATCAATGATGCTAGTGCTAATTTGTGCCAAGCGATACACATTGGCTTCGCGCGCACGAAAATCCCCACCCTTGATCGTGTCGTAAAAAAGACGCTGAACGCTGTCTCCGTCGTTTTGATAATTTTTGGCCGCGTTAATCCCGCCTTGCGCCGCAATGCTATGAGCCCGGCGAGGGCTATCCTGAAAACAAAAAACCCGGACCTGGTATCCAAGCTCTGAGAGGGTTGCCGCCGCTGAAGCGCCGGCAAGTCCGGTCCCCACAACAATCACTTCATGCTTACGCTTATTGGCGGGGTTGATGAGTTTTAAATTGAAGCGGTGCTGGTCCCACTTTTGGGCCAGAGGCCCTGCGGGGATTTTTCCATCCAGAGCCATTTAAAAAATCCCTCCCGGACTCAGAAAACCAAAGTAAGCAGCCAAAGGAATCGAACAATTTCCTAAAAAAATAAAAAGGGATAGACCTACCACCGCCTTACGAATGAGCGCCTCTGATTTGGCACAGCGTAAACCCAGCGACTGAAAAAGACTTTGTAGTCCATGAGAAAGATGTAAACACAAAACTGCCATGGCCAAAATATAAGACGCGCAGACCATTGGATTTTGAAACCCGTGGACAACCATTCCATAAACATCCCGTCGACCTTGGGCATCCAGCTGATCAAAAAACTGTGGTTGCACTTTCCCCCAAGTAAAATGAAGCAAGTGATAAACAATAAAAAGAAATACGATCAGTCCCGACATCACCATGGTCCGGGAAGCATAAGAAGCTTGAATCGTCTCTTGTTTCAGATAGCCTACCGGCCTCGCCGCTCTATTTTCCCGGGTAAGACTGATCGCCACGGCCACGTGGACAATCAATGTGGTTAAAAGAAAAATCCGTGCGGGCCAAAGAAGCAAGGGGATTTCCATCAGGTGTTTGGCGTAGTCATTGAGCGCATTTTGGCCCAGAAAAATTTGAAGGTTCCCCAGCAAATGAGCCAAAACAAAACCAAAAAGAAAAGCACCCGTCACCGCCATGATCGCCTTGCGGCCCAACGAAGAACTTAAAAAATAAAGCAATTAGAACTCCTAAAAATTAACGGACCAAATAAGTTTTAATTTTTGTCATCAACTTGTCAAAATTAACGGGCTTGGCAACTATCCCCTCTTCCCGAGAGGCCTCAATCTCCTCATCCGAACGCAAACCCGTCATCATCAAAATCGGTATTTTTTGTGTCTGGGGATCCGAGTGGAGCGCCATATACACCTGATCTCCATCTATTTTTGGCATGCTCACGTCCAAGAGCAAAAGATCGGGCTTATGAATCCTGGTCTTTTCAAGAGCCTCTTCACCGTCTTTGGCTGTGAGAACACTGTAGCCGTTCTGCTCCAAACGAAGTTGCAAAAGAGAGACGATTTTTGCGTCATCATCTGCCACCAAAATACGTTTTAGCATAATCTCGATCCCCCCGGCTGAGGCCCCTAAATTTAACTCCAATTTATCAAAACTCTAGAGAGAACACAAGGTAATAGCGGAAAAATGAGTCACGATGCAAACAGTAATTTAGCCAGCACGATAAAAAGAGATTTTGGTATCTCCGTGTTTCTTGGTTTTGAGGCATTTAAAAACACCCAGCTGCTCCAAAGGATCCTCTGTTTTATGGGTTTCAAGCACCGCAAAGCCTCCGGACTTACACAACCCAAGCTCAGAAACACGGCGTAGGGCTTTCTGGCCAAAACCCTGATGATAAGGCGGATCTAAAAAAACGATATCAAATACCCGCCCTTGCCGACCTAGACTCTCCAGAGCTTTAAAAACATCTTGTTGGAAAACTCGGCCCGCCTCTTCAACTCCCAGCTGGCGAATCGACTCCTCAATAGCTTCCGCCTGCGGCCGATCCGCTTCGACCCACAAAACCTCTTTGGCACCCAGCGAAAGAGCTTCAAATCCTAAAGCCCCCGTCCCCGAAAAAAGATCGAGAACCGTTTTGCCCTCCACAACTCCTTGCAAAGTGTCAAAAATAGCCTTCCGCACCAAATCCGAGGTGGGCCGCAAATTAGGGCTGTCTGGTAGCTGAATCAACCGCCCTTTTAAAAATCCGGTCAAAACTTTCAT
>CAZCDB010000068.1:0-6863 GCA_964497635.1 uncultured Planctomycetia bacterium | reverse complement strand
AGACGCGCACCCACTAGAGCCTCTCTTGTTGAAATCTTTACGGGCAGCCTTAGCCGATTTACCAAACTTACCAGTTGCCTGCGGCCCTCTTGTGGCATAGGGGTTTGATTTGGATATACTCTAAACCCATTGGAAACACGGTCGTCAACGATACGAGCCATAACCTCTTTTCGCCTTTTATATTCAGCTTGCGTCCACCGCAAAACCGCGCCGCGATTGGGATAGGGGTCATAGTTGCCTGCTGGCTGCCTGTGATATCCAAAAAAATCTTTGTCCTGATATCCATCCTGCGGATTTTGTATCAACCAGTGGTTTGCGTTGAGAAGTTCTAGCAGTTCAAAAAATGCGGCGCGGTCCGTGTCGCGATAAAGAATTTTATGAAAATAATTATATTTGGCTGTCTCCCTAAAGCCGATGGCAGAAAAATAATCTCTTGTCTGATTTGTGGCCTCCGCTTGAAACTCGCTAAACCCGTGATCTCTAAGAACTCGATAGAAGCGGCGCCAAAATTCTCTCTCGATCCATTGACTGATCTGCGTCGGGTCCACTCCAGCGGGATATTGCCCCGCCGAAAAAATTATGTTTTTATAAAATGATCCTCCGATATCCAAGACAACGATGCCGCTTGAGGGGTCATAAGTCACAGGGATACGGGCAACAAGCGCTCCGGTGTGATCAAAAAGCGATATCACAAAATCATATTTGTTTGAAGCCTTGATCGATGGGGTAAGATCCACAATCGCATTCAATGAAAAAATTCCACGAATATGTGAAAATAATTTGTTGATTTCATCGTCAGTCAAGTCCAGATGCAACCGCGAAACATCACCCCTGTCGGCAATTGAGTCGTTGCGCATCCACCGGATCCCTGATAAAGACGCCTCCACCACCCGATAAGGCGGCGGATCGGCATCATAAATCGTGTAGGGACTACCCGGTCTGGGCTCCAGAGGAATATGGACATTGCTAGGGTCGTGATTGATGACGTGAAGCATAGGGTACGCGGGAACTTGGTTTTTTTGCAAAAGGACAGGTGAATTCATTTCATACAAAACAAATTCCGGACGGGACGGATCACTTGATAGAGAATTAAAAAAGTCTACAGGATGTATGAGTTTGTCTCTGCCTGCAAAGGCTTCGCGAATTTCCATGATGCCCAGATCAGTAAAAAGTTCCCCCTCCTCTTCAAGATGGGTTTTTAGCACCTCAAGCACGCGAGGCTTCATGGCCCACTCCATCATGGCTTGTGCGGTAATAATGATGGGGAATTTTTTGTCTTCCAAACGGCCCAGACTTTCCTCTGCATTGGTGAGTGCAAAGTTGGCGTGAAGCTTAGCTACCGCCGCTTCCGCCTGAGAGTCGGTCAAAACACCGTCGCCAAGCTGGCCAAGCAGTGATTCTTTGGTATGCAAAAGGTTGGCCTCAGGATAGTTGATCGAATAAACCTCAACCCGGTCACCATACTTTTGCACCAGATCAAAAGGTACCATCCCCCGCCCCACTCCCACGACAAGGATCTCGAGCTTCTGACCCAGAGATTCTTTTTTACGGAGCCACTTTTCAATAGCGGGCGTGATCCGCCCCGCGTGCATGGCCTCCAAATTGGCAAAATCTCTCGAAAGCTCTGCCTCAGAAAATCCACCCGTTCGGTTGTGTGAGAGATCTTCGGCAGCCAGCCGTGAGCCGGCTGACCTGCTTTTTTCAAGAAACTCTCTCACGAGAGGCTCCACTCTTTTAATGATCTGGGGTCGGACTGTATCCAGGTAATCTGGGCCAAAGGTAAAATCCTTAAAAATTTCAAAAAGACGCTCGCGGAATGGATCTGACAGTTTTAGAACGATTCCTTGGTGACCCGACTTTACTTTGGCAATTTTCTTTTCAAATATTCCCACCTTCTCTTCAGCCGGCCATCCGCTGAGTGTGTCCGCTGTTAGTTTGCCTATAATATTTTTAGCGAACGTTGCTCTTGAAAAAGACCCGCGGGATTGCTCATCACGGTTTTTCATGCGAAAATAAAAATCCGTAATGACTGAAGCGACCTCCGTCACACTCGTCGCGGGCGAGATGCTGCCGCTGGACGGCTGTGGCTTATTCGAAGGGGTCTGCGCGGGTCTAGCGGGTGCTTCAAGGAGGTATTTTTGCAAAAGAGCATCCATCAGGATCTGCCGCATCGCCCTTTCCGGCATCGCCGCACCCGAAGGAGCAACAAACGACACAAGCTCCAAACCGTACCGGGCATTCTCGCGGTCCTGCTCGACTCTATCCTTGGTCCAGCGGCTAGCACTCGCGCTACGCTGTCCTCCGCGGAAATTAACAACCATCGCGACACGAACCCTAGCAGGAGTGGTCTCGGCAAACTGTACAAAAGTTTTGGCCTCAAAAACATTTTTATCGCCAAAGTTTTTTTTGAGAAAATCCACCACGCCGCTTTTAAAATCGTTGGAAGCTTGATCGTCCACCACAACCACTTTGACTTTATCGGCTATCATGAGTTTCAAAAGAGCCTCCGCCCTTTTTTCCGGAGACCCCGCAGCTGATTTTCCAAGCCTCCTCAAAATCTGCTTCTGGCGCCTCTGCCTCTCCTCAGTCGTGGTCAACGGGTCCGACACTTTCGCCGCCAACCGCGCGCCATCAACTTTTCTATATCCCCGCTCAAAGATCTTGCGTGCCAGAGTTCCCGTCTGACCTTCAAATCGGATCCTGCCATCACCAAAAATATCCGCAATAACGTGCTCTTCCCCGCTTTCAATATCCCGCGCCCGGTCCCCCGCTTTCCAAACAATACTCTCGCGAGACTCTTCTTTGACAAACACAGCAGCCTGCCGGATATCCGCATACTGCTTATCTACGCCATTCACATAGAGCGAAGAAATATCCCCGCCGAGTATATCCACAAACGGAATTCGGCGGTAACCTGGAATACTCTCAACCTTCTCAAAAGAGATCAGGATAGGCGCCTTGACCGCTGAGAGTTTTGAGCGATCAAAATCCGCCTTACGTAAATACATGCCGAAGGTGACATTCTGAGAGTGGCGCTCGATCTCCGTGTCCGAATTAAAGGTTGTTTCGGTATAAATTATTTTTCGGGGCTTATTTAAGGTGACGGATCCATCATAGGACCAGTCAAAGGTGACTTCAAAGCGCGCTGGATCTACGGGATCTTTTTGGAAAAGAATATTTTTGGCGCCTAGGATCTCAAGCTCCCACTCCAAAAGAACCCGGGCACTGCCTATGGACTCAAGCAAACTGCCGTTGGAGTAGCCTTTGGTCGACTTGTCTGTAATGTAGGCTTCTTTTAAACGTGCAAATTGCGGATCGTTGGGATCAGCATCAAAGCTAAAAGAAAGCGCGTCATTAAAATAAAGCGTTTGGGCATCCGTTAGCAGGAGCGCCGTGGAAATATCCGCTCCTGAAAAATCATAAGTTAGCTCAGACTTCAGCAGCCCCTGATCTTTCATCGATAAATAGATCTTATGATAAGCTTCAAGGACTTTTGTTTGTAATAGTTTGTGACGGACGATGCGCCGGGCTACCGCATTCAAAGAGGCTGTGGGCTTGAACCGCTCAAGCCTGCGAAGTTGCAAAAAATTATTCCGAAAGATCAGCTTTCCAAGATCATCATCCATGATTTCCGTAACAAAATACGCACGCCGAAATTGTTCTAGCGCATCCGTATATCGGTCCAGGGACTGACCGCTCTCGCCTGAGAATAATTTTCTTGCGCTTATCCTGAAATATTCACGGATACTTCTAGCTCCGGAAAATAATTCTTGCCTCAAAAATTCCATGTCCTGGTCCGTTTTTGCGTCCACTATTTGCTGATCGATCAAAGATCTCACGATCCTCTGACGCTCAGATGTTTCCATGGCCTTGTGGCTAGCAAGATTGGCAACACGCTGGGCCAGTTGATTGTAGATCACAATGGAAATGAGTTTTCTCAAATCCTCGGCAGCAAAACCCTTCTTTTCAAAAAATACCTTGGCTGCCTTGATGCGTTTTATTAAAAGTTCAATCTTAAAGGTCCCAGCCGTAAGCGGGGCTAATCTATCTCTTAAGTTTTCAGCTTCCTGAACCGATCTATTAGTAAAACCAGCTATCACGATCTTCGCCAGTCCCAGCACTGTTTCTTCGTCCTGCGCGCTCATTTGGCCATTTACCTGGCTTAAATGATCCTGCAATAGGCGGATCTGCTCAGCCACCGCAAACCTTGCCAATGTATTGGGCACAAACTCCTCCAAATTCTCCGTCACAATCTTGGCAAGCTCACGAGCCACCCCCACCTTTTGCTCCTCGCTGTCAAAAGCCACGCCGTGCTCGGCAAAATCAATCACACGATCTGCGACACGCACAATCTCGGGCAGAGGGATGATAGAGGTGTTGGCTAGCCGTGCGGCAGAAGCCACAGGAAATGTAATCGAGACAGCCGTCCCAAAACTCTCTTTGCTCTCTATTTTAAATTTCCCTCCCAACCCTACGACACGGTCATTCGACATGGCAAGGCCCATCCCCTGACCTCCGCCAAAAGCGGATCCTTTTTGTTTTTTGCTGCTAAGGCCGATGATGAATGGGAGAGAAAATTTTCCTCCGCGTTGAGACAGGATCGCTTCAAACTCTTTCTCGTCGGTGATTTTTACCGTGAACCGATTGATGTCCAAGCCCATCACACGAGCTTTATTCCAAGCTTGGCCGCTTTGCGGGATCACATAAACATCCAAGGGAAATCTTGTATCACGATACATTTCACCGTTCGCAATTGCCTCTCTGGCTCTAGACATCAAGACTTCGTAATTAATTGGATTTTGATTATAAATGGTCAGCGTGGCTTCTGATTTTTCTGAATTCATCGTAAAAATGAGATCGACCACCCCATCTCCAGGCTCCACCAAAGCATTGGAAATAAGCTCTTTGAGAATCGTATAAAAAATCTCCCTCAACCCACCTTGAAGCGGCATTGTGGCATCCAGCAAATCCAGCGACGGTGTAAGACGAAGCTGGAGCGATGCAGGAACTGAGTCCAGGCCGCGGATACGGCCCTCGGCCCCAGGCACTTCCGCCAACTTCTGAGCAACCGCCGTCAACACTTTCCGCAAATCGACCGATTCAGATTCTGGTATTTCTGGCATGGGCTTGGCTGTCTGCTTTCGTAAAACCACTCCATACAACGAATCTCCTGAAAAATCCCGGATCTCGGTCACTTCCACCCAGAAACCCTTCTTTTGAAAAAACTGACGGATAGCTTCCTCATTCTTAAAAATTTTTTTATTTTCAAATTTTTTCATAGCCAATAATTCACCATATTGCTTTATCATGCTTTCTGTACTCTTTACAAACGCTTCCCTGGAAGTGGAAATATTTATACGAGCGAACTCTTGAATGCTTTTTTGGGCCCAAGCCAGAACGGCCGGATGAGCCATTTTTTGAATGAAAGACCGAGCCAACCCAGGGTCCATAGGACGCTCATTTCTGGCCTGATACGCCAGATATTGTAAAAGATCAAATAGGGCCTGTGCTTCCGCTTCTCTTCTTAATGATTCTTTTATATACACGGCCTCCGGATGAAATAAAGTAAGAATCGCAAGTCCGTCGGGCTTCATAAGACGCATTATTTCATCCGCTGATTTTTCTTTATCCGTATAGTCAAACGTGCGACCGTAGGTCAAAATATCAAACGAATTCTCCGGCAAGGCCACACTCTCCATGAAAGATTGATGATAAGAAATTCCCGGCGGCACCTGCGTTCGGCCCGCAGGCGTCCCCATGTCCAACGCATGGACATCCCAATCCGGGTAACGCTCCTTTAGCAGCTTTGCCAGGTAATATTCAGGGCCTGTGCCCATATCGATGACCGATGCAGGGCTCGCAGCCGACCATCTCTTCAATTGCCGGATAATAAAATTATTTTCCGAATCAGTCCTCGGCTCGGGCTCCCCGTCCCATTTATTCCATTTATCCACCCAATCGTTTCTAAGCAATTCCTGGATGGAAGTTTTTTCAGTCGCCAACCTTGCGCCGCTATCGATAGGCTCATACTGAGCTTCCAAAAATTTCCGACTGACCTTTAAGGTGCCATTCAGGATAATAAGATCATCTTGAAAATCTGTAATTTTATAAATTGCCCCATCTTTTACCCTCCTAAAACTCATCCCTTTGGTCAGCGCTTTTTCAGGCTCAACTGAAACCTTAGGACTTGGAAGCCAAACCTGGACTTCCGCTAAATCCCCGTATTCACCGTTTAGGTAATCGTCATGAACAGCGCTTCTTCTGGGAAAATCGCTCCGACTACCCAAAGAAACCGCCTGATACCCTGGAATTGGGTCTATCTTTTCAAAAGCGATCACGGCTTGCGAGCGTAAATCTGATGGTGTCGCCCGAAAACCCAGCTGGGCTTTACGCAAATATACGCTCCCCTGACGATTTTGGGATCGAAGAGTCTGCGAGTCCAAGACTTCTTCATGATAAATAATTGTACGACGCTTTAGGGTTTTGGCATTTCCTTCGTAAGACCAATCAAATGAAATCTCATGGACACGATCCGAAGTCTTTTGAATCAAAATATTGCTCGCCCCCAGAGCCTCCAATTCCCACAAGAGCGGGACCTTGGCACTGCCAATCGCCCACAGAAGCTCGCCATAGCCAAAGCCTTTGGTCGCTCGATATTGAAAATAAAACTTTTTGTGCTCACGAAACATTTCCGGGTTGATTTTTTCATCACCAAACGGCAGGGCGTCATAAAAATTCATCTCTTTAGCATCTGTGATGTAGAGAGCAGAAAGCACGTCCGCTCCGGATAAGTCATAATCAAGGCTTGTGGTGTCCACACCCCTTTGAAGCAGAAAATCATGGAGGTATCGATACACCTTTAG
>CAZCDB010000067.1:0-7034 GCA_964497635.1 uncultured Planctomycetia bacterium | reverse complement strand
GAGGCGTAGCGGTAGCTACGTCGCAGGAGGAGTCGAGGCGAGCAACGACGCAGATAGGGTTTTTTCAGCAGACTGCTAGAGATTTAGCCGAAGTAGCTCAGTGGTAGAGCGCTGCCCTGAAAAGGCAGGCGTGGGCAGTTCGATTCTGCCCTTCGGCACATAAACTTAGCTATCCCTTTTGGGATAGCTAAGTTTATTTAACCCGGGCAGAATCCGCCGAAGGCGCCATAAAAATCGATGATTCAAAGAATCATCGATCTCTCATCCTGCGTAGCGCCAAACCTCAAGTTTGGCGCGGAGTGCCGCAGGCAAGAGCCTGCGGCCGCTTCGGCACCATTTTCAAAATAAAAGCCCAACTGCGTTGTTGCTTCTTTGTTCGCTTGTGCGACGTAGTTACCACTACGTCTCCGCGCTTCCTCAGTCGCGCCTAGCATTTGGGCTTTTATTTTGAAAATGGCTAAGATGTCTTACTTACCGCTTAAACCCCACGGCCCTTCCGGGCTGGTTGATCTTCACCAGGACAATCCATAGCAACCATCCAAAAACAGCCATCACGATCATGAAGCAGGGATAAGAAATCCACCAGGGGATGTTTTCGGTCATCCGTGAGTACTCGGACATACCGCCGATACCGGCAATCAGGTTCAAGGGAAGAAAAACAACGTTGATCAACGTCAGATTTTTAAGCAAGACGTTCATATTGTTGTTGATGATGGCACCGCGCGCATCCATCAGACCACTCATCATCGAGCTGTAAAGCTGTGTCTGCCTCTCACACTGCTGATTTTCAATGATGATATCGTCCAAAAATTCGAGTTCTTTGGGAGAAAATCCGATTTTAGACGCGCAGGCCTGTAGTTTTGAAAGAACTCCGGCGTTAGCCTCAATGGCATTTAGATAGTATGCCAGGCTTTCGGACAACACAAAGGTCTGAATTAGATACCGGTTTTCCATGGAGAGATTCAGCTTAGTCTGAATTTCTGCGGCTAGCTGTTTGATCACTTTCAAGTGATCCAGATAATGCCGTGCGGTATGAAGAAAAAACTTAAGAAGCAATTCATTGATGGATTCGATCTTCTGGAACTCTTTCCCACCAAAAACGGGAGAGGTATCACCTGCGATCACGGTCAGCTGATTTTTTTGGATAAAAAGACCAACAGATGAAACTTCAAACTTAAGGTGCTGCTGATAAGTGGCGTTGTTGGGCCGTTTCCAAATAATGTAAGTATCGTCCACCCCAAAATCAAGACGAGAAACCTCGTCGGGATCGAGAGCAGACTCCAGATCATGACGGTCATGTGCAAGCGTCTCAAGTAGCTGCTTCTTTTCCACCTCATCCGGCAAAGCGTAGACAGCGATTGGGGCTTGCGGGTTTTCTGTGGCCACCAGAGCACCTTCTTGGATCTGAAAAAAAGTTTTCATCGAGGACTCCTGCTTTCTTTGTCTTGTTGATTAGGATCGTACAAATAAATGCTGTAATTTTCTCGTGTCAGTGATTTTTTAAAGGAGGCTAGTTTTTTGGTGCTGGCCCTGAACTCATCCAGCTCAGCTTGAGTGTATTTAAATTTTCGGCCATATCCAAAAGAAATTGATTCTCGCTCTTTATCTTTGAGTGAATGCCCCATGGCAATCAACACCGGTGTTTTGTATTTTTTTCCAATGATTTTTGCGGTGTTCAAGAGCTCATGCAAAGTCAGCTCTTTCTGGTTGGCGCGGGTCCAGCGCACGTAGTTGCCAAATCTTTTTTCTCGGGGGATGTAGATTCGGTGGCGAGAATAAAAAGGCAGGGACTCCATCGCGTAATCCGGCTCCCCCATCAATATTGCCGTCCCATACTCGGGGTGTCTCTCAAGCCAGTTGGCAAAAGAACGGCTGGAGGAGTAGTTGAGGCGCATTTCCTGCTCAACGCTCAAATAACCCATAGGAAGCTGCGACAGCAGAACAATCCAGAAAGTCAGTCGGATCCATCGCCCAGATTCAGGCTTGGATTCTAGAAGCAGTATCCAAAAAACCGCTACCACCAAAATAAAAAATAGCCCCTGGTGAAGCAAGTGCCCCTTGTAAATCCACTGAAAAAAAACCGCCAGACCCAGGGTTGCCGCGGCAAATAAAATCAGCACATAAGGCTTTCTCAAAAGGTAAAAAACGCCAGCGAAGATACAAAAACTAAGCAAAACAGCCCCTTGTACATCCAGCCCAAAAGCAGGATAAAAATAATCTCCGGGCCTTGTCAGAGCTAGGTAAAGATAATGCCCAATAGGCGCCTGATAAAATTTAAAACTGGAAAGAATTGTGCTCTCCGGCGTCGGCCACAAAGTCACCAGCGCCAATCCAAACCCTGCGCAGACAATCAAAAATGCCAAAATGAACCGTGTTGCCAAGCGCTCATCTACCTTCTCCGGATGATGAAGCCAAAGAATGCCAAACTCAAGACCCACGGCAACAAAGATCGCGGCGGCTAGCACAAAACCCTGCGCCGAGGTATTGGCCAACAGACAAAGCACGCCGGCCAACATCAGTACTCTCTCAAATCTCTTCGGATACAAAATGCAAACAAGAAACACGAGAAGCATGGCCAAACCAAAAGGCCGACTCACCACGCTGTATCCGTACAAAGGGAAATATCCCAGAGCAAAAACGGCCTTTTGCCACCAATTAAAGGGTGCGTAGCGAAAAAAAACATACATCGCGCAAGAAGCCACGCACAAACTTAAGATTTGAAGCACCACAGGTTCGTGAATAAAAAAAGTGGCGATTTTAAGCAAGGCAGGCCAGAGAAGCGGGTGCCCCTCACTCCCCTCGCGAAAAATCCTGAAGATATCCCAAAAAGAGGCAGCGTCTACTGCAATCGATAAAGCTCGCATCTCATCGCGCCAAACCTCGTGAAAAGACATGATCCAAGAAACCGCTTCCGCATAGTAAAGCGTCGCCAAAAGGGGGATAAACCAGGTTTTGGATTGGATAAAATCCTGGATCGTCCGTGATTTATTTTCCATGGATCTCCCCTGGGACAGCTTTGGGGGGGCGCGCCATTCTAAATATTTTAAGAACAAAACCCCAAAGAGCGCGCAAAATAAAAAAAGAAAGAATGACAGTCACAATGATGATCGCCAAGGACCAAAAGGGATGCTTCACAAAAAACCAAAACATAAACGCCACTGCAGAATCTTCAGCAAAGCTGGCGGCAATATTGGAAAAAGGCTCGGGGGAGGTATTGATCAAGAGTCTGCTGGAAGCTTTGACCGCGTGAAGATCCAAGGCAATCGTACCCGTCATCAACGCCAGGCCTGTCTGAACAAGCGGTCCATTCTCAAGACCTGCCATATACCCCATGGCCCCTGCGGCGGCAGGACGAATAAAAGTGTGGAAAGAGTCCCAAAGAGAGTCAAAATAAGGAATTTTATCCGCAACAAATTCAACGGCATAAAGCAAAACCGCAAGGCCTATGACCAGCGGATGCTTCAGCGGGTCCAAACCTTGCGGGAGTGTCAACCAACCCATGCGACCACCAATCCCCACCAGCGCCGTCGTCATGTAGACATTGACACCTGATGCCCAACCAATCAAGGGCAGTAAGAGATAAGCTCCAGCCGCCTGGACCATACGTTATAAAATCGCGTCTGCTTCGACTTCGATGAGCATGTCCGGCTCAATCAACTTTGAGACTTCCACCATGGTTGTGGCAGGACGGATGTCTTTAAAAAACTCTCCGTGAGCTTTGGCGGCTTTCTCCCACTCCGCAATATTGGCAAGATAGAGGCGTGTACGCACCACATTTTCCATGGAGGCACCGGCTTGCTTTAGGGCTGTTTCAATATTAAGCAGTGCCTGCTTGGTTTGCGCGTAAAGATCTCCCTTGCCCACCAACCCCTGCGGCGTAGTCGCCGTGGTTCCTGAGACAAAAATATGAGATCCCACCTTGACTGCCCGAGAGTACCCAATGATTGGCTCCCACTTGGAGCCTGTCGAAATATTTTGACGCATGATTTTCCTACCTCCTATACGCTAACACCTATCTCCTAGATATCTTCTCTCACACCCTAATCGGTAAAATAACAAACGGGATGCTTTGCTGATAAAACTTTCTCTGTAGCACAAAAACGGTGTGGTTGTGAAGCCAGCGTGTCAGAAGCGTATCCTCCGGAAACACCAACTGGCCGCCAAAAAATACGGCATTGGGATAATCTTTTAAGATTTCTGGGGCAATATTCTCCGCTTCGCTGACCACATCAATTCCAATGTAAGAACGACCCTCTGCAAAACAACCTTGAGAGTGCATTAGGGATACATAGCGGCTGACATCTTTTCCTATCTGAGCTTTTAGGTGATCTACTTCATCCGCCCCTTTAAAATTGCCCGCGTCAATCACACCAATTTCAACAAAAACAAAATTTCTAAATTCTTTTCCAAAAAGCCGGATGACATTGAAAAGTGTGTGCAGTCCCAATCCGTTAAAGCCGTTGACCAGGAGCACTGCTGTTTTGGCGGAGTCATCAAAAGGGATGGGTTTGGCATTTTCTTTTTGGGTGTCAATCGCGGCCGCATCTTGAAGTAAGCTATTCAAGCGTTTCAAAAGCTGAGCAGTCTCGATGTAGTGCCTCTTGATCAAAAATGCAAGGATGATCAGAGACCCCGTGATAATGATTGTGATCCATCCTCCCTCGTGAAACTTAAGCACCACCACTGCCAGAAGAATAAAAGTCGTCACAATCAATCCCAAGCCCGCAATGATAAGCTTCCCCTGCCACCCCTTTACCGTCGCTCGAGAAGACCACCAGTGCTTGACCATGCCCAAATGCGAAAGACAGAAAGTAATAAACACGTTGATGCTGTAGAGAACAACCAGAAAACGAACCGAGCCGCCGGTAAATAAGATCGTGGCCAAAGCCGCGGCACCCATCCAAAGCACCCCGTTTTGAGACACAAGCCGGTCGCTGAGCATCGCAAAGCGCGAAGGAAACCAACGGTCTAGCGCCATGTTGGACAATATTTTGGGCCCACCCAAAAATCCCGTCTGAGCGGCGGTCACCAAAAGCAAAGCCTCTGAAACCAAGGTCACCAAAACAAAAATAGCTCCCCAATAACCCCAATTCTTTGTCAATTCTCCAAACAGGACGGCGTTCAGTGTTTTGCCCGTCTGATGCTGGACACCAAAAAGAAGATAAACAATCATGAGGCCCACGACCGTGAAAGCTAGGGAGAAAGCCATATAACGCATGGTGCTCTTGCCAGTCTTAACTTTGGGCTCCCTTAAAATTCCCATCCCATTGGAAACGGCTTCGATTCCGGTAAAAGTACCGGCTCCCATGCTGTAAGCCTTCAGCACCAAAAGAATCATCGCGAAAGTTCCCATTTCCGAGCGTGTCATATCAATATCCATGGAAACCGAGTTGATCATCGCTGGCAGCTGATCCGCATGAGAAATAATTCCATACACGATCACAAAAGTATGGGTCACTAAGAAGATGACGAAAACAGGCACCAGAGGGATGACGGATTCTTTGACTCCCCTCAAATTTAAAACCATCAGTAGCACCACGCCAACAATCGCAAACGCAAGCTTATACGACTGCCAATCGGCCGGCAAAAAACTAAAAACGGCATCGGTGCCGCTGGCGATAGAGATGGCAATCGTTAGAACATAGTCAATCAGAAGAGCGCAACCGGAGATAAGACCTAGATTCGGAGATAAAAGCTTGCTAGCGACGACATAACCGCCACCGCCCGAAGGAAATAGCTCGATGATCTGGGAATAGCTAGCGCTAATAAGAAAAATCGTCAGGGCGGAACCAATCGCAACGAAGATACTAAGGTAAGTATGACTGCCTAAAGCTAAGAAAGCTTCCTCAGGACCGTAACAGGAAGAAGAAAGGCCGTCTGCACCCAAGCCCACCCAGGCAAAGAAAGCGATCAGGGATAAGTGATGGAAGACGGAACGATCCAGAGGGCTCTTGGCTCCGCCAATCACCGTTCTTTTTACTTTTTGAAGCAATGAAATCTTGTCTTGCCGCTGAGCCATCAAAACCCCAACTAAATTTTTTGTTAATTATAGCAAAAAAACAGTTCTTTTAAAGTCCAGATATGATAACATTTTTATCTATGATCAAGAAAATATCTTTGATTCTCATCCTTTCCTTTGCGTCCACGCACGCAACCTGTGTGGCGGCAGCCATTAGCGACGACGTTCAGAGAGAGCTCACCTCTCAAAATCGAGACCTCCAAGAAAAAAGTAAGCTCACGGAAGAGAAATTTGTCGAAAAGCCCACGATCGAAGTTGAGAAAGCAGCTGAAGAGACCGCTGCGGAAGAAGGCCCTACTTTTTTTGTCAAAAAAATAACGGTCGAAGGCAACACCGTTATTTCCAAGGAAGTCATTGACCGCCTAAAACAAGCTTTTGAAAATACACAGAGTTCATTTAAACAGATACAATATCTATCTCATATCATCACCAATCTTTATCGCTCTCAAGGTTATGTCACTAGCCGCGCTTTCGTGCCCCCCCAAACCGTCCAAAATGATACGGTCACCATCAAGGTGATTGAAGGAAAAGTTGGAAAAGTCATGGTCTACGATCAGCGCTATTTCAACGCCAAAAGTTACCAGAAAAGAATGAAATTTGACCCCCAAGGACATTTTCGCTACCAAGATCTTGAAAGCAGTCTCTACGCCATCAATCGCCTGCCGGATCGCTCCGCCAAAGCCTATCTGATCCCAGGAGAAAACGTAGAAACTTCGGACATCATCCTCAAAGTGAAAGAAAGTAATCCAATGCACGTTTATTATTCAGGCCACAATCGCGGAACCAAGCTGACCCATCGCGGCCGGCAGTCCCTGCACCTGGATCACAACAATTTCACGGGTCATGACGATGTTCTAAATTCCAATGTCACCGTCGCGGAAGAAAATGCCTATGCCGGCGCGGGCTTTTCTTATTCTTACCCGATGGAAACCCTGCCCTTTACCTTTGATTTGTCGATGAGTTATGCCAAAACCCATATCATCGGCCCCCTCAAGAGTGCGGATATCGAGGGAGA
>CAZCDB010000066.1:0-7102 GCA_964497635.1 uncultured Planctomycetia bacterium | reverse complement strand
GGATCCCCGACGATCACACTGATTTTGTAGTCCGCAAGCCTCTCATGAAACTCGTCCGGATCCATCCGCCCTGCCTCGACGTGAAAACAACCCAGTGTTTCACAGGAGGCCATGAGCACCGGCCCTGAGACCCAAAATGAGTAATCAAAAGCACTCGCCACTCGGTCTTCTTTTCGAACCCCCACCCCCCAGAGACCCACCGCGCCGGCCCACCCTGCTTCGCGCACTTCATTGCGAGAGAAATAAACCCGCTTGGTTTTTTTGGAGGTCGTGCCTGTCGACTCATATGCTGTGTCCGGCTTCATGCAAACAAACTCATCCGGATTGGCCCGAATATCCTCCGCCGTCGTAAAAAAACCTTTTAGATCCTCCGGAGACTGGACCTTTTTGGCGTCAATCCCATACTCCGCAAATTTTCTCTTATAAAATGGAGAATGCTCCCCCACATACCGCACCGTCCCGATAAAATTATCCCTCTCCATCTTTTTCAAAATGGACTGCGGAGTCATTTTATAGAGAAAATACCCCTTCTCAGCGGGTTCGCCAAAGGGAAGAGCGTTTATTAGAGCTATCAGGTTCATTTTTTATCCTTAAACAATCATAGATACTCGGCGGGTGGCGCGGAGGAGGGGATCCCGTCGACCCGGAGGCGTCACGAAGTGACGCTGAGGATGCGACGGGAAACCGCAGCGACAGGACCCGCCGCGCACTTGTAGTTTACCGATATTTTTTAACGCAGCGCCGGATTAGCTGTTCAAATAGATCCATCGCTAGATCCATCTCTTTGTCGGTGATGTCAAAAGCGGGCGCGATCGTGAACACGTTTTTATAATAGCCACCCACGTCGAGCACAAGACCCATCTTTTTGCCACCGGGACCGACCAGATCCCCCTTCATACCTTCGGCGAACATGTGGTCTGCAAACTCTCGGTCCGGTGCGTAGCCGTCAGGCTTGACGATTTCCATACGCAGGGCCATCCCCATGCCACTCACGTCCCCGATAACCTTGGGGAATTTTTTCATGAGTTTTTTAAGGCCTGCCACAAAGCGCTTGCCCTTGGCCACCACCACTTTTTCATAATCCATGTCTTCGCAGAGCTTCATGACTTCCAAGCCCACGGCCGTGCCGAGTGTATTGGAAGAAAACGTTGAGTGCGTCGACCCCGCGCCAAACACCTTGGGGTTAATGAGCTCTTCACGCGCCCAGATACCGGAGAGAGGATTGAGTCCATTGGTGAGAGCCTTGCCGAAGATCATGATGTCTGGCTTCACGCCAAAATTGGCCAGACCCCACAATTTCCCTGCGCGGTGAAAACCCATCTGGATCTCATCGTCTACGAGCAAAATCTTATGCCGCTTTAAGATCTCCTGAAGCATTGGAAAATACTCTGGGGGTGGGATCACGTACCCACCCGTCCCCTGAATCGACTCGACATAAAACGCGCCGTATTCGGACTCATTGAGCTTGGTATCCAAGACTCCGTTGTACTCCGTCTCAAAAAGCTTCTCAAACTGCTTCACGCAGTACATTTTGCAGTCCGGATATTTTTTGCCGTACGGACAACGGTAGCAGTAAGGATAAGGCACAAACTGCGCCCGGTCCGAAAAATGCCCAAAACGCCGGCGATATCGATAACTTGACGTGATCGCTGAGGCGCCCAACGTCCGGCCGTGATAGCCTCCCATAAACGCAAACACGAGATTTTTTTTAGTGTGTTGACGCACCAGCTTGAGTGAATCTTCCACCGCTTGAGCCCCGCCGACGTTAAAATGCACGCGACCCTTCTCACCGAAAATTCTCTCGACGGATTTTGATATTTTTTCCGCCAAGAGGACTTTTTCTTCATGTAAATACTGGCAAGCCAGCTGAGGAATGGAGTCGATTTGATTTTTTAGCGCGGAATTAAGCCGCTCGTTTTTATAGCCGAAACTCGCCGCCGAGTACCACATCTGAAGATCCAAAAAAGGCACATCCTCACGGTCATAAAGATAAGAGCCTTTGCAGGATTTAAAAAACTTGGGTGGTTCCAGATAATGGACCGTGTCCCCGTAGGAGCAGTATTTTTTTTCTTTCTCCAAAAGTTCTTTTTCAGAGTACGGCATGAGCAAACCTTTCTTTATTTTTCAAAAACCATTGTTCGATCTCACCAAAATCCGAATAGGGCTCCACGTCTAGCTTGTGGTCACGGCAATAATGCAAAAGTTTTTCTTTGGCAAAAGTTTTCTGGGAAACTTGAGCGGCAAAACGATCCGACCACCCATCCCCGACAAAAAAAATCACATCCTCCGGCCCCGACATCTTCTGAATGATCCGAGGCTTACAATTGGCACAGCCATGCTCGCAAATCTCCGCAGACAAAAACGAAGCCTTCGCCCCACCAGAAACTAGTTCCAACCGATTAGAAAATATCGGAAGCGCCTTTAAAAGCTGAGGGTAAAACGAAAGATGCCGCTTAAGCACACTTTCAATGATGAGATCAAACCCATCACTGACAATGGTCGTCTGGCAACCCGCCTTCTGCACCGTTTTTAAAAAAGAAGTGAAGTGACTGTCCACCACCACCTCCTGACAAAGCTTCTCTAGATCTTCAGGACTCATCTTAAGCAAAGCCACCTGCCGCTCAAGACACTCCCGCGATCCAATCTTCCCAGCCTGCCACTCCTTCTCCACCGCCTGCCAAGCCTTATCCGCAAAACGGTCCAAAAGCATATCCACGACATCGTTCCGCGTAATCGTCCCATCAAAATCCAAATAAAATTTAATATTTTTCATGTTTCTTTTTCCTGCCCCAAAGCGAATTGTAAAAAAAATGTAGCTCTGTGACGGGTGACGCGGAGGAGGGATCCCGTCGACCCGGAGCCCCGCCGAAGGACGGGGCGAGGATGCGATGGGATACCGCAGCGGCAGGACCCGTCACAGCACCTACCCATATTTTTTCACAATGAGCGTAATGTTCTGTCCGCCAAATCCAAATGAATTACTCAAAACTGTATCCACTTTCGCCGCCCGTGCTTTGTTGGGCACATAATCCAGGTCACAAGCTTCATCCGGTACTTCATAGTTGATCGTCGCCGGAATCATGCCGTCCCGTATCGTCAGGATGCTGGCGATCAGCTCCACCGCCCCCGCCGCCGCAATCATATGTCCTAGCATCGACTTGATCGAGCTCATCGGGACATTTTTGGCGTGATCCCCAAACACCTGCTTCACTGAATAAGTCTCAATCTGATCATTAAGCTGTGTCGAAGTCCCATGCGCATTGATGTAATGAATCTCTTGAGGTGTCATTCCGGCATCTTGTAACGCCAGTCGCATCGCCCGGATCGCCCCACGCCCTTCGGAGTGAGGATCAGTCATGCGAAACGCATCGGCTGTGCCGCCGTAGCCAGCAATCTCCGCGTAAATTTGAGCGCCCCGTTTTTTGGCGTGTTCTAATTCTTCCAAAATCAAAACCGCGCCTCCCTCGGACAAAACAAAGCCGTCGCGATTTTTATCAAAAGGTTTGGAGGCTTTCTGTGGATGTTGATTTTGTGTCGAAAGCGCTGTCAGAAGATTGAAGCCTGCCACGCCCAAAGGGTGAATCATGGAATGAGCACCCCCAGTGATCATGACATCCGCATCCCCCCGGCGAATAATCTCTGTGGCCTCGCCGATGGCCTGACTTGAGGCAGCACACGCCGTCAGACAGTTGGAAACAGGACCCTGACAGCTAAACTGCTCTGCTAAATGATGAAGCACCTGCGCCGGCTCCTGCTCTAAAATGATTTTGGGATTGGTGTGCTTTCGGCTCTCGTCCCAGTAACGGCTTAGGTTGATGGAGCTTCCATCCTCCATTGAGCGCGCCAACACCGACGCGTATTCCTCAAAACCAAAACCCCCATCCCCCGCGCCAAAATAAATCCCGAAGCGGGCCCGATCCACCGAAGCCGCCTCAATCCCGGCATCTTTTACCGCCTGAGAAGCGGCTTCCAGAGCAAATAAACTATTGCGTCCCAAAAATGAAAACCCATTGCGACCCGTCCATCGGGTGGCATCCAAACCCTTCACTTCCCCGGCAATCGTCGTCGGAAAAGTCGAGGCGTCAAACAAAGTGATCACACCGATCCCCGAACGTCCGGCCAAAAGCGCTTTCCAAGTTTCTTGGACAGAGTTGGCTAGAGGAGTCAGAGCTCCCATTCCGGTCACAACCACTCGACGACGTTTATCCACGAGTCACCACCGTGGCCGTCTGACCATTGAAACCAAAAGCATTGGTCATAGCACTCACTGAAGCAGTTTCTTTTTTATTTTTCAAAGCAAGGGTTGAAATAATCAGATCCAAAATTCCCGAGGCAAATCCCGTAAAACCGATCACTGATTTGGACTTTTCAACGCGGATGGAAGAAAAAGCGTCGCCAAAAACCTGCTTCATGGCTTTGTTTTCTTCCTGGTCTTCACGGGCGATCCCGATCCCTGAAGCCTGAATATAAGAAATCTTCTCCGGAGAAAGCTTGGCATCTTTGAGCGCCGCATTCATTGAAAAAAAGTGACCCTGCTGATAAGAAGACCCAAATCCGATCACTTCCGCGTAAATCTTCGCCCCGCGTTTTTGAGCGTGTTCCAATTCCTCAAGCACCACAAACCCCGCGCCCTCTCCGACGGCAAAACTATCCGAAGAAGCGCCTAAGAGCTGGTATTCCGAAAGACCGACCGGATTGACCTTGGACTCCGCCGCCCCCGCCAGCATCAAGTCCGCGGCTCCACGCTCAATGATACGAAACGCCTCTCCAACCGCTTGTAAACCTCCCGAAGCGCCGGTGGTAATCGTATTGTTCATGCCGCGCAAATCAAAAAGGATGGAGATATGACACGCCGGCATGTTGGGAAGATATTTTAGAAGCCATAGAGGGAAAAGACTGCCTAGACCCTCACTGCCAAATTTCTGAAGATCCAGATTTTGGTTGGAGTCCAGCGAGTTGGCCACACTGTAAGAGAGCTCCTCGATCTCATGATTAAACACACCGGAGCCGACAATCACTCCAAAACGATCCGGATCAAAACTACCCGTCTTAATCCCAGCCTCCCCCATGGCAAGACTTGCCGCCGCCACGGCCAGCTGAATATCACGCGCCATGACTTTGAGAGACTTTCTCTGCGTGACATATTTCTCAGGCTCAAAGTTTTCGATGGTCGCGGCCAAAGCCACCGCTTCCCCTCCGTCTAAAAATACGGGCTTAATCCCGGACTTTTTCGAAGTCACCGCCTCCCAAAGCGCCTGCGAACCTTCCCCGGCGGAAGTCATCGCTCCAAGCCCTGTGATCACCACGCGTCTCATGAGCTGGCTCCCAGTGCTTGGCTTTGGCGAGCTATTTCAAGAATCTGATATTTTTTCATAAATGCTTCATTGAACACGATATTTTTTTTACCCTCAACCAGAGTGTCGACCACCGCCAGAAGAATATTGGCTTTGGCCACCTCTTTTTCCCCACAAGAAACAGTCCCCGAAATCCAAGCACCGTCTTCACGCTCATCGCCGATCCGCGCCTCGATAACCAGCTGGCAAGGTGGCTTCACATCCGAGAAAAACTCTGCCTCTTCGATTTTAGCCAAGATAATTTCTTTTTGAAAATTTAAACTGAGCCCAAACAAAACCCCGCCGGCCTGGGCAATCATTTCAATCAAAAAAGCTTGAGGCACTCGCGGTTTTCCTGGGAAATGATATTTAAAAAAATCTTCATCCCCTTGGTATTCTTTAACAGCGCGGGAAAAATCTCCTTTTTTTAAAACCTCAAATCGCGTGACCAGATCCCAGCGCACGGAATGTTCTAGCTCTGACACTGGGCGATGACATAGTCAGGCCCCTGAATCCATGAAAGTCTTGGGGAAGCCCCACGAAAATGACAGCGCTTAAAATTTCCCGAGAGGCGAAAGGAAAGCTCTTGATTTTTGCGCGAGATAATCCGGATTTTGCGAAAACCCTCCGGACCCATCCAAGGAAGCTGGGAGGACTTAAAAACCGCTTCTTTGGCCGCCAAAAGAAGGGCAAGAGACTGGTAAGGCTTGGAAGCTCGGCGAATCCGGCGAACTTCACTGGGAGCAAAAAAACTCTCTAGACGATTTTGATGGGCGGTATAAAACTTTTTGGCTTTTTTGTATTCGACCAGGTCTACTCCGAGGGTTGAAGGAGAGACTGGACTCCGACGCATAAAGGCGCGGGGACTATTTACTCGCGGGAGCGAGCTTCCCCGAAAGATAGTCAACGATCATGCCGACGGTGAACATATTGCCCAGATTAGCGACCTGTGGGTGCTGGCTAAAACCGGCCCAATCAAGACCCGGCATGCGAAGCTTTAACTCTTCGATACCTTCCGGAGTCACTTGACCGGCTTTGACATATCTTGCATCTGTCAAAAGTTTTTCAGGGAAAAGCTCGCCCTTAGGAATCTTAATTTTGAAAGCTTTCTCAAGACGGAAAACGATGTCCAGAAAGTCAATCGACTCCGCTCCAAGATCACGAATCAGGGAGGCCTCAAGCGTCACTTTGGCCTCGTCAACGCGAAGTGCCTGGGCAATGATAGTTTTGACCTGCTTTAGAATTTCACTCTTATCCGTCATGACTTATTTTAAAACTCCCTTGATTCTCAATTAGCCTGCACCAAAGAAAAATCAGCCAATACCGCCCGGCCCGCGGGTATTTCATTTTCAACCAAATCAATGCGTCCCTCAAAAAAACAAACACCCGCTTCATTTCGGACCTGCCGGACAAAAATCTTAAGCTTGGAGTATGGCTTCACAAACTGCCCGTATTTGACCGAGCCAATCCTCGCCAGCCGGTAATCCTTCGGTTCTGCTACGTCCGCATTCAGAAGCCTAGACGCCGCTTGCTTTAAGGCCTCCACCTGCAAAACCCCCGGCATCACCGGAAAATCAGAAAAATGATCCTGCAAAAACTCCCAAGAAGGCTTTAGCGTAAAAAAAGCGGTCAGACTCTCCCCGCTCTTGATCTCCGCCACCTGATCGATAAAAGTAAAATTGTCCAGACCGGGCCCCTTACTCCCATTTTGGGAGAACTTTGAAGGCCCTAATATAGCATGAAGACATAAGGTCTGACAACAGGGGTTC
>CAZCDB010000065.1:0-7551 GCA_964497635.1 uncultured Planctomycetia bacterium | reverse complement strand
CTTATGTGCAGAGCATCCAAACTCTGGTCGGCTCGAACTATGTGGTCAGCTTCACACCCTCGGTATTACATCCACAACGCGCAACCGTCATGATTTCGTCCGTTCAGAATACATCTGGCAAGTTAAGAACCATGACTTATACGGTTAACGTGAATTCAAATGGGACCGCTTCTATAAGCAATAGAACAGTCGTTATCACGAATCCTTTAGCTGGTGTGCTGACAACGCTGAGTACTGTGTTAGGCGGGTTGGCTCTCGTCCCAACCACCACAGTTTCCAACGCTGCAAATCAGGGGATCGATGTGAATGAAGCATTTCTTTTTGCTGGCTTAAATGAGCTTCCCGGGGATCCGGATGTCATCGAAGTTTTAAGCCGTGCCACTTTCACATCATTGGCCAACAATAACTATGACTTCAGTTTTGGCGGCAGACGCTACACGATCAAGTCATCCGGTTTGCAGTTGAACGTTAATTCGGATCCAACAGTTCAAGCTCATCTTCAGAACTCACAAACGCTTTTTGGAAGCAATTACACGGTGACGGTCCGGGCTTCAACAACCGACCCAACGAAGTTCTTGGTAGAGGTTCGCTATGACGGTGCAACTCCCGCAAAAGAGATTCTCAGTGTGACTTATACCGCTGAGATCTTAACGGATGGATCGGTTCGGATCATTCCGGCAAGCCTGAGGGTGGACGTGGCTGGAAGCGCTAACCCCGATGGTCAGAACCTGATTGCGGCCGTCGGTCAATTGCCCGGCAATCCTAATGTGCTCACAACTTTAAGCCGGATCCACTTCGAAGAGGTCTTATCGAGCTCTCATTATTTCTTCGACCTGGATGGTAAATCCTACGAGGTAAATGGCGCTCTTGTCACACAAGTGGCTCCGCTCTTTGTTCGTAATTATGTAACACAGGGTATCGGAGCTAATTACAATGTAGCCATCACTATTTCACCAAGCGACTCAACGATGTTCACGGTCAACGTAACAGCCAATGGGAGCGTGGGCAGGGGTCAATTGAAATCTATGACCTATACCCTGCATTCCACGCCGGGTCAGAACGGAGTCGATATCTTGACGAATCAAACACAATTAGTTTTTGCGGGACTCATAACCGGTGCGCCGGACATTACAAATATTCCGATCGTCATGCTTTATGACGGGTTGTCCAGACTGGCCGGAGATACCATTCCACCGCTTTCAATTATCACTAATATCACCCTTCAATCTGTCAGTCCAGATTTGATCGAATTTAGACGCGGGTCATCTTATTTTCGGATACAGCGGAATTCAAGCAATGAAATTATTCTCCAAAGGAGAGAAGCGATCGGCCGCGGCACTACATTCCGCTGGACGAATTCATAAGAAATCTGTCTTGTTTCTAGGTATCTAAGGCCTTCTCGTAAAAGAACGCAAAACAGGTGTCATCAACTAGGTAATCGACCCGGACCCGACGAGCGTTTTAATCCATTCCCAATCGTCCAAGCCTCCCCGAGTTTCGGGCGCTTTTGAACATTTTTCCGAAGAAGAGCGCAGCCAATAGAAAATAAATGAAGTTGAGTCCCAAGGCCATCCAAAAATAATTCCAGGGGAGAGTTTGGGTTTTAGTCACCTCCCGGATACCCTCAAAAACGTAGGTGCTGGGGAGGGAGTTGGCGATCCACTGGAGCGGAACAGGCAGCACCGAGACCGGATAATAAATCGCCGATACCGGCTGGACCAGATAGGGGATGCCCCAGATCAGCGCTTCGGCGGAATGTCCCCAGCGGATGACCAGCGCAGACGTGAACACGCCTAACGCCCAGCCAAAAAAAAGCAGGTTCACTAGCAGTGGGATCATATAAAGCCCCAGGTGGCTAAAAAGATTGAACTGATAAAGCCCGAGCGCGATGCCGGACAGAATCGCAGTGATCATCGAGATTTTAAAAAAGCCGTAAATAAACGTTGCGGTCAGCCATTCCCAGATGCGTAGGGGCGAGACAAGGATATTCACAATATTTTGCGTCCAGATGTCTTCGACCACGGCGATGCTGATGGCTTGCTGGCTGCGATAAAGAATGTCCCAGAAAATCATAGCGCTCACCAAGATCGCGGCGATACGGGTGGCGGGATCACTCATCAGCGTTTGAAAATAAACCGACACAAAGCCCCACACCAAAAGCTCCATCACCGGCCAGAAAAAAATCTCAAAAAGTCGGGGCAGACTGCGGGTATGAAGGTAGAGATAGCGCATCAGGATGCCACCGATGCGAGTCAGGGACTGCTGGGCGGGACTCATAGCCCAGGTTCCTTGACCACAAAATCCCCCGAGCGCACAATTTTGATAAAAACCTGCTCCAAGGTTTTGCTTTGAAACGCTTTCATGATTTCCTCAGGCGACCCCTCAGCAATCATGCGTCCCTCATGAATAAAATAAACGCGGTTACAGATCTCCTCAATCTCCGGCATGTTGTGCGAGGTGTAGAGAATGCCGATATTTCTCTCTTTCTGGATTTTTTTCAAAAGCTTTCTGACGTTATCCGCCATTTCAGGGTCGAGGCTGGCGGTGGGTTCATCCAAAAGCAGAAGCTCCGGGTCATTCAAGAGACACTTGCAAAGATTGAGGCGAGTTTTTTCTCCCGCCGAGAGGGCGCCTGTAATTCGCGACGCCAGAGACGTCATATCCATGAGCTCTAAAAGCGAAGCAATTTTTTTGGACGCGTCCGGCACGCAGTAAAGCTTGGAAAAAATTTTAAGATTTTCCAGAACTTTTAAATTCGAAGGTAATTGGACATACGCCGATGAAAAATTAAGCCGCGAGGCGATGTGATGCCTCTGGGTGAGCGGGGAGAGGCCAAAAACAGAAGCTGTGCCGCAGCTGGGTGTCAAAAGCCCCAGAAGAATATGAATGGCCGTGGTTTTGCCCGCTCCGTTGGGGCCCAGAAGCCCCACAATTTCTCCCTGGCGCACTTGAATCGATAGATTTTCAAGCGCGCGGACACCGGCATAATCTTTGGAAAGATTTTGGGTGAGGATGAGATTTTCCATGAGGGCATTTTACACGAATCGGGTCGAATTTTGTTGCACTAAATCGCCCTCTGGGTATAATCATTTCATTCAGTGATCAATTTTTAGCCTACTTTTAAGGAGATATTATGACTCTTCGTTCGACCTCTTATTTTTTAGCTTTAGGAATGCTCGTTGTTTTTATGTCAGGCTGTGCTACCGCGCGTCCGCGCAATGCACAAGCAAAAGCCGCTGCGGTAGATCCTCAGGTTGCCGCTCTTCAGAGTGAGCTCCAAGCCAAGGATGCTCAAATTCAAGATCTCCAGTATCAGCTAGAGCAAAATCGTCGCCCTCAAACCAATTACACCTCGGCTTATGGCTCTTCGGGCAAAGGAAAATCTTCCAATATCCGCGTGAGCGGTCTGTCTGTGAGCGATGTCCAAGCCGCGTTAACTCGGGCGGGTTTTGATCCCGGAGCAGTTGATGGGAAAATGGGCAAAAAGACCAAGGCAGCCATCAAAGCTTTTCAGCGCTCTCACGGCCTGAAAGCCGATGGTGTTATCGGGGATAAAACCTGGAGAGCGCTTCAGTCTTAACAATGTTTATCCACAAAGTCCTTTTTAAAATTAAGAAGAAGGATGTTCCGACTTATCAAAAGGATTGTCGGATGTGGGCAAAAGAGGCGGCTAAGCATGCTGGTTTTTTGGGCTATCACACCTTGCTTCGCACGAATGAAAAAGACCAGTATGCTTCTTTTTACCAGTGGAAAAGGGAAGTGTTCCATACCCGTTTTATGAAAAAACATCACGATCGTCTTGTCTCACTTTCCAAGTGCCCGGTCACCGTGGTCGGGTATTTTAATTATCAAACACTCTAGTCGCCCTTGCCTCATATTCACGAGCTTTACGATTTTGTTGTCACCGTTTTCATTGTTCATCGGGGCAAGGTTCTTTTAATCCACCATAAAAAATACGATGAATGGCTTCCGATCGGTGGCCACATTGAGATGGATGAGGACCCTGAGCAGGCGCTTTACCGAGAAATCCGTGAAGAGTGTGGGCTCAAGGTTCGCATTCTTGAGCAGGCTCCCAAGATCAAGCATCCAGGAGTCAAGCCTCTCCCAGCACCCACCTATCTGGATGCTCACCGAATTTCGGATACTCACAAACATGTGGCTTTTATTTATTTTGGGACTTCCCAGTCATCCAAGGTGAGGCTTCATGAAAAAGAGCATTATGAATTTCGGTGGCTTTCAATGAGTCAGCTAAAGAGTTTGAGGCCAAAACTGACCAAATCCATTATTTTTTACTGTACCGAAGCGCTCAAAGCGGCTCGAGGTCTCCAGTGACGCCAAAAAAAATCTTTGCTTTTCTGATATTGGGCATCTTTTTTTTGGCGCAGACTGATTCTCTGGAAGCTGGAGCGGATGTTTACCGGGTGATCCATCTATCCGGAAAGGCTCAAGTTCTAGATGCGACGAGCGGTCAGTGGAAATTTTTAGCCATCGGTGATCGCCTCAAAAGCCGCGATCGAGTTCGGACGGTGGGCAAGAGCGCTGTCGATTTTTCCAGGGGAGAGGATTTGACGGGGCTCTTGAGGGTCGGGGTGGAGACGGAGGTGGAGGTGATGGGAGAGGATCTGAGCCGTTTTTTTGTGCGCCGCGGACTTCTTTTTGTGCTTCTGGAGGATGAAAATAATCTGGAGACCCAAGAATCTCAAACCGCGCTGCATTTTCAAGTTTTCACACCCGATTTAACGGTAAGTTTTCTTCAGGGAGGTTGTTCGATTGCGGTTTCTGAAAAAGGGACGTTGGTGCGGGTGTTTAGTGAGAAGGTGAGCGTTGAAACTTTGGGTTCAAAAAATAAAAAGAGAGCCGCTAGAATGGTTCTTGAGGGACATCAATTTTTTTGGAATAAAGCCGCCTCATTAACCTATTCTTCTTCACGAATGGTTTTCGCGGAATATATGGACTGGAAATATTGGATGCTTCAATGTTATGCCTTCAAGGACAAGCGTGTTCAGGACACGCTGGTTAAAAAATGAATCTACTTTCCAGCCGCTACCAAGCTATTCTTTGGATTCTCTTTCTAGCGTCTTTTCTTTTTTTCTTTCGTCTGGGGGAGAGGCCTTTAAGAAATCCGGATGAGGGGCGCTACGCTCAGATTGCAGCAACGATGGTGGAAAGTGGTCGGTGGATGGAACCTTGTCTTTTTGATATCGACTACTTAAGGAAGCCCCCGCTTTTTTACTGGCTTCTAGCATCTTCCTTTTCTTTGTTCGGTCAAAACGAGTGGGCGGCTCGGCTGGTGCCGGCTCTGTTTGGCCTCTTGGGAGTTCTTGCGACTTATTTTTTCACTCAAAAACATTTTGGCCGACAAGCCGCCCTCGTAGCATCCCTATTTTTAGCGACCAATCCTTGGTATGTCCATGTGTCGCGTTTTTTGGTAATTGACGCGGTTTTTTCATTTTTTGTGATTTGCAGCCTCTATTTCTTTTATGAAGCGATGTCAGGGGGTGGGAAGTCGCAATTAAAATATATCGGTTTTTATGGTTGTGTGGCGCTGGCTTTCTTGTCCAAGGGAATCTTGGCGCTTGTTTTTCCGGGGATTGCGATTGCCTTGTACGCTGTGTGGACGCGGCAGCTATGGAAAATCATTCGGGAGTCTTATCTTCTTCCAGGACTTTTTTTATTTTTACTCATTGTAGGGCCTTGGCTTTGGTGGATGAGTGTCCACAAGGAAACTTTTTGGGATATTTTCTTCTTCAGAGAGCACTTTTCTCGATTTGCAGCCAAGGACTTTGAACATCAAGAGGGCTGGTATTTTTACCCAGTCATTTTAGTGGCGATTCTCTCCCCATGGCTTTTATTTCCAGGGCCCTGGCGCGTTTCAGGAGAGAAAATCCGAAGCCATGCGTACAAAAATCCTATTTTTTTCCTTCTTATTTTTGGGCTTGCCAATGTTTTATTTTTATCTCTATCGCGGTCAAAACTTGCGACCTATATCGTGCCGTTTATTCCCGCCTTTTGCATCCTTCTTGGAGTTTTTTGGTCAGCTTGGATGGAGGAAAATCAGCGTCGGTGGAAGATTTTTTACGTTGTTTTGCCCGTCATGGCTCTGGGGGTGATTGGCGCGGTTTTTGTGATGGAGATTGTCAATTCTCCTTACACGACTCGTCCACTGGCTTTGGCGGCAAAAACGCAGGTTAAGAGTGGAGATTTGGTTTATGTATTTGATCACCCGGGACCCTTTTATGACTTCCCCTTTTATTTAAAACATCCAGTAAAACCGATTGGCTTCGGCGGGGAGCTTGAGGTTTCCAGTGCGGATGCTTCGGCGAAGTCCAAGGTTGTGTCGAGGGCTGATTTTATGGAACAACTAAAGCAAGGGTTTCATTTCTTTTGCCTGATTCGTCGGTCGGACTGGAATGACTTCTCGCCAGAGCTTCGTTCTTCGCTAAAAGTGATCGCGCAAGATGAGAGAAAAGTTTTTTTTGAATCGGGCGCACGCTCATGATCGCAACCATTACCCTCAACCCTTCAATCGATCAGCAGGTGACTGTGAAAGGTTTGGTGAAAGATGATGCCAATCGGGCGTTGTCGGTGATCAGTTTTCCGGGGGGCAAAGGCGCTAATGTTTCTCGAGTAGTCTGTGAGTTGGGAGGGCCGACCCGAGCCTATGCCTTATCCGCTGGTCTTATCGGTCAGTTTTGGGCACAAGAGCTCTCCAAGGTGGGTGTTCCCATGGACTGTTATCCGGTCCAGGGTCAGACGCGAATCAATACGGTGCTTACGGATACTGAAGATGGAACCCAGACCCGCATCAGCGCTCTGGGACCGATGGTATCTGTAAAGGATCAGGATTTATTTTTGAAAAAATTATTAAATGTTCGGCCAAAACCGTTTTGTTGGGTGCTAGGGGGAAGCCCCTCTCAGGGGATGAAGCCAGCAGTTTATAAACACTATATCCAAGCGCTTCAAAAAACGGGAGTTCCTTGTATTTTGGATGCAGATGACGAGGCTCTTCGGTTGGGGATTCAAGCGCGTCCGTGGATTATCAAGCCCAATGAGTTTGAGATGCAGAGGTTGGTTGGCAAAAAAATATCTTCGCTTCAAAGCTATCTAAGCGCCGCCCAGAAATTGGTGAAGGGTGGTATTGGCATTGTGGTAGTGTCTTTGGCGGCTCGAGGAGCGCTTTTTGTCTCAAAGCAGGAGGCCTTTCATGTGGAGGGAATTCCAGTTCCGGTCAGGACCAGGGTTGGCGCTGGAGACTCTCTCTTGGCGGGGCTGGCTTATGGGCTTTATCAGAAGAAGAGCTTGCAGAAGGCCGCAGCTCTTGGCATTGCTGCTAGCACATCAGCCGTGATGAGGGCAGCCCCCAGGCTTTGCCGGCGCCAGGATATCCCTTCTTTTCTAGTAAAGCTTGCGGCGCGGAGTTTTGAGAGGTAAAATCAACGGAATTAACCAAGGAGGATATGTTTTATGTCAGCAGTAGCCGAATGTGGTACGTTAAAGGTAGGTCAAAAAGTTTCTGATTTTAGCTGTCAGGCTTTGATGGGAGATGGAAGT
>CAZCDB010000064.1:0-7842 GCA_964497635.1 uncultured Planctomycetia bacterium | reverse complement strand
GAGCCTCTCCATTTTGATCTTGGCAAAACTACGTAGATAGTCCACATACGCGACAAAATCCGGGTAAGAGGACAGATCAATCTTATTGGCTTGAGCCTGGCGAAGTATTGAGTCATAGAGGGGTAAAGGGGAAAGATTGCCGGATTTTAATTTCTGGGCCTGAGCGATGAAATCTTTCTCAGAGAGCGCAGAAACAAGCGCTTGTTGTTGGGTATTGGCTTTTTTGAAATCAATTTTTTCTTCCTGGGTTTTTAAATCTTTGAGTGAGAGAAAATGAGGGAAACCCAAAAGATTGACGCTTCTCTCTCCGGCTGCCAAAGACAGGGTGTCATAGTACTCGGTGAAGCTTTTTTCTTTTTTCCGATAGAGAGCCAGAAAATCGTCAAATTTGAGGATATCTTTGGGATAGAGCTTCTGCTTGAGGCTTTGAACTCTCTGTGTCATCGTGCCTAAATAGGAAAGAACCGCTTCGCGATGCGACACCACGGCCGCGTAGGTGCGAAGATTTTGATCGTAGAGCTTGGCTTCTTCAACACCAAGAATTTTAAAATCATGATCTGACGCAAGGCTTAAATACTCCGCGCCGTTGAGCTCGCCCTGCATGAGATATTTTTTAGCGACGCGTTCGCGGACTTCAGGGGAAGCGAGGGGTCTTAAAAAATCTAGGGAGTCATCCTTGGTACCCCCTTCAATAAACACCGTCTGAATATCATGACGCTTGATAAGCTCTTCCAAAGCCTGGGAAAGATTTTTTTGCCCGCTGGTATTGGTATGGGCGTCTTGGATATGAATGAGAAGCTTGGAGTCGCTTCCCTTATACACGTCAGAAACCTTGGCAAAAGATCCTGAAAATTGGATCTTGGCGGGATCTAGGGCGCCCCAGCTTCCCAACCGCGAAATATTTTCAAGGGGTGCTGAAAGTGCCAAATCCTGCCAGGAAAAAGTCACGACGAGTAAAAGAGAGACCCCTCTCAATACTCGTGAATAACGGCTCTTTGTGGTTGGTTTTTGTTGATCCATATTTTTTGGATTTGCCTTATAAAAAGATTATGGAATGCGGCCAATAAAATACCCGGAGAATTCTATTATTGCCGAAGTTTACCCGACGAAATGGCCCTCGTCAAGGGCGGGTCTTCCAGCGGCGGTGGTTCCAGACCCAGTGATCGGGGTATTGGCGAATAAAGGACTCCTGGACAGCCACCCAGGCCTGGGTGTTGACTTGGGTATCTAACTCAATATTTTGAGTATTAACTAACTCTAAGGGATTGCGAATAATAATCTTATGTTTATACCCCTGCCGAATGATAAAAGCAGGAATCAGGGCAGATCCGGTGGCCATGGCAAACCTTACCGGTGCCACCGGGGTATAGGCGGGCTGTCCAAAAAAGTTGACAAATACCCCATCCACGGCCTCCACATCCTGATCCGCCACAAAGGCTAAGATCTCGTTTTTCTTGAGCACTTGGAGCATTTTTCGCGGGGACTCATCACGATAGATGGTCTGGACCCCCATTTTTTGACGCACCTCCATGAGAAGCTCATTGTACTTTTCGTAGTAAATTTTGCGTGCGATCACCGTCAGAGGATACCCTTTCATCGTCAGATACCCACCCATCAGCTCCCAGTCCCCAAAATGGGCCACAAGGCCCACGATACCCTTCCCCTTCTTTAAGGCCTCATCAATGTGGCTGGACCCTTCAATCACTACCCAGCGGTCAATCTCCGAAAGGATCTTGTGGATAAAATTAGTTTCCATCAAAATCATCCCGAAGTTTTCAAAAACACCACGTGCTATTTTTTTTAACTCTTCAGGAGTTTTTTCGTTGCCAAAAGCCAACGATAAATGATTTAGGGTTCTAGCTCGCTCTTTGGAGATAATATAAAACGCAAATCGACCCAAATATTTTCCCATCCGAACCAGTATGGAGTAGGGAAAGATATTGAAAAGAAAGCGAATGCCAACAAGCAGATAATAGAGAAAAATCCGGTAAGGCTTTTTTTTCACCTAGGTTCCTGCTGCGTTACACAGTGAATGGATCCCAAACCATAAACCAAAGCCGAGCACTCAATCCCTACGACTTTGCGGGAGGGAAAAGCCTTTTGGATGATTTTTAACGCGGCCCGGTCATTGCAATGGCTATAGATCGGCACCAGCACCGCATGGTTTCCGATATAAAAGTTGGCGTAGCTGGCAGGAAGCCTTGTATGATCGGTATCCGAGCGCGGCGGACCGACCACTCCCGGCATGGGAAGCTCGATGATCTGAAACTTTTTTCCGTCCTGGTCAGTGGATTTTTTCAAAATTTCTAAATTTTCTTTTAAATAGGCGTGATTTTTGTCCGCCTTGTTTGGCTCTACCGCCGTCAAAATCACGCGGGGTGCTACAAAGCGCGTAATATCATCCACGTGGCCGTCCGTGTCATCCGCCTCGATACCTTCTTTAAGCCAGATGGTCTTTTTAATCCCTAAAAATTTCTCTAGATACTTTTCAATTCCCCGACGAGAAAGCTGAGGATTGCGGTTGGGGTTAAGGAGGCACTGCTCGGTGGTCAAAAGCGTCCCGCAGCCATTGACGTCAATCGAGCCACCTTCCAAAATAATCCCAGGATCAAATCGGAGAAACTTTTTAAAATAGCTGATTTTATCCACCACCTTGGTATCGCGTGCCAAATCCGAATATTTTCCACCCCAAGCGTTGAAGATCCATTTGGTAAAGGCCACGCTGTCATCATTTTTTACAAAAATGGGTCCATAATCTCGGATCCAGGTATCTACGGTCTTGACACGATGACAGATAAGATTTTTCGTGGAGATTTTTTTCGCGGCGAGCCGCTTACTGACTGACTGCGCGGTTTTCTCATCCGGCACCAGAAGATTGACTTTCTCTCCGGGTAAGAGCCCACGCATCATTTCGATGTAAATTTCTTCCGCGCGTTTTAGGAGAGCTCCGGGCCAGGTGATTTTATTGGTGGGCCAGGTTAGCCAGGTGGCTTCGTGGGTCTCCCACTCCGCCGGCATGCGGTATTTCCGTGGATTCACTTCTCGATCAGCCTCGACAAAATAGGTGGGTAAGCATCAATCCGCCGGTCACGTAAAAAGGGCCACTCACGACGGGTCTGCTCGACAAGATTTAGATCGCAGTCGGCCAGCACCATCTCTTCTTTGGCGCTGGAGGCACGATACAAAACATGACCAAATGGGTCCGAAATAAAGGACTGCCCCCAAAACTGCAAGCCGCCTTCTTTGCCCACACGATTGACCGAGGCGACAAACACCCCATTGGCAATCGCATGACTCCTCTGAACCGTCTCCCAGGCGGAGTGATAATACGCGGTCTCTTTAGGCTCCTCCGGCTTCCAGCCAATCGCCGTCGGATAAAACAAGATGTCTGCTCCCGAGAGCGCCGTCAGCCGCGCGGCTTCGGGGAACCACTGATCCCAACAAATCAAAACCCCAATCTTGGCATAACGCGTCTGAAAGGTTTTAAAGCCCAAGTCCCCTGGCACAAAATAAAACTTCTCATAAAACGCCGGATCGTCCGGGATGTGCATTTTGCGATATTTCCCCAGATATTTTCCATCCGCATCAATCACCGCCGCGGTATTGTGATACACCCCTTTGCCGCGCTTCTCAAAAAGGGAAGCGATAATCACCACCTTCTTTTCCTTAGCAACCTTCGAGAGCGCCTCGGTCGTCGGGCCCGGAATCGCCTCGGCTAAATCAAAATTTTTGGTATTTTCCGTCTGACAAAAATAAGGGGTCGTAAAAAGTTCTTGCGAGCAGACGATCTGCGCCCCTTCCGAGGCCGCAAGCCTCACCTGCGAAATCATTTTTTTAAGATTCTGCGCTGCCGACTCTTCCGAGCGCACCTGAATCAACCCCACACGAACTAAATTTTTCTTCTGTGTTTTATTTTTCATCCCGTACTCTTCATCCCGAAAGCGATCCCATTCACCGTCAAAAGTAAAATTTCATCCAGCATTTCAGGCTTCTCGGAAGCATTTTTAAGCTCATTTAAAAAACGGATTTGGATATAGTTTAAAGGATCAACGTAAGGATTACGAAAGCGGATCGAGTCTTTGAGTACCCGGTGATAATCCAGAAGCTCTTTCTGTGAAGAAATCTCAAGCACATGATCCACCGCCCGGCGGTATTCCGCGACAACTTCCCCATGGATTTTAGAGCTCAGCTGATGATCCTTGACCAACGCCGCGTATTGCGCCGCCGTGTGAAGATCTGTTTTGGCCAGAGACATCTGCAGGTTGTGAATCAAAGAACTGAAGAAAGGCCACTCCTGGTACATCTCACGAAGCTCCACAAGTCCTTCACTGCCTCTTTCTTGGATATAAGTCTCAATCGCTGTCCCCATCCCATACCAAGCAGAAATAATATAGCGCGACTGAATCCAGCTAAATACCCAAGGAATCGCCCGAAGCTCTTCAAAACTCTGCTTGGTCCCGCGCGTGGCGGGGCGTGACCCAATCTTGGTCATCTTCAGCACATGAATCGGCGTCGCCTCATGATAAAAATCCAAAAACCCTGGAGTGCCAAACACAAGCCTGCGATAAAATTCAAGCGAGAGCTCCGAGAGCCGCTCCATCCGCTTCTCCCACACAGGAATCTTGGTATTTTTTTCGACTTCTCTTTTGCTCACAAGATTGGTCCAGGCCACGGCCGTCACCATCTGCTCCAAGTTTCTTTGGGCAATCACCGTATTGGCATATTTTTGGGCGACGACTTCCCCCTGCTCCGTGACTTTGATCTGCCCGTCACAAGCCGCATAAGGCTGGGCCAAAATCGCCTTGTGAGACTCCCCGCCCCCACGATCAATCGTCCCCCCTTTGCCGTGAAAGAGCTCAAGTCGCACTCCGTGACGAGCCGCCACTTCGGCCAGACGCTTCTGCGCCACATAAAGTTTCCAGTTGGCTGTCAGATACCCGCCGTCTTTGCTGGAATCCGAATAACCCAACATCACTTCCTGGACATTACCGCGGGATTCCAAATACGAACGATAAATAGGAATCGAAAAAAGCTTGTCCATAATCCCATCCGCCATTTCCAAAGCAGAAATCGTCTCAAAAAGCGGGATAATCCCAATCGAGCTCGCCTTCACTTTTTTACGCGACACATGAATCAAGTTCTTAGCCTGAGCGATATAAAAAAGAGCCAGAACATCGGCCGGTCCCTCGGTCATGCTGATGATGTAGTCCTCCACCACCCGGGGATCAATGCGGTCCTGAATCAACCGTATCGTTGAGATCTGCTCTAGAATATCGCGTGAAGGCGCCGACAAGTGAGAAGAAGGGGGTAGTTTTGAAGGCGAAAGAATTTTTTTACAAATAAATTCTTCGTCAAAAATAGCTTCGGGGAAAATCTCCATGAAAAGCCCGCGAATCTTCTTGGAATGATCGCGAAAATCAAGCTTGGCCAGATGAAAGCCAAAAAAATGTACCGTATCCATCAAGCGGTCAATATCAATCACCGCCAAGTGCCCCTGATACGCCAAAAGACTCTCACGAACCACATGCAAATCTTCCAAAAACTCCTCGGCGTCCGAATAAAAAGGTTTTTTCTTCTTCAGCGTATTTTCAAGTTTTTGATGGATAAAAGAAAATTTCTTGCGGTAAATCTCCTCAGACTCAAACCTCCCCAACTCCTTGGCCAGATCGGGAAAAAGCTTCGCATCTTCCGCCAAAGACTCCGATAACCGACGTGAGGTTTTAATAAAAACTTGAGACTGACTAAATTTGCGGATCAGATCTTCAATGAGGGAAAGATATTTTTGCAAAATCAATTTTTTCTGGAGAGAAGCTGTTTTTTGGGTGATCTCGCAAGTCACAAAAGGATTGCCATCGCGATCAGCCCCTACCCAAGACCCAAACTCAACAAAGGGCGGGATTTCGCGACCGTCTTCGCCAAACGCGTTGCGGAATTCCTGTCTTATTTTCTGCTGGAGATCCGGCAAAAGATCTAAGATGGTTCGTTGAAAATAAAATAGAGTCTGCGCGACTTCATCCAATACTTCGACTTTTCTCTGACGCACCTCGGAGGTCTGCCAGAGGATCTCAAGCGTGCTCTTGATCTGGTTCATCGAGTTTTCTTTTTCGTAAAAGGTCAGATCCTGCTTGTCGAGCGCCTGTAGATTGGAGGCAATCCGAAGCAGATGATCCAACACCGTCCGCCGCTTGGCCTCCGTCGGATGCGCGGTCAACACTAGCTCAATACGCATTTGAAGCATAAAACGTACCACTTCTTCGGAGGCAATCCCTTGAGCCTTTAGATCATGAAACAATTTACGCAAAGACATGTCCTGAAAACTCTCAAGATTTCTCTCATAGTCACGGATGCGCCGCACGCGCTGAGCCTCTTCGGCAATGTTCACCAGCTGAAAATAAATCGTAAAAGCACGCGCAACCTTATACGCGTCTTGGGAAGAGAGAGAGCGGATGATTTTTTTCTGCTGAGCGATCAGCTCCGGTTGTGGGTCCCGGCGGATGTCTTTGGCCAGATGACGGATTTCTTCGATTTTGGCAAAAAGCTTCTCCCCCTCCTGCTCGAGAATCACATTCCCAAGAAGGGTTGTCAAAAATCGTACATCGCGCCTCAGCGCGGAGACAGGTTCTGGTTTTTTTTGAACCACTTCAGCGGTCATCATTTTTTCTTTGCTTCGTATTCGTTGCCAATCACTTCGACATCCAAGTGCTCAGGATAACCCACGATTCCCTGTTTTTTTAAAATCGATTGGAGAGGATGCACTTTGGACGCACCAAATGTATCAGGGACCTCTTCAACCACCCCTTCAAATACTCGGTCCTTATAACGAATCCGGACAACATCCCCTTCAAAAATCTCTCTTTGATTTTTATCAAAAAGAGTGGTGCTCTCTAAAAAAATACAGTCTCCGTACGAGGCTCTGCGGGCAGGCTTTCCTTTGCCCTCGTTTTCCCCATGATCGTCTTCGCACAAAAGCACATGAAGAAATTTCTGATACCCCCGGTAATACATCTTATTTTCTTTAAGATGCCACACCCGAAAGTGGATGTCCTTCATTTATTTCTTAAGACTCCATAATATCACAAATTCACCCAAAACCTTTTTCCCCGAAAACCGCTCGAGAACCTGACTCACCGGGGCCCTCAATACCTCTTCAAACTTCTTGGTCAGCTCCCGCGCCACGACAATCGGGACGTCGCCAAGGGTTTCACGAATCGCCTTTAAGGTCTTTAGCAGGCGGTGTGGCGACTCATAAAAGATTACCGTGCGCTCTTCCTCGGCCAGCGAGGCAAGCAGCTTTTTCTTCTGCCCGTCTTTGACGGGAAAAAACCCTTCAAAAATAAATTTGTCTGTCGGCAGCCCTGATAAAACCAGCGCCGTCAAAAACGCCGCCGCCCCCGGAAGCGACTCCATCCGTACCCCTTGAGCAATCGCCTCTCGGATCAGTCGATACCCCGGATCCGCAATGCCCGGAGTCCCCGCATCCGAAATAAGCGCCACTTGAGCCCCGTTTTTGATCTTCTCAATCAAGAAAGGCGTCTTCTGCTTCTCCGAGAAATCAAAATAACTTACCAACGGCTTATCAATTCCATAATGGGTCAAAAGTACTTTAGAATGCCGCGTATCCTCGCAAGCAATCAGATCACATTTCTTAAGCGTCTCAATCGCCCGGACACTCAAGTCCCCCAAATTCCCAATCGGAGTCGCCACCAAATACAAACATCCACTACTCATAAAAATTCTTCCTCATTTCTGTAAAAATAAATTAAGTGCCGGGGTTGTTTAGTGATTTATTTTCTCCTGTTGCCATGACTCAAACCATAAGTCGGGAGAACTCTCGGCCTATTG
>CAZCDB010000063.1:5860-7912 GCA_964497635.1 uncultured Planctomycetia bacterium | reverse complement strand
ATTGTGTTGGTGTCCGAATTAGCCAAGAGGAGCGACAGGGTAGGAGCTCTGATATCTTCTCTGCCGTTTGTAACGGTCCTTGTCATGATCTGGTTGCATGTTGAGAAGCAAGGCAGTCAGAAAATTGGAAATCATGCTTATTACACGTTTTGGTACGTGCTTCCGACGCTGCCTATGTTTTTGGTGATGCCGTGGCTGTTGGCCAAGGGGATCAATTTCTGGGTTTCGCTCACACTTTGTGTTTTGGTGACTTTTATCTGCTTTATTCTGACGGCTCTGGTCGCTCGCCGCTTTGGAGTCCAGCTGTTCCCATGAAGCTTCGTCAGTTATTGCTGGCTGTCTTGATGTTGGTGGCGGGTTTTCTTCATTTTATTAAAACAGAGTTTTACCTTAAAATCATGCCGGATTTTCTGCCCTATCCACGGTTTTTGGTGTGGGTTAGCGGCGTGGCGGCGATGGGGATCGGTGTTTTGCTTTTTTGGAAGCGGACTCAAAACTTAGCGGCCAGAGGGGCCGCGGCTTATTTTATCGCGGTATTTCCGGCCAATATTTATATGGCGTTTCATCCTGAGATATTTCCTTCTATTCCTGGTTGGGTCGCGTGGGCGCGCTTGCCGCTTCAGGGGGTGCTGATTTATTGGGCCTTGTGCTGTGTTATAATACGCCCTTCTAGTTCCTAAAACACACACGATAAGATAAAGGAATTTAAGGTATGCCAGAGATCAAAGCGTTTCATGGATGGAGATACAATCCCGCAAAAAATCAGGACCTATCCAAAGTATTGGCGCCCCCGTACGATGTCATCTCTCCGCGGCAACAGAAAAAACTTTATGAGGAAAATCCGTACAATGTGATTCGCTTGGAGCTGGGCACGGAGCAAGCTGATGACTCTGTCATGAATAATAAATACTCCCGCGCAGCGGAATATCTCAAGGACTGGAAAAATAAATTCGTTTTGGTTCGTGAGGACAAGCCTGCCGTTTATGTGTATGTCCAAGATTATCAAGAAGAGGGGAAGAACAAGACCCGTTTTGGATTTTTGTCTCTGATGAAAATTGACGAGAAGGCGGTGCTCAAGCATGAAAATACGCTGGCCGCTCCCAAAGAAGACCGGCTGAAGCTTTTGCGTAGTACCCGCACCAACCTAAGTCCCATCTTTGGTTTGTTTGAGGACTCTAAAAAAGCCGTCAACTCTCTCCTTAAAAAATCGCTGAGTCTAAAGCCTTTTGCGGATGTCACTCTCGATGGCGTGCGTCACCGGCTTTTTATCGAGACACGAGGCAACATCATCGCCGGTATCGAGAAAGCGATGAAGGCTAAGACGATGTATATCGCGGATGGCCACCACCGTTTTGAGACGGCCTGCAATTTTAAAAAAGAAGCGGGCAAAAAAGGTCCGGCTGGTACAGGTTTTGTAATGACGTATTTTGCGGACTGCTACAACAATCCATTTAAAATTTTCCCGACGCATCGCCTGATCAAAGTAGCTGATGCTAAAAATTGGGAGAAGCTCTCCAAGATTGGCACGCTTGAAAAAGTAGAAAATCTAGGCAAGCTTCTGGAGTGCTTGGAAGATTACCGGGAAGAAGTGCCGGGGAAGCCTTATGAGTTTGGGTTTTATACCAAAGATCAGGGGTTTTATCTTTTCAAAATGAACAAGACCACCGCCAAAAAAGTCAAAAACAACCCGGTGGACCGTCTGGACGTGGCGGTGCTTCATCGCTTTATCATTGATCCCTGCTTTGGCATCAAAAAAATTGAAAAATCCGAGTCGATTGATTTTACCCGTTCTCCCGAAGATGCGGTGGGGCGTGTCAATCATGGGTCGTTTGATGCCGCCTTATTTTTGCGGCCGACTTCCTTGAAGGAGATGATTCTTGCCTCGAAAAAAGGCCTGAAGATGCCGCAGAAGTCGACTTACTTTTATCCCAAGCTTCTTTCGGGGCTCGTGTTTCATAGCTTCGAGGATGGTCTCCAGAATTCATGATCAAGCCCAAAGCGCTGACGTCGATCTCTCTGGTTTTTCCTTGCTACAACGAGGCGGATAATATC
>CAZCDB010000063.1:0-5760 GCA_964497635.1 uncultured Planctomycetia bacterium | reverse complement strand
GCCCATCGGCGGCTCAATGGATTTTTGTGGACGCAGCTGACGCGGACTCTGTTTGGCCTAAAAGTCCGTGACGTGGACTGCGCGTTTAAACTTTTTAGAAAAAAATGTCTCCAAGATCTTCCTCTGAAATCTAACCAGCTTTTGATTCACGCGGAAATTCTGGCGCGTCTTAAGAAAAAAGGGTTTAAAATCGAGGAAATCGGAGTTCCCCATCATCCTCGGACGGCCGGTCAGGCGAACGCAACGCATCCGCTACGGATTTTAAAGACTTTTGGGGAGCTTTTTGGGCTGTATTGGCAGATTCGCTAGAGGGTTGGAACCTCTCCTGATCTGTGCTATGATTTCAAGCTTATTGGACTAAGGAGAGCTGTATCCGATGCCTTTTCATGAAAGATCCAAAACCAACTCGGCGGTAAGACTGGTCAAGCGCCGCGACATTCCCGAAGGTCTGTGGACCAAGTGCGAGGAATGCGGGGAGATCATCTACAACAAAACCCTCGAAGAAGATTTTAAAGTTTGTCCCAAGTGCGATTATCATTTTACCCTTTCCGCCAAAGAGCGTGTGGTTCAGCTGATTGATGAGGGAACCTTTAAGGAAATGGACCGGCTTCTGACTTCCGGCGATCCTTTGAAGTTTCGCGGACCCAAAGCGTATCCGATCAAGCTTAAAGAAGATCAGGCGGCGACGGGACTGGTGGATGCGGTTCTTACGGGCGAAGGACTGATGAATGGAGCCAAAGTCGCCCTGGGAGTGACGGATTCGCGTTTTATCATGGGCTCGATGGGGTCTGTGGTTGGAGAGAAGTTGACGCGCCTGATTGAGCACGCGACCAAAAAAGGTTTACCGCTGATTATTGTTTCTGGGTCAGGGGGTGGTGCGCGCATGTATGAGGGGATGTTTTCTCTGATGCAGATGGCCAAAACTTCCCAGGCCCTAGCCAAGCATCATGAGGCCAGCCTTCTTTTTATTTCTGTGCTGACCAATCCGACGATGGCCGGGATTATGGCAAGCTTCGCGTCGCTAGGAGATCTGATCGTGGCAGAGCCAAAAGCACTGATTGGTTTTACCGGGCCTCGGGTGATCGAGCAGACCATTCGCCAGAAGCTCCCACAGGGATTTCAAACTTCAGAATTTTTACTGGAACACGGCATGATTGATAAGATCCTTCATCGCCGTCAGATGAAAGCAGCTTTGCATCATTTTACACGCTTTGTGCAGGCTAAAGTTTAACCCCGAGAGATAAAGGAAACACTTCATGGCTCAAGTCAGTTTATTAAACCTAAGAAAAGTTTTCGGGGATAACGTGGTGGTTAATGACGTCAATCTTGAGATTCAACGACGTGAGTTTATGGTGCTTGTGGGACCTTCTGGCTGTGGCAAAACCACCACGCTACGAATGATCGCGGGGCTGGAAGATATTTCCTCAGGGAAAATCATGATTGGCGAGAAAGTCGTCAATGATGTCCCACCCAAAGATCGTGATATCGCGATGGTGTTTCAAAACTATGCGCTGTATCCTCACATGACGGTATTTGAAAACATGGCGTTTGCGCTGAAGCTTCGTAAGTATCCCAAAGCCGAGATCGAGACGCGCGTCAATGATGCTGCCGAGATTCTTGGTATCAAGCAGTATCTTCATCGTAAGCCCAAAGAGCTCTCCGGCGGACAGAGACAGCGTGTGGCGTTGGGCCGCGCGATTGTGCGAAAGCCGATGGTATTTTTATTTGATGAGCCCTTGAGCAATCTGGATGCCAAGATGCGCGTACAAATGCGCACAGAGATCAAAAAGCTTCACCAGCGTTTGCAGGCGACGATTGTGTATGTGACGCATGACCAGACGGAAGCCATGACGATGGGAGACCGCATCGTGGTGATGAAAGATGGTTTTGTCCAGCAGGTGGCAGATCCCATCGCTTTATACGATATGCCGGTCAATAAGTTTGTGGCGAGTTTTATCGGCAGTCCTCCGATGAATTTTCTAACCGGGCAGATTGTAAAGCTTGATGGCCGTTATTTTTTCCAAAATGGGCCTTTTCGAGTTCGCGTCGGAGACCGGGCGCTTGAAAAGGTGAAGGCTTACGAGGGCAAAGAGATTGTTTTTGGAATTCGCTCTGAAGATATCTATGACAAGTTGTTTGCGACGGAAGCCTCTCCTGAGAATACGGTTCGAGCCACTTGCGAAGTCGTTGAGCCGATGGGTGCGGAGGCTTATCTGTATCTTCGTTCGGGGCAAAACTCATTTATCGCGCGGGTTTCAGGGCATGTGAAGCCTGGGGTCAATCAAGACTTGGATTTGGTGATTGATATCAACAAAGCCCACTTTTTTGATCCAGTGACGGAAGTAGCGATTCGTTAAAGGGTTGCTAAACAGTTAATGTTGGCAAGGAGGTAGACGCTGCCACTGTTTTTGATTCCGATTGTTGCTTTTCTGGCCTGGGCCTGCCTAGTTTTTTTAAATCTTGATATTCTTAAGCACCATTTAAGTATCACTGATCAGCTTATCTCCCCTTATTTTTTTATTTCCTATTTGATCCTGATTTTTGTGTGGGCTCTCTCAGGGCCTTTGACGGCGGTGATTTTAAGTTTTGTCTCTGTCGCGATGGTTTTTTACCTATGCCTTGCCACCAAAGAAGCCGCTTATTTTATCCAGATATTTTTTTATGGCTTACTTTTTGTCTCGATTGTTTCATTTCTTTATGAAGTTCAGAAGAAACTGAACAATCGAAGGTTGGTGTATGAAAAATCTGCGGAAGATATTCTCTTGCTTCAAGAGGATACGGCTAAAAAAGAAGAACTCAAGCAAGCATTGGAAGATAAGATTGAGCGTTTCATCGACCTGCACTTGTTTTCAGATGTGCTCAAAGATATCCCGGAGGTGGGGGATGTCGCACGGCGCATGGTCAATGATGTGATCAAGGTTTTTGGGCGTGCGGAAGAGTGCGCGCTTTATTTGGTGGATGAGTCTTCAGAGCAGCTGAGCTTGCTGGCCTCCAAAAGAAAAGATGGCGAGGCAGTTCATGAAAAACAGGGGAGTATTTTTGACCAGTGGGTGTTGCGGCGCTCGCGTCCCGTGATGGTGGAAGACGCCAAAAACGATTTTCGTTTTGGCCTGGATCAGGGGTCGGCCGCGGTGGGGGCTCGCTCAATTGCCGCTTCTCCGCTCATGACGGAAAATAAAGTGTTGGGAGTTTTAAGGATCAGCTCCAAGAAACCGGAGCAGTTTAGCTCGGATGATTTACGGCTTTTGGATATCATTTCTGACTTGGGCGCGGGGATTTTAAGAAACCGCCTTCTATACCGCAAGATGGAAGAGCTAGCCGTCCACGATAGCTTGACCGGGCTTTATCTCCATCGTTTTTTCCAGGATCGCCTGGAAGAAGAAATACGCCGGTCTAGAATCAATCGCAAACCTTTTTCACTTATTCTTTTGGATATCGATCATTTTAAACGGTACAACGATGAGTTTGGTCACTCGGCCGGAGATCAGGTTTTAAAGTCGATCGCAGAGGTTCTTTCTCAAGCCATGAGTGGCGTGGATTTGGTCGCACGGTATGGCGGTGAAGAATTTGCTATCTTACTGCCCAACAAAACAAAGGCGGAAGCCATGCTTCTGGCCGAGTCGGTCCGTCAAACGATTGAAAAAAATAGTATTTATCTTCGCCGTGTGGAGACTCGGGTAACCGCCTCTTTGGGAGTGGCTAGTTATCCGGATTCCGGGTTGACGCGAGAGGAAATGATTCGTGCGGCCGATGAGCTTCTTTACCAGGCCAAGAGAGCGGGAAGGAATCAGGTATGTGGAAATTCCTAGTCGTTAACGCGCTTTGGTTTTCCATCTTGTTTCTGGTGCATTTTGTCGGCTCCAGCAAGGATCGTCGGATTGTTTTGGCTTCTATTTTAATCTTGGCAGTCTACCTGGCGATCAAAACTCCAATCGATCCTCTGACATGGTTTCTGTACACTGTGTTTTCCTTCCTTGTTTTCTACGGCGCTCGACAATTTAAACAATGGGTTTTTGCGCCGTCGATTATTTTGGAAAATGAAATTAAACAATCGCTGAATGAAGTGGAACAAGCGCGGGTTGTTTTTTCAAACAAAACGGTGGAGGTGGCGGTTTTGGAAAAACGCGCTTCGGAGATTTCAGGTCTTTATGACAAGATCAAAGAAATGTCGCGAAGCTTGGATCCTTTTGAAGTGCTTTTGATTTTCGGGGAAGCACTTTCGGAATATTTTGGTTTTGAAGTGATGAAGCTGGTCCTTTTTGACGAGAATCACGAGGGGATGGCGATCTCCGATGAGGTTTATGAGTTGGCCACCGCTGATTTTCAGGGACTTTTTGACCGCAAAAAATTACTCAAGAACCGCGAGAAAGTACGCGGGACACTTTTATCCGGAGATACAAAAATATTTAATCATATTTACAAAACGCGTCAGCCTGTTTTGAGTGAGGATCTGAAGGAAATTTTCCCGGATCAAGTGATGCAAAACCAAAATCTAGCGGCTTATCCGATGATGGTGCATAAGAAAATTTTTGGAATTATTTTACTGAAAGGTTTGCAGGCGACCAGTCCGCGGCTTTTGCCTATTTTGATCGATCGTTTTATATCGGAGATGGAGCGAGTGCGTCTTTATGAGCGGGTGGAGCGCTTGGCGATCACCGATGGGCTCACGGGGGTTTATGTGCGGCGGTATTTGGTGGATCGGCTTTTGGGGGAGTTGGACCGGTCCAAGCGGTTTGGGTTTAAGCTTTCGTTTTTGATGATTGATATCGATTATTTTAAGCGCTTCAACGATAACTATGGGCATTTGGTCGGGGATGCGGTGCTTCGCCAGGTAGCGGAGACGATTAAGACCAGCGTGCGCGAGATCGATCTGGTGGGGCGGTATGGAGGGGAAGAGTTTGGAGTGCTGCTGGTGGAAACGGATGAGAACTTGGCGCTGATGATCGCTGAGCGTGTGCGCTCTTCTATCGAGGAAAAAGTATTTTCCGCTTATGATGAAAAATTGAGGGTCACGGTGAGTGTTGGGTGCTCCACCTATGCTTATTATGATTCCTCGGACGCACTGGTCATCATCGAATCCGCTGATTCAGCTCTGTACCAAGCGAAACGTCAAGGCCGCAATCGCGTCTGCTTGTACAATCTTCCTAAAAATGAGCGGCCTGTCTAATTAACAAGTCTAATTAATTTTTAACCCCACCCAATCTAAATTTATATATTCAATCAATTCACCATTTATTTGATCCTGCCATTGATAATGTCCAGCTCCCTGGGTAAGCTTCGTCTTATAGGAGAGCTTCGACAGAATGCCCCAAAAGGTCCCAAAAAGTTCAAATCTCTTAAGCCCGCTGTTACCCACAGCGGGCTTTTTCTGTTTCAATCAACACAACGTTAGAAAACTTTTTAAGAAGACAGTCTCAGTTTTCTTAATATTAACTTTCTCTTGGAGCCAGGTATTGTATGCCGCCGACCCCCGAGAACTCCTAGCCCAAGCCAAAGCTTCTTTTGAGCTAGAAGACCAAAGAAGGGGAGGCATCATTCCTTCTGGGGGTGTCCAAGCCCAGAGTCTTAATGAAGCCGCCGTTGAACAACAAAACACTCTCCAAGATCTACAAAACTTAAACTTTTCTCTGACCACCCAAAATGGAGATTTACTAAAGTACGTCGACAACAAGTTAAGCGAAGTTCAAAGGCAAGATGGCACTCTTCTTAAAAACATCACTCTAGACAGCCAAGGAGCCATCCAAAACGCAGACCTAAAAC
>CAZCDB010000062.1:1203-8015 GCA_964497635.1 uncultured Planctomycetia bacterium | reverse complement strand
TCAACAAAACTTCAAACTCTCCCGCAGATTTCTCAAATTCTCTCTCATCAGCGGTGTACAGTACCTGATATAAAATATTATCTTTCTGAAAAAAGAAAGATCTCTCTTTCACAGGAATAGGCTTGGCATTAAACCCCTTTAAAAAAGTCGCTGGAAATGTATAAACAGCTGTCACATCAAATGCTTCAATTCCTAAAAACTGAGTGGCAAAATCCTTAAAAATTTTTGGATTTTGATAAAGATGTTCTACATAATTTTTCTTTAGTTGCCCAGCACTTTCAAAGCGGCCGCCATTCATTTTGACTGGAGCCGCACGCAATACAAAAGCCGAGGTATAAGTGTTCTCTTTATTTCTCGGCCCTTTAATCGTCACTTGTGAATAAGACTCCAGCTTCTTTTTATCTTCTGCAAAACTCCAGGACCGTGGATAGCGAAAAGTAACTTTTAAATATTTGCCAGCGCCACTCGACTGAACATAATTTTGATTAAAATCTCTCTGATTTTTATCCCAAAGAAACCACGCTGTCAAAACGACAGCGACAATCATCAGTCCAAACATTATTTTAAAGCTCATTTTCATAGGAAGCTACCCATTATAAACAAGGTCAATGGCCGTGCGAAGAGCCTCTTCGCTTTCTGACGCCTTGTTGTACCAAAATTCGTTTTGGATCGCTAAATCTGCCGTTGCGGGTAAAAAACTGGCTCGAAATGTATCCCAATAAACCGACATATTCCAAAAAGATAAAAACTCGATATCGACATTGGAAAGCTGACCTGCCGCGTATAGCTGAATTTTTCCATCAAGGTACTCTTGAAAATGAACCCCTTCATGCGCAAGAACCACCGATAGCAATGCAGGGTCTTCATCCATAAAATCAGGATTAAAAAGAATAAAAGGCGCCGGATCTGGTGTATTGGGTGGAGAAGGTAAAAAACCTGTTGATGCAGGATCAAAACAAGCAATGGCCCCCTCACATCGTCCCCCTCCGGAAAAAATAGACGCGGCCCCCACCGAAATCGATATCCCTTTGTCCCGAAGATCATCCGCAATCGTAATCGTGATCTCTGAATCATGAATAAAATCAAAGGCTGCGGTCAAAATAGAGATCTCTTCCGCAGTCCCGGTAATATTCACAAAATCTGAATCCGGCCACCCTGTCCAAATATTGTCCCCACGATCAATAAAAGTAGGAAATGGAGGTGCTGGAGGGAGCCCACTACCACCCCCGCCGCCTCCCCCCGAACCACCCCCGGATCCACCGCCAGAGCCGCCTCCTGAACCTCCCCCGGATCCACCACCGGAGCCACTCCCTCCCCCGGAAGAACTTCCACCGGAGCCACCCCCTGAACTCGCACTTGAACCACCGCCGCCCCCTCCACCCGAAGAACCACCCCCAGAAGATGATCCACCGCCCGAGCCACCTCCCAATCCAACCGGAGTGGTAAAGCGTCCAGAAGAGGGCTCACTTTTTAGGATTTCACCCGTGGGCATCATGGTAATCATAAGAGGCACGTATTGCTCGGTCAGAGCGCCAAGTCTTGTCGCAATGATTTTGAAGCTTGAGTCTGTCGCATCCACGACTTTGTAACTGAAGAAATTTTCCTGCACACCCACACGAAGACGATCTAAGATCTGTGCCGCGTTTTCTGCATTGAGAAAAGTACCCTTTTCTTGATAAGCCATCAACTCCGCACGACGAATCACCCCCATATGCTGAATCGCTTCGGCTTCTCGAGCTGTTTCAACATGCCCCACGTAAACAGGCAAAGCCAAAGCCACGACGACGCCCAAAACCACCAGGGCAATCATGATCTCGATAAAAGTAAATCCGGCTTTTATTTTCATTTTTTAAGCGGTCTCTTCATTGCCTTGTAGGATTTTTAAATTTCTTAACGCCAATGGGTGATCCGATCTTAATTCAAGAGCTTTCATGTAAACCTGCTTGGCTTTTTCCATCTCACCCAATCGTGTCAGACTCACTCCCAAGTTGTTGTAAATGTCCGCTGCTCCCTGCTTGGGGAGAGCCCCCATTCCCAGCACTTTTTCATAGGCTTGCACCGAAGATAAGTATTTGCCTCGATGAAAATAGGCCACTCCCAAGAGCGGGTAGATTGCCGCTTCCTGCGGGTACAGTGCCTTCAACCGCTTCAACCAATGCTCCGCTTTCCGGTAAAAGCCTCTCTGAATGAGCACTTGCGAGGCATTTAAAAGTGCCACCTTATGTGAACGATTCAATCCAAGCGCCGTCTGGTAGGCTTGCTCCGCCCCCAGTAGGTCATTTTTTTTAGCGTAGGCTGTCCCCAAATTATTAAATAGATTGGCGTCTTTGGGTTCTAGCTCGATTGCTTTTTTATAGTGGATGATCGCCCGCTCAAAATCATTTTCTTCAAAAAATTTTTGGGCTTTATCAAAAAATCCGGCCGCACGGCGCTGCTTGTTGATTTCTTCTTCCGTTTGGGCCCAAGCTGTATTCAAACAGCTTGAAAAAAATAGAATGACGGCTAAAAATCTATTGAACAGGGACTTCAATTGATTTTTTGGGGATCAAAGATTTTTGGAGAGTAATGGTCAAAATACCATCTTCGTACTGAGCTTTAGGTTTTGCATTCTCCGCAGTCACCGAGTCCGGAAGGCCCAGCTTCTCATCAATGGCTTCATCAGACTCACCGGGAGTTAAAGATTTTTTAAACGCCCGCAGATGCAGGGTCTTGTCATCTTCAATGGTAATCCGGATCGTCCCCTTCTTAAGACCGGGCCTCTCGAGAACAATTTTGATCTCTTTATCCGTCTCCTGCATCGGCGCTTTTTTGGCAAAATTTAGATCGTGGGTGATCTTGATGCCTTCCTTTTCATCCCAAACAGGCACCCCTTGCTCTTTCACCACCTGCTTCATCTGACCTGTGACTTGATTGTACTGCTGCCCCAGCTCTTTGAGTTTGGCTAGAAGTAGCGCATAATCCTGCTTGGCCTGGTCGGTTGCCACGTTCCCGCTTTGGGTCGTGTCTTGATTTTGGGAATTGCCCATCGCATAAGAAGTGACGCTTAAGAATAAAATTGAAAAAATAGCATAATAACGCATTGCTTTCATTTTTCTATCTCCTATAACCCAACGCCTATACGCTAATTTTCCGGCTTCCTGGTTTAATTAAAGCAATTTTGCCTTCCCGACACAGCGGGCAATTTTCAGGAGTATACGTTTTGATATCCACCGACAAAATAGAAATAAAATCTTGTTTAAAAATCGCCTGCCCTCCGCTGCGATCCACAAGCGACGCCACTGCCACGACTTTGGCGCCTTCCTTTTCGAGGAGGTCAATGACTTCTTTGACCGATTTTCCGGTGGTAATGACGTCCTCAACCGCGATCACTCTCTCGCCTTTTTTGATGCCAAAACCACGGCGAAGTGCAAAAGTTTGATCCTGCCTCTCGGCAAAAATCGAGGGAAGCTTAAGAGCGCGTCCTAGCTCGTAAGAAACAAGCACTCCGCCCAAAGCGGGTCCTACCACCTTGGCTGCCTTGTACTTGGCTAGTTTCTTTCCTAAGGCCTTGCAAAGCTTCTCGGCCACCCAGGGCTTCTGAAGCACCAGAGCACACTGCATGTAATTGGGGCTGTGCAATCCGCTGGAGAGCAAAAAGTGGCCCGAAAGAAGTGCCTTTTCTTTTTTAAAAATCTGAATGACTTCGTTTTCTTTCATGCGAAATAGTGTACCACTTTCATCTTTAAATTCGTAAAACTAGCCGCAAGCTTCCGTATGCCCACATTCCCAGCGAATAAGACGACTCTGGGAATCAAAATAAAGAAAGATCCAGGGCTTCTCAAGTGCTTTTCCTTTAGAGGAGCGGTAAAGCCAGCGCTGGCCCCCCTCACCTTCAGGACTGATCGCCGAGGGTGCGCCGTATCGGCTCCGGATCTGTGAAAGCTCAAGACCTTCTTTGATTTCGGAGGCTTTGAGAGCCGCCTCGACTTTTTTAAAAGCTTCTTCCTGCGCCTTCGAAGTCTTTTCTTTCTGCTCTTCTTGGATGGACTGCTCTTTTAGAGTCCCCAATTCTTCGCGGTGTTCCAAAACCCCCATCCCGCAAAATAAAAAAGAGCTGACAAAAAGTAAAAGAAAAGCCCAGCGTTTTGTCATCCTCTACATATTCCCCAAAGCTTCTTGGAAAAGAGGGAGGACCGCCTCCGCCTCTTCTTTGGTCAGACGTCCCAGCTTGGAAAACCGGGGTTCTCCATCCGCGGTAAAGTTTTCACGGGAAATCTGAAGCTTGCTGATCCCGCCATTGTAGGAGTAAATGCTCACGGAAATCTTGGTCCCTTCCCCTTCCCAGCTCTTGGTAAAAAGTTGCTTATCTAGCGTTGCATCATAGGGCATTGGCTTTTCCTTTTGTTTTTAGTGGATAAATGGACTTGTTTTTATTTTACCATAAAAATATAATCACCCCATGCCTCTCTATCTGGTTGTCCTTGTAATCGCTGTTATCTTTTTTCTGGCTTATCGCGTTTATGGCCGTTTTCTCACTCATCATTTTGGCTTGAGCGATGAGCGCACAACTCCCGCACAAGAGATTAACGACGGTCTTGATTATGTCCCGGCTAAAAAAGGCTTTCTTTTAAGTCAGCATTTCTCGGCGATTGCGGCGGCGGGACCCATTGTGGGGCCTATTTTGGGAGCCCTTTATTTTGGGTGGCTACCGGTACTTCTTTGGATTGTGGTCGGAGCCGTTTTTTTTGGGGCGGTTCATGATTTTTCAAGCTTGGCCAGCTCCGTGCGGCACCGTGCAGTGTCTGTGGTGGAAATGATGGGGACTTATCTGGGTCGTGGCGGACATATCATTTTTCTGATTTTTGTGTGGCTCTCATTGCTTTATGTCATCACCGCTTTTACGGATCTGACAAGTTCCGCGTTTTTGGACCCTGAGCTTGGGGGAGCCACCGCGACGTCTTCAGCGCTTTATCTTTTCATCGGGGTGCTGATGGGGATTTTTCTTTATCGTTTGAAGGCGCCGCTTTGGCTGGCGACGGCTATTTTTCTACCTCTAGTTATCCTCTCAATTCTTGTCGGGCCTTCGATCCCTCTCATCCTTCCCTCTTTTTTGGGAAATCCCAAAGATGTGTGGAATATCCTGCTTTTGCTTTACTGTTTTGTGGCGTCTCTAGCGCCGGTGTGGATTCTGCTCCAGCCACGTGGGTATCTTGGAGGTTTCTTTTTATACGGGACATTGGTCGCAGGGCTTCTGGGCTTGTTTATCGGTGGGGAAGTGATTCAGTATCCGGCCTTTACCGGTTTTTTCTCCGCCAAAAATTTGCCCCTCTTTCCCATTTTATTTGTGACCGTCGCTTGTGGGGCCTGTTCAGGGTTTCATGGGATTGTTTGCTCTGGTACGACGTCCAAACAAATCGCTAAAGAAAAAGACTGCCATCTGGTCGGTTATGGCGGGATGCTTTTGGAGGGGATCGTGGCGATTCTCTCGCTTGCGACCGTTATGATTTTGGCAAAGGGGGATGTTTTGGCCGGTGCTTCCCCGGACCGGATTTACGCGGAGGGCTTAAGCCGTTTTGTCGGGTCTCTTGGGATTCCCCGAGAAATGGCCCGCTCTTTTGCTTTGCTGGCCTTTGCTACTTTTATCTACGATACACTGGATGTGGCCACGCGACTAGCTCGTCAGATTTTCCAAGAACTGACAGGACTTAAAAATACTTTGGGCCGTGTCATCGCAACAGCAGCAAGCCTGGCAGTGCCCCTCTTTTGTGTGAGTTTAAAATTGTCCGACGGACAAGGCGGCACCTTACCCGCATGGAAAGTTTTTTGGACCATCTTTGGGACTTCCAATCAGCTTCTGGCAGCTCTCACGCTGATGCTATTAACCTTGTGGCTGAAGAAAAACAAAAAAGCTTGGTGGATCGCCGCCATTCCCATGGCGTTTATGACCCTCGTGACTTTTTCATCGCTTCTGATCTTGATGAAACCCCAGTGTGCTTCCCTGAGTCAAGGCAAGCTCGCCCTGGACGCCATCTCCTGGGTGGCGATTGTTTTGATGGCACTGGCTTCCATCCTTTTGGTGAAAGCGGCTAAATCTTTTAAATCGCTGTAGCAGTCTGCTAATTATGCTGCTTGCGCAGTGGTGCGCTCGGCTAGGCTAGCGGCTTGGATCCACTGGTTGATGGGGAAAGTGATGATGGGTGGCAATAAAACTTTTTGGATTTCTCCATCCGCTGTGACCAAGGCGACAACGACTCTAGAAAATGTTCCAAGATTAACATCATCAATGAAAGCCTTCAAAAGATCTCCAATGCCTGATGTTTCAAGGGTATTCACATTGACTTCATCCAGCCTAGCTAAGGCCAAAGAGATCCGGATCGCGGCGCGAAAATTGGGGATATCCCCTTTTTCAAGGGCTTTGAGATAAAACCGCCGAAGGTCTGACTGGATGCTCGTGGATTTGGGCGTCGCCATACGGATCTGATGAGAACTCTCTATCTTTTCTTCAGTTCCAAAAGCTATTTTTTGTGTTTCTTCAAAATTGATAGCCTCGATCATCTGTGCTGCATAGGACCCCGAGACTACAAAAAGCGCCTTCTCTCCATATTTTTGCCGATGGGCAAATTTAAGCTCCGCGACAAAAATAGGAAGTATCGCCTCCTCAAAACCCTGCCCCGGGTCGAAATCATCCGTGTTGATCTGAAGCAAAGCTTCTTTGGTATCGTCTGAATTGATCGGAGCTTCCCTGACCTTGCGATAAACATCCCCCAAAACCCTATTAAGGTCCGACATCGAGAGAGTCACTTGCATTGTTTTGTTTTTCCCATCGACCAAAG
>CAZCDB010000062.1:0-1103 GCA_964497635.1 uncultured Planctomycetia bacterium | reverse complement strand
AGGTCCGACATCGAGAGAGTCACTTGCATTGTTTTGTTTTTCCCATCGACCAAAGCTTGTTCTTCGTGATCCCGGGCAGCCGACTCAGGCAAATCAATGGATTCCCCATCGGCACCAAGAAGCAAAACTTTACCCTTTTCAATTTTTAGCTCAAACTCGTCTTTACCCACCATAATCTTGCCTGTTTTCCCGGTTTCTTTATTGACTTGAAGTAGGAATGAAATTTTTTCGTTACCACGGGTCACTTGCCCATCTTTTTTTCCCGCTAATCGTGCCCCTGAAACCAAAGGATAGAATTCATTTCCCGCCAACTCCGCTATTTTATCTGGATTGATTTTTATCCTAACTCCACTTTCGACACGGTATAGATCAAAACCACCTCGACCTTTATCTGCCGTTTCACCTACCATAAGGTAACCTCCAGGCTGAACTATTCGTGTAATCGCATCAAAAAAGGTTTCTTTTTCGTAATCACTCAAAAGATGTTGGGTTAGATTCATGACACGGATAAAATGCGGTCTATTATCAGCAACAAAAGAATCTTTTTTAGCATGATAAAAATTAATAGGATGAAACAGAAGTCGACCCGGATGGGTTTTAGCATAAATTTCGGCCTGATAGTCAATCAAAGAAAAAGGTCTTCTCGGACCAAGATCCTTAATTTCTTTAAATCTCTTTCCAACTTCAAAATCATAGATTGTGTTGTCACTACTATAAGTGGTTCCATCTATCTTCACCTGTGTAACACGCTCATCGATAGCTAGACCCGTGGACTCAAAAAAAACTAAATCTTTCCCACTAGCAACAAATTTTAAAGAAACTACCTGATCAGATCCTATCACACGAATATTAGGCTCACCTTCCAATTGCCTGGCCAAATCATGTGTCGTGGCACCGGTGGAAACAGCCATGTCATAAATGATTAATTTTTCATCGGCACCAACCCCTGCCTTCCCATCGAACCCATTCCTTAAAACAGGGACCCAACGCTGGATAAACTTATTTTCAGTATTCAGTCTGCCAGCACGCGTGTAGCTTTTCGTTCTTAAAAACCCGGCATTGCGAATAACCGCAAAAACACTGGAGAAATCATCTTTTTTTCT
>CAZCDB010000061.1:4134-8099 GCA_964497635.1 uncultured Planctomycetia bacterium | reverse complement strand
CGCGTCACCCGTCCGGACATCTAGAAATCGTTTTGCATTCCAGATAAATGCTTCATCTCTTTTGCCAACGGAGTCGTAGAACTGGCCTAAGGCTACACGCCCCTCTTCTAGAGTGGGTTGTAGGGGAATGATGTCTTCGAAGTAGCTGGACTCAGCGAGTTTGCGGTTGATAAACCCAAGGGTGCTGGTGGTGAGAAAATCTTTTTCGTTGGCCAAGAAAAGCTTAAATTCTTTGGAGGTCATTTGGATGTGGTAGGCGGAGTCTAGCAGCTTGAGGTAGCGATCGATGGAGCGAATTAATAGTGGGGTTCGGGATGACAGGACCTTCTTGTAAACTTGATCTTCAACGGCTTGGGTCTCGTCCAAGAGCTTTTCTAGGTCGATGTCGGAGAAGTCTTTCAAGTAAGTGCCGTATAAAACAAGATTCGGGTAGGCACTCAGGGAGATGTTCTTTTCCTTGGTGATATTTAAAAGATTTTGAAAGAAAGAAAACTGAGAAGCGCGGGAGTTTTGTGTCCGCCCCAGATCCTCTAGCTTTAGTTTTTCATTTTCCATTTTTTCAATGAGGGCGGCTTGCTCAAGGTTGGCTCGGGTGAAATCGATGCTTTGTTCACGCGCTTGAAGCTCTTTGAGTTTTTGAAGATTGGGGTAGGAATCCAGCTGAATTTTATATTTCTCAGATAAAACAAGTAACTGCTTCGTTTTGTCAGCCTCCGCCCATTTTTCGTAAGTAGCTAATTCCTCGGGATAGTGTTTATTTTTTAATTTGGCCAGAGCTGTTTTGATTTTTTGAAGATAAGAAAAAATCGTCTCGCGGCGATCCGCCAGCGCCGCGTAACTCTTCAGGCTCTTAAAATACAAATCCTGATCTTCAATCCCAAGAATCTTCATGGGATAGTTGGTGGTCAGGTTCAGATACTCGGAGCCTGTGAGCTGACCTTCCATGAGAAGGGATTTTGAAATCCTCTTGGCCTCCTGAGCGGGGATGATTTCGCGCACCGGCGTCAGCGTCGCGTCCACCGCACTGCCTTCAGCCAGGATGGTCGTGGCTCCATATTTTTGAATTAAAAATTCTAGAGTGGCTGCGAGATTTTTCTGGCCGGAGTAGTTGCTGTGCGCGTCTTGGATGTGGATGATGGTGGGCTTGTCCTTCTCTCCCTGATGAAAATCTTGCAAACGAGAAAACTCAAGCGGCGCCTGAAAAGTAGAAACATCTTGAAATAGTTTATCGGTGGCTGAAGAGGGGCTTGATAAAACCCCCGAAACTTCCGAAGCCGCAAACGAGAGCTCAGAAGCCGAGAAAGTCACTATAAGAAATAGTGAGATAACTCTTATAATATGTTTATACTTGATAGACATAAATTATCACCGTTAACTAATGTTTCACACTTGTATACAATAAGTATGGCTCACTGCGGGGTGGAAATCAAGTACATACTAAATATTTGTTTTATTAATAAAAACTAGAAACGAAGCTTAAAACCGGCCTCCACCAAAGCCTCTACGACGGATTTTCTAAAATGGATGTAGGCTTGGCCGTCCCCTCCAAATAATTCTCGGGTCAAAGTAACAGCTTTTGTGCGGCTCGGATGCTGAATCTCAAACTGGAGAGAGAAGTCACGAGAAACTTTCCACGCACCAAAAAACGTCACTGTCTGTATCTTTCTTTTGCCCGCCACCTCGACTCCCAGCTGATAGCGCAGCTCTCCCTTTTTAGCCAGGATGGAAGGAGTTTGAAGCGTCCCACGAAAACGCAAACGGTTTTGCGTATCCCCTTCCAAAATATAGGTGAGATGATTTTTTTCGGAGAGATCCCAGTGACCGGAGAAAACAAGCTCCTGTAGTTTTTTCACCCCTCGCCTTTGCTGTGTCCCTTCATAGCGGTAAAGCAGCTGGTGATTTTTCCCAACGCTCCAGGTATTTTTAAACGTCAGAATGTCTTTCTTGCCGGATTCTTTTTCGACTTCAAAAATGATTTGGTTTTTACCGTTGACTTTCCAGGCGCCGGAAAGGCTCACAAGACGCGTGAGAACTTTGTGGTCGGTCTGCCGAGTGGTCAGAGAAAAAATGAGCGCTTCGGGTGCGGCGGCAACCACCGGGCCCTTGATTTGGATTTCTTCGTCGGGACCTTCCCCGCGATATCGAAGCTCATGCTGAGGGGTCAGACTCCATCGACCCTGTTGCGCGCGGGGGATTTTCATAATTTTTATGATATCATTTGTACTTATGCTTACGCAACGATGGCGCCGTTTAGGGGCGCTCTTTATTGTCGTCGGACTCTATGTCGTGGTTTACGGCTACAATTTGGGCTTTCCCAAACGCCCTTACTTCGACGAAGTTTATCATGTCCGAACGGCTCAGCTCATCGTCCGGCATGAGGGCTACAAAGAAAACACACACCCACCCCTGGGAAAGTTTTTAGTTGCTTCGAGCATCCGTCTCCTTGGCAATGAACCTGCTGTTTGGCGACTGGTCTCATTCTTAGCGGGGCTTGGATGCATCCTCACCCTTTTTGCTCTTGTGCGGACCCTTTCGGGAAGCCTGCGGATTGCTTTTTTTACCGCGTTTCTCTTTAGCTTTGACAGTCTTTGTTTTACCCAGGCCCGCATTACCATGCTCAATGCGCAGATGCTTTTTTTTGCTTTGCTCTCTTTTTGGTGTGCGGCTCAAGGATCGCATGGCTCCTGGTCTCGAAGCAAAAGCAATCTTCTGGCGGGGATTATTTTCGGTCTTGCGGTAGGAACACGGTGGGCCTGTGCAACCTCCGTGGCGCTTCTTGTCCTCCTCTGTCTGACCCCCAACGAAAAGCGCGGTGAAACCACTGCGCCATGGAATAAGCTTTGGATTTTTTTGGTGGCGTCCATCGTCACTTATTTTTCAACCTTCCTTCTGGTGTTGACACTAAAAACCTACAACCAATGGATCTGGATATTTAAATTCCAATGGACAATGGCCCACTATCATATCCTTTTAAAATCCACGCATCGGTACGATTCTGATTGGTGGTCTTGGCCTCTTCTTCTTCGGCCAATTTGGTACTATTTTACGTCGACAGGAAAGGGCTCTTTAAAACTAATCCAAGGAATTATCTGCTTAGGAAATCCCGCCATTTACTGGGCGCTTGGCTTAGGACTGGCTTATAGCTTCTATGACTGGTGGAAACGCCGTACTTATATCGCAGGCTTTGCGATCATCGGGATTTTTGCCCACTGGCTGCCTTTCGCCTTTATGAGTCGTGTCCAATTTCATCATTATTTTTATGCGGTCGTTCCCTTTGGAGCATTGACACTAGCTTTAGGGCTTGATCAAATTTGGAAAAAAGGTAGAATAGGCCGAGATATTGTTGTGGTGTATTTGATAGGGGTTTTAGTGATGTTTGTGTATTGGTACCCTCTTTTAACAGGGATCTCTATCCCCCATTCGTTTTATAAGCATCATCTCTGGCTTAAAACATGGACTTAATTTTTAAACTATTAACATAAAAATATTTGCTATTGATTATTTAAATGGACTCATGTATATTTCAATTAAGAGATTATTGTAGATAATAAAGGGTACATAACAATGATAAATCAAACCTCCAATTCAAAAGGCTTCACGCTGGTCGAAATCATGATCGTTGTTGCGGTGGTGGGACTTTTGGTTGGTTTGGCTGTCCCCAATTTTGTTCGAAGCCGTCAGAGCTCCCAGACCAGCGCCTGTATCAATAATCAGCGAGTCATTCAACACGCCAAAGAACAGTGGACCCTTTTGAGTAACGGAGAAGATACAGATACCCCTGTGGCAACGGATTTGGACACCTACCTTAAAGGAGGGACGGACGCAACCTACTGCCCCACAGATCCCGATCAAACTTTTGCAACAAGCTATACCATCAATCCCGTCGATACAGCCGTCGCTTGTCTGATCAGCCCCTCCGATCATTCACCGGACGCGCCTGAATCCGAGGAGGAAGAGGAAGAAGA
>CAZCDB010000061.1:0-4034 GCA_964497635.1 uncultured Planctomycetia bacterium | reverse complement strand
GCCCCTCCGATCATTCACCGGACGCGCCTGAATCCGAGGAGGAAGAGGAAGAAGAGGAAGAAGAAATATTTGTAGATCCCACACCATCTTCATCGCCTTCAGAAGAAGAGAGTGAGGAGGAATCTCCTTCCCCCTCCATGAGTCCTTCGGAAGAAGAGAGTGAAGAAGAATCACCTTCTCCTTCCATGAGCCCTTCTGAGGAAGAGAGCGAAGAAGAATCTCCTTCTCCTTCAATGAGTCCTTCGGAAGAAGAGAGTGAAGAAGAATCTCCTTCGCCTTCCATGAGTCCTTCCGAGGAAGAGAGCGAAGAGGAATCACCCTCGCCTTCCATGAGTCCTTCAATTTAATGAAAATCTAGAAGCTAGAAATTAGCTTCTAGTCTGAAATGGGCGCGGGTGTGATCCGATTCGGTGAGAGGTTCATCGCCAAGAATATGGCCGATTTCACAGCGTAGAGAAAAATTTTCTGAAAAAGAAACTCGGATACCGCCACCAAGACTCATCAAATGCCGGTAAGAAGGCTCTTCAACCACTCCCCTCGTGTATCCAAGAGCGTTGTCAAAAAAAGCGACCAAATGCATATGGTCATAAATCGTCCAATTTCTGTTAAAGGGAAATCGAAGGCTTTTATCAATAAAGGGCACGCGAGTCAGATACTCTAAATTGACCGATAAACCTTGATCAGCCAAATGATCGCTCTCAGGATACCCACGAACAGAGTTCATCCCTCCCAAATAAAACTGCTCCATTGAAGGAAGCTTGTCCGAAGCCAGTTGAAAACTAGACCGGGCGATCACCTGCCGTCCTTCCCCAATAGCCCAGGTCCGTGTCAAAGACCCATCATACTTCAGAAAACTGGGAGAAGCTCCGGGGCGACTCGCTAGAGGGTTGTTGGCCCGCGAAGCGCCCAAGGCCTCCACCCCCCAAGAAAGACGGCCATCCAAAAGAAAAGTTCCCAGACGATCTTGGGACTTCAGACTGGCCTCCAAATACGGAATACGCAATTTTTCTTTTCGGAAAACACCGCCCAATGCCTGGGTGCGCGTGTTTTTAAATTCGATTCCGGGCGCAATCGTCACGGATAAATTTTCTCTTTCGATCCAGGGATGCTTCACGGAGAGATTGTAGTTTTGGGAGAGGCCGTTGACATCCAGATGCTTGATATCTTTTTTAGGGGCCACCTGAGAAAGAGTGGACGCCAAAGACAGCTTGGTTCCGGAAGTATTCAGAGGCACATCGTACTGAGTAAACAGCGCGCCAAAATCATTGGAAAAAATAGTCCCAAATAAAAACGAGCTGTCCGGAATCAGAAAATCATTGTGCCGAAGCATGAAGGTCGGCCGGTAACGCCCTGAGTTGCGAGAACCTTGATTATCGAGACTGGCAATAAAATGGATGGGTAAGCGATCTTTTACTTTGAGATAAGCATCCGTAAGACCTTGAGATTTTCCGGGCCTTAATACGAGCTTCACTTCACGGTCAGGATTTTCATTGAGGCGCCGAAGCGATGCCAGCATCTCTTCCCCGGTCATAAGATCCTGATATTTGATCCTCCAGTAACGCTTGATATTCTCTGAAGAAAAATAACGATTGCCCTCCACCAAGAGATCCCCCATCCGGCCTTCCACGATACGGATCTCAATCTTTTCATCAATGATTTTTTGAGGAGGTAGATAAGCGATCGTGGTTAAGTAGCCGCGGTTGCGGTATTCTTGCTCGAAAAGCTTCGCTACGTCCGCGGTTTTTTTGAGAGTGAGTTTTTGATTTTCAAAAGGAGCTGTGATTTTTTTAATCTCTGCTTCGGGAACTGTTTTTGCGCCCGTGACAACTATTTTTTTAATAAAAAATTCGGTGGTGGAGTCGAGGGCTTTTTCCTTGGGTGTATCTTCACGGGAAATCGTGGGGCTGACGGCTGGGGATTTGGAAGCTAGCTGACTCTTGGCATCTTCTTGGATTTTTTTAGCGACGACAGAGGCGTCCATATCCACTGCCTGGTCGATAGCAGCGTAGCAGGTCTGACCGCAAAAACATAGAGATCCTATCAATAGTGCTTTGAAATACTTTTTCAATACCCCCCCCCACAATACGTTGGGGATATTGTTACAACTCTGTAACACAAAATCAAGGAATTATTGGTTTAGGTGGCTAAAAATTGTCAGAAACGATTTTTTTATAAAAAGAAAGCTGAAAAAGGGTTGAGTAGAAAAGCGGTGGAAATAAATTGTTGATGGTTTTGTTCCTCAAGATTGAGCGAGTTGTATCGGATATGAAAGAAAAAGCTCTCATAGAGATAATGACTGTTGATATAGGCTTTCATTTCGTCCTCCGAGATGATTTTGTCATCATCAAGATCGATGGTCGTCGGGTCTGCCCAAAGATCAAAGGAGATGGAGTCAAAATCATACGCGGATAAAAGCTGGTTGTAAGCAATCCCCAGCATTACCAAATCCGTCGGGGAAATGATCAGTGTTGATGTCGCAGCTGAAGCAATGACAGGTGCGGGGATCACAGTGATGGAAACAAAATCAGAGACCAGGCCATCGGTTGCGATCACCGTCTGAAGTCCCGCGGTGTTGAAAGTCACTCCAGAAGCAAAGGTGTGCACTCCACCGTCCAAAACAACATAAGTGTATGGCGCTGGCAAAATAGCGGCGCCATCAGAAGAGCTGAACGTCACGGTTCCGACATAGTCGGTTTTAAGGTTGCCGTAAATATCCAGTGCTGTCACGGTCATGTTTGACGCAACACCCACCAAAATAGGATCCGTGATCCCTGTAATGGTGAATGCGCCGAGGGTAGCAGGAGTTACCGTCAGATTCAAATCATAGGCGGCATTTCCTGTAGTGGTCAAGATACCGTCCGTGACTTCTACCTCAGCTGTTTCTGTTTTGTAGGCGACCAGCGTTGCGGCGTTAACGTTTGAGACACCATTGGTGAAAGCAACGGAAGTGCTGGCGCCAAAGTTGATACCCTCGACCGTGGGAATATCGGCGTTGGGAGAATTGGCAAGACCTGAAAACGTAAGATTGTGAGCGCCTGTGTACTCAGTGTTGATCACGTTGAAATCGTCAAAGGCTGTGATCGTAAGCTCAAGACTAGTGCCAGCTGTAATACTGCTGGGTGTTGGGGTAATCGTCAGATAGCCAAAAGACCAGTTGGTGTTATTGCCCAAGCTCAGGGACTGGCTGGGGCTGATCGCAGTGGCGTTGGTGTTATTTGAATCTTGAACTTCAACATAAGCGATGCTGCGAGGCCCGGTGGGGTTGAGGTTCCATACGGAGCCGGCGGAGGTTGAGTTGAGAGTTAGGTGGTTGCCGGCCGCGCCTTGCAAAGTGAGTGTGCCATTGACTGTCGTAGTGGTTGCGGCGGTAAATGTTAGAGTCACAGGCACTACGGTGGTTTTGGTTAGATTATTAAAGGTGGTGGAGCCTGCGATAGTTTGGTTGGCTCCGTCGAGAATCACCGTCCCGCTGTTGTGAGTGAAGGTTCCAGAGTTGGTGAAGTTGCCGGCAATGTTAAGGGTTGTCGAAGGTGCTGTAAAGGTTCCAGAAGAGATGGTGAAGTTGCCGTTAACATCCATGGTGTTGGCGCCACTGGTCCAAGTACCTCCAACAAGAGTGAAGTTGCCTCCGACAGTGAGCGCAGCGTTTAAGGTCACTGTGTTGGCATCTCTGATGCTTAAGTCATCGGTGGTGGTAACAGTGAGTGTATTAAAGTCATTGGTGGCAAAGTCTAGGATAATGTCGTCAGTTGCAACGGTGACTGAAAGAGTGGTCAGTCCCCCAACCACAATAGCTCCGGAGTCTGTGATGTTGCCTGAGTTTGTTTCGGCGGTGAGGTTGCCTCCGATATTTGAGGTGGTGAAGTTAATTCCTGTGGTGGAGTTTTCAAAGTTGGCATGACCTGTGGCGCCGGAGGTGTTAAGAGACAGAGTGCCTGTCACCGCGGGAGTAAAGTCGATGATGATGTCATCATTGGCAGTGGAGGTGGTAAAGCTTGCATTGCCACCCACGGTGATCAGGCCTGAGTCTGTGA
>CAZCDB010000060.1:0-8316 GCA_964497635.1 uncultured Planctomycetia bacterium | reverse complement strand
GAAATTATTGAGCTTCGTCCCGAAAAGCCGGATCATGGGGAAATTCGCTACACTTTTTCAGAAAAGCCGAAGGCTCCGGAGAGCTCTCTTCAGCGATTGGTAGCGCAGGCTTTCGGGGTAGCTTTAGGTGTTGGAATATTTCTTTTGCTTCTATTCTTTTTTGTCTACTTTGTTTTACCGCTTGTCTTGATTTTTTTTCTTTGGGTATTGATCAAAAAACTTTTCTATAAAAATTCATAAATACCTACATTCTTCTAGACAATGGTTGATGATGCGGGGTAGTATGAGTTGGATAAATCGGAGGCTGAGGTGATGACATTTAAAAAGTACGCATTCTTTTTTTTACCCCCTCTAGCTGTCTTTATGCTTTCAACGCCGCTATACGCAGAAGATGTCAACCTCTCGACTTATTACCCCTCGCCTTATGGAAGTTATAAAAAACTTCAGATAGAGGAGCCGAGTGATTCTTTAGGTATTTTTACGGGAGGCGTCACTAAAGCGGGGATTCAAATTGTGACGGATCTGGCAACGGATGATTTTATGCCAGGGGTATTTTGGACAACCACCGATGATAACCCCACAATCCCAAAAGCCGGTATCTGGATGCATGAAGATGGTAGCGGGACTGAACTGTATTTTGGGACCAGCTCAAACGCCGCACCCGCTGACTATAACGAAGGGCTTAATAATTTTAGACTAGGAGGTCAGACGCTTGCTGATGCTCAGCCGGGGATGATTCTGGATCAGCAGGGTAGACTCGGGCTGGGCACGGCTGATCCAGTCACAAAAATTCACGTAGTATCCAATGATACAAGCACTGCCACAGTCACCGATGTTTTAAGAATCCATCACTCTTCTTCAGGAGTTCCGGATAATAATTTTGGAACAGGACTTCTTTTTACAGGAGAGTCTTCTTCCACTGACAATCGTCCTATGGCACGCATTCAATCTGTTTGGACGGACGCTAACGATGGTTCTAGAAATTCTTCGATCCAGTTTCAGACCGAGGATAATGCTGCAGGGAGTCTAACCACTCACATGTCTCTTGAAAGCTCTGGTCTTGAGATCTCTGCCGATGGAGGAGCCATCTTAGTCCCTCGCAAAACCACATCAGGAGATCCTAGCATTGTTAATGGAAAGATTTATTACAACGCGTACAGCGATAAGTTTAGAGTCTGTGAGAACGGGACCTGGGTAGATATGGTCGGCGCTGGTGGATCCATTTTTACTGATCAACTTCATGTGGCCCAGGGAACCTATACCTATAGCTCCACCAGTTTTGTGGATATTACTGATTCAGATAAGGTGGTGACAATTCCCAGAGCTGGAAAGGCGGTAATGGTGTGGAGTGTGGGTAGTTGGCAGAGCGCCAGTGGCGCCGTTTTTCAGATCAGGCCAGTGATTGGTGCTTTAGTCGGCCCAGAAACACAGTTTTGTAACAATGCTTCAGGTCATCAAAGCTATTCTAGCTCATGGGCAACACCTGTTGCCGCTGGATCAGTTACGGTAAAACTCCAGTATAAGAGAATTGCGCCGTATGCAAGTGTATCAACCAATAGTAGCGACGCTGTAACTTGGACTTTGATGGTGCTTTAAGATTTTTTGAAGAGTTAGTGGGTATATTTTCCTTGTGACTCCAAGTGCGTTCGTGTTATAAATTGTTGTAACTTATTGATATTGATACGGAGGAAATAATGGCGATACAGATTCAGTCACCCAAGAAATCTAGCGCGGGGCTTGTTTCCAGCGCAACGGATTTTAAAGCGGTTAAAGATTTTATCACGCACAATTTTCGTCATTTTAATTCGGCTGTGGTGATTGATGCGGCCGAAGCTTACTGTGATCATTTAAGAAATGGCAATAAAATGATGGTGACGTTGGGTGGCGCCATGAGCACGGCCGAGCTTGGGATTACACTCGCCGAGATGATCCGCCAGGACAAAATTCATGCGATTACCTGCACAGGCGCCAATCTTGAAGAGGATGTTTTTAATCTTGTCGCGCATGACCACTACAAACGCGTGCCCAATTATCGTAATCTGACCGCCGAAGAAGAAGTCGAGCTTCGTGAGGGTGGCCACAATCGCGTGACCGATACCTGCATCCCCGAAGAAGAGGCAATGCGCCGCATTGAGCGGCAGGTGCTTAAATTTTGGCAGAAGGCCGATCAAGAAAAAAAGCGCTATTTCCCCTATGAGTACATGTACCAGCTACTTCGCAGTGGCGTGATCAAAGAGCACTACCAGATTGACCCCAAGGATTCTTGGCTTTTGGCGGCTTGCGAGAAAAATATTCCTATCTTTACCCCAGGCTGGGAAGATTCGACCTTGGGAAATATTTTTGTGGCGAATGTGATCCGCAAAGAGGTTTCGAACTTTCAAGTGGTTAAGTCCGGTCTTGAGCAGATGGCCTATCTAATCGAGTGGTACAAAGAAAATACCAAGGGAAAATCGATCGGTTTCTTCCAGATCGCCGGCGGGATTGCGGGAGATTTTCCTATTTGTGTTGTGCCTTTAATCGAACAAGATCTTAAAGAAAAAGTGACTCTTTGGGGCTATTTTTGTCAGATCTCCGACAGCACCACTTCTTACGGCTCTTACAGCGGTGCGGTCCCCAATGAAAAGATCACTTGGGGCAAACTCGATGGCAATACTCCGCGCTTTATCATTGAGTCGGATGCCACGATTGTAGCTCCTCTGGTTTTTGCCTACGTCCTCGCTAGCAAATAATTTGCTGCTGTATTCCAGGGAGAGGGTGAAGGCGGCCGATTTTTATATCGACACCGCTTACCGCATTATTCACGAGGATGAGGCCATCCTTGTCATTGACAAACCCGCTCCTCTAGCCGTTCATCCAGTAGGCTCTTACGTCGAGAACAATCTCCACTCCCTTTTAAAAAAAGACCCTCGCTGGGAAAATACCAAGATTCATTTTACTCACCGGTTGGATGCTGAAACCAGCGGCGTTATTCTCGCGGCCAAAAATCACGAAGCGGCGCGTTTTATCGGCAAAGAATTTTTAGCCTCGCGGGTTCATAAAAAATATCGCGCTCTTGTTTTTGGGTGTCCCCAGGAGAAGGAAGGCGAAATCAATTTTCGTTTAGGGCATGATGAAAGCTCTGGTTTTCAAACCGTGCGCATTGTCGATCCTGAAAATGGGGAAGAGGCTAGGACCGGGTATCGCGTGTTATCAACCCATGGGGCTTATTCCTATTTGGAGCTAGAGCCCTTTACCGGGCGTACGCATCAGATTCGCGCCCATTTAGCTTTTTTGGGCCACCCGATTGTGGGAGATAAGATTTATATCGATCTATCCATTTTTCAAAAATATGTTGTAAATGGGCTTGATGCGGATATGCTTGAGAGGTTAAAATTACGTCGGCTGGCACTTCACGCAGTCGCTTTAAAATTTATTCACCCACTGACTCGTGAATGGGTGGAGTACCCGTCTGAATGTCCGGATTTTTTAGGAGAAATGAAGCTTTGAGAGCCACCGAAAAAGATATCGCACGGTTTAAAAAAGATATCACTTCTCTTCTGGGAAATGATTTCCCACCCAGCTCGGATGATGAAATTTTTCGCGAGATGTTGTTCAACATTGCCCAATTACGCGATGAAAATCTGGACACCCTGGAGATCCGTCTTCTAAACACAGCCTTTAAAGAGCTTCGCTACGCGATGAAGGTGTTTAAGTCTTATCGCTCAATCCCAAAAGCGGCGGTATTTGGCTCCGCTCGGACAAAACCCACACACCCCAACTACAAAATGGCCGAAAGTTTTGGTCAGGCGCTGGTCAAAAAAGGCTGGATGGTGATCACGGGGGGTGCCAGCGGGATCATGGAGGCGGCGATGGTGGGAGCGGGAGCTGAGCACAGTTTTGGTCTTAATATCATGCTGCCTTTCGAGCAGCAGCCCAACTGGATTATTAAGGGGAATCTGAAGCTCGTCAATTTTAAATACTTCTTTACCCGCAAGCTTATGTTTTTAAAAGAATCCGAAGCGACGGTTCTTTTTCCGGGTGGTTTTGGGACTTTTGATGAGGGTTTTGAATCTTTTACTTTGGTGCAGACGGGAAAGGCGAAGCCGCGGCCTCTGGTGCTTGTGGATGCTCCGGGAAGCGACTACTGGAAGTCGCTTTTACGTTTGCTCAAGAAAAATCTTTTAGAGGAAGAGCTGATCTCTCCCAATGATTTGAATCTGATCCGGCATTTTCAAAACAATGAGGAAGCGGTGAGTGAAGTTGTTAACTTTTACAAAAATTTTGACTCCGCACGATTCCTAAGAAATCGCTATTTGATCCGTCTTAAGAGGCCTTTGGCGGATGAGGAGCTCAAAAGGATTTCTTTTCAATTTAAAGATCTATGTTCGCAGGGCGGGCTTGAAAGGCTCAAAGAAATCGCCGAGGATGACAACCAAGATCCATCACTTGAAAGGATCGTATTTCATTTTGACCGGATGAGTTATAGCCGTTTGCGTCAATTGGTGGACGCTTTCAACACTTTACCCGCTTTGTCTTGACGAGCGAGAAGCCTTTTAGTAAGCTTGTGGCATTGGACAGATTTCCAACCGAGACACTCACTAATAAAGAGGTTTTAACGATGAGACATATCCCCAAAGCTTTTTTTTGGACAATTTTAGGTATTTCCACCCTCAATGCGGGCAACGCTTGGTCTGAGGAGAGAGTTTTGAACCAATACCCAAGGACAGAGGTTGTTTCGGCGGCCCCTGAATTTCCCAAGGTTCAAAATGCCCAGGATGAAGAGATGGCGCGTCGTTTCTCTTGGTGGCCCTCGGATGCTCAGCCGGCCCCTTACAAAGATCAAGAGAGAAGTGGTTTTTGGTGGTGGCCCAGTCAGCCTGGGCAAAACCCCACGACTGCTTGGGGAAATCAAGGTTGGGTTTATGTGCGTAAGGTTATTTTTGATTATAAATCGGAACCCGGGCCCATGAAGTCTTCTTTGGTGATTAAAAAAATCATCAAAAATGTCCGCGTTTATTTTGATTATGACAAATCAACCATTCGTTCGGATGCTCAAGAGATTTTGGATCAAGCCATGGGGACAATGGATCGCAATCCTAATGCCGATATCTTGATCACGGGGAATGCAGACGTTCGCGGGTCTGAACAGTACAATCTCAAGTTGGGAGAGCGCCGTGGGGAAGCGGTTAAGGAGTATTTGATTGCCGCGGGACTTCCGGAAGATCGTATCAAGATTTTGAGTCGTGGCAAATTGGATGCGTTGGCCACCAAGGGAGATTTGGTTGGGATGCAAAAAGATCGCAATGCTCAGTTTATGATCGCTGAAGTAGAGGAGATTCAAATTCCCGCGGATCAGGCTGCTTCGATGGGAGAAGTGGTGGATTCTGGCGCTCGAGTGGTACAAGAAGAGAAGCAGTTGGAAGGAAGCGTGAAGGTGGATGTCAAAGAATACGTCATCCAAAAAGGGGATACTCTTTGGGCGATCGCTAAGAGAGAATACGGCGACGGACGCCAGTGGAACCGGATTTATGAGTTCAATCGAGATGTAATTTCCAATCCCAATCGTCCTAAGCGTGGCACGACGATTCGGATTCCTATCGAATAACTTTTTAGAAGAGGAGAAAATATGGAAAATAAATTTGTCGGCGGTTCATCGATTCAAGCCTCGGAGACAGGATTTATCTCCAAGGTGTTTATTTGGATGTCGTTTGGGCTTTTGCTTTCAACGGTTGCTGCGTTTGGACTTTTATCTCAGCCGGCGATGTTAAAAGCGATTTTGGGAAACCAGCTAGCATTTTTTGGTTTGATCTTCGTAGAGTTGGGATTGGTGATTTGGCTGTCAGCACGAATTGAGGCGATGAGCGCCGCCATGGCCACTAGCATCTTTTGTGTTTACTCCCTTTTAAATGGGGTTTCGGTGAGCGCTGTTCTTTTAATGTACACCGGTCAGTCGGTGATACAAACGTTTGCGATTACAGCGGGCACTTTTTTCTTCTTTAGTCTCTATGGTCTGACCACCAAGAAGGATTTGACCTCGATTGGTGGAATGGCAGTCATGGGGCTGATTGGAGTGATGATTGCCAGCATCGTGAATATTTTTATGAAAAGCAGTGCGCTGATGTGGATTATCACCTTTGCGGGCATTGCTATTTTTGTGGTGTTGGTGGCTCGTGATACTCAGAGACTTAAGCAAATGCACGCCATGGGTTTTCAAGACGCCGACCATGAAAGTAAGTATGTGATTATGGGGGCGCTAGCGCTCTATCTAGATTTTATCAATCTCTTCTTCTTGCTTCTGAGACTTTTTGGAAAAGGAAGAGATTAGTCGTAAAGCAACTTTAGGATTCAATGGGAGCCTCGCCAGTTTTTGGCGGGGCTCTTTTAGTTTAAAAAATAAGGAGAGAAAATGTCTACTTTGGTGTTGGTTCGTCATGGGGAGTCTCAGTGGAATTTGGAAAACCGTTTTACTGGCTGGGTGGATGTGCCGCTAAGCCCTAAAGGGATTGAAGAGGCGGATCGTGCGGGTGATCGGCTAAAGGCGGAAGGGATTCATTTTGATGTTGCCTATACATCCGTTTTGCAAAGAGCTCAAAATACCCTGGCTCAGATTTTGGCTAAGCTAGGACAGCAGGGGATTCCGGTTCACAAGGACCAAGCACTAAACGAAAGGCATTATGGAGATTTGCAGGGACTGAACAAAGCAGAGACGGCTCTGAAGTTTGGGGATGAGCAAGTCAAGATTTGGAGACGATCCTACGATGTGGCGCCTCCCAAGGGAGAAAGTCTTAAGGATACCGCTGCCAGAACACTCCCGTATTTCAATGCCCATGTTCTTAAAGATTTGAAAGCAGGCAAAAATGTAATCATAGCAGCTCACGGGAACAGCCTGCGCTCAATTGTCATGGAGCTTGAAAAGTTAACGCGCGAGCAGGTGCTTGAGCTTAACCTTGGAACTGCCATTCCCAGGATTTATAAAATGGATGCAGAGGGTAAAATTCTCTCTAAAAAAGAACTTTCGTGATTGACACCCCAGCTAATTTTTACTAAAATTAGTAGTAAGATTAAAATGATTAGTTAGTTTTTGCTAATCTTAACAATTTATTAAAAGCCCTCGGTCTGTTCAAAAAGTCCCAGATGCGAGGCGTGAGACGACGGGGCTTTTTCAGCAGACCGTTGATGAAAGGGGGAGCTTATGGATTGGGATCTTGCAATCATGCAACCGGTTGAGGCGATGTGGACTCGAGTGATGGGTTTCTTGCCGACTTTGGTGAGCGTTATCCTCATTCTGACTATTGGCTGGATTTTTGCCACATTAGCTCAAAAGATGATTACACGCTTTCTGAAGCTGGCGCGTCTAGACTCTGTCAGTGAAAAGATTGGGATCGCCAACATCCTCACCAAAGGAGATATCAATTACACCCTTTCAGAGATTTTGGGTGTTTTGATTTATTGGCTCTTGATGTTGGTTGTGTTCTTGGCGGCCGTAAATGCACTCCAGTTGACAGTGGCGGCTGAGCTTCTCAATCAGATCATTCTTTATGTCCCCAATGTCATTGCAGGCGTGTTTATCTTGGTGCTGGGTATCTTTTTTGCCAGCATCATGGCTAACACGGTGCGCACAGCAGCCGCGACGGCAGGCATTCCGCAGGCCAGGACTTTGGCGCAAACAGCTCAGGTGGTTGTGATCATTTTCACTGTCATCGAAGCCTTAAAGCAGCTGCGAATTGACACCTCCATCATTGAGCTTCTGATCAAAGCAACACTTGGAGCCTTCGCGCTTGGAGTAGGTCTTGCGATTGGTCTAGGCTGCAAAGACATGGCCGGAAAATACGTCGCCCAGCTAATCGATAGCTTCAAACCTAAAAAATAACCCAGCACTCTAAAAACCCCCGGCGAGAGAAGTTTTCTCGCCGGGTTTTTTTGTGTTTTTGTATCATAAGTGTTGGCCTGGACCACCCTTTCCTTTTCTTACGTTCCGACTCCGGCTTTCTCACAACCTGGTGCCCGTCAGCCAGCTAGAAACTCTCTTTTTTGGCCGACGTCCAATTTTCACCACCGATGAAAATTGGACTCGGTGGAGAAATCGCGCTCGTCCCGCCTCTGCGGCGGGACACCGTGGCCGCGCTCTTCCTCCAACGCGTCCAAAAAAGAGAGTTTCTAGCTGGCTGACGAATACCAGATACGGGTTGTATTGACACAAAGACCGGAGCAGAGAAAAATGAAAAAGAGTGGTTCGGTAACAATAAAAATTTGGCGAGCAGGAAAGGTGGAGACCGTTATGAATTTATTTTCTCTTTTGCCTGCTTGTGACTTCACTCATAAGTTGGAGAGAGACGG
>CAZCDB010000059.1:0-8395 GCA_964497635.1 uncultured Planctomycetia bacterium | reverse complement strand
CTTATCCGTCAAAACCAAAACACGGTTATTCTGTACTTCTAAAAATCCGCCCTCAATGCGAATCGTCTTCATGGTACCCGAAATATCCTTAGAAGTAAGATTTCCCTTCTCAAGGGAGGTGACCAAAGGCGCGTGATCTTTAAGGATACCAAGATACCCCAAAGACCCAGGAGCCACAACAGAAATTGTCTTCCCCTGAAATGCAACTCCGTCAGGAGTCACCACCTTTAAATCAAACTCTAGGCTCACGGAAGCTTAAGCACCCTTCTGCATTTGCTGGTAATTCTCCACGACTTCTTCGATATTACCCACCATGTAAAAAGCCTGTTCAGGATATTCATCCATTTCCCCGGTGGCGATTTTCTTAAAACCGGCGATGGTTTCTTTTAGGGGTACGTATTTTCCTTTACGACCCGTAAAGGTCTCTGCCACGAAGAAAGGCTGAGATAAAAACTTCTGGATTTTGCGAGCACGAGCCACCGTCAATTTATCTTCATCAGAGAGCTCATCCATTCCCAAAATCGCGATGATATCCTGCAAGTCCTTATAGCGCTGAAGAATTCTTTGCACTTGGCGCGCTACATTGTAATGCTCTTCACCGAGAACATGCGGATCCAAAATACGAGAAGTTGAATCCAAAGGATCAATCGCCGGATAAATTCCAAGCTCCGCGATCTGACGCGACAACACGGTCGTCGCATCCAAGTGAGTAAACGTCGTCGCCGGAGCCGGATCCGTCAAATCATCTGCCGGTACGTAAATCGCCTGCACCGAAGTGATGGATCCTTTTTTGGTAGAAGCGATACGCTCTTGCAAATCTCCCATTTCCGTCGCCAAGTTAGGTTGGTAACCCACAGCGGAGGGCATACGCCCTAAGAGCGCTGATACTTCGGAGCCAGCTTGGGTAAAACGGAAAATATTATCGATAAAAAGAAGCACGTCCTGCTTTTCTTCATCACGGAAATACTCGGCCATGGAAAGCGCCGTCAACCCCACGCGCAAACGCGTCCCCGGCGGCTCATTCATCTGTCCGAAAACAAGACAAGTTTTGTCCAAAACACCGGAGTCCTTCATTTCATGGTAAAGGTCGTTTCCCTCGCGGGTACGCTCTCCCACACCGGCAAACACCGAAAAGCCGCCATGCTGGGCCGCGATGTTGCGAATGAGCTCTTGAATGATGACGGTTTTACCCACACCGGCGCCGCCGAAAAGTCCAACTTTACCCCCCTTAGGATACGGAGCCAACAAATCGACCGCCTTGATTCCCGTTTCAAAAATCTGTGTTGCCGGCTCACGCTCTTCAAAGCTGGGTGCCGGACGATGAATGGGATAGTACTTTTTAGCCTGTGCCTCCGGCTTCTCATCAATGGCTTTGCCGAGCACATTAAACATACGGCCCAACGTCTCTTTGCCTACGGGCACAGAAATCGGCGCTCCGGTATTGGTTGCTTCCATGCCGCGCACCATGCCATCCGTCGAGGAAAGCGCGATGCAACGCACCACATTGTTCCCTAAATGCTGAGCCACTTCGCCCACCACCTCTTCTTTTCCAATCTTGACGATCACCGCGTCCAAAATATTGGGAATAAATCCCGCTTCAAAACGCACGTCCATCGTGGGGCCAATGATTTGAACCACATGGCCAATCCCTTTTTTTGCGTCCATAGATCCCTCGTGTGCTACTTTACCGGCTGGTTTCTCTTGAATCGTTTGCATTCTATTCTCCTTAAAAAATTAAACTAAAATACTAGCGCCGCTGACAATCTCAGAAAGCTCGCGCGTAATCACCGCTTGTCTTGTTTTATTTCTTAAAAGCTTCAGGTCGTGCAAAACTTCTTCACCGTTTTCACTGGCCTGCTTCATCGCCATCATGCGGGCGCTGTATTCAGAAGTCAGGGACTCTAAAAGCGAGAGATACATCTTTCCGTCCAAATATCGCTGCAATACATCAAAGAATACTTTTTGAAAATCGGGCTCATAAATATACTCCACCGCCTGCCGTTTTTCTTTTTTTTGGCCCTCAATCAAATGGCTTAAAGGATATAGCGGCTCAATCCTCGACTGTCCGGACCCACCCACTTTAAAATGCGTGTAAATCATGCTCACTTCATCCGTCTTGCCGGATAAAAACAGATCTTTTACTTCCTGCGACATTTTCTTGGCCAAAATAAAATCAGCGCCCGCTTTCTCCGGATAAGCCAAGGGAAGCGAAAAACCTTTTTTCTTAAAGGCCTCGTAACCCACTTTGCCCACCGGAATCAGGGATACTTCAAAACCTGCGTTTTGCTTTTTCCAGATAAGGGCCGCTTTTAAAAGATTGGTGTTGTAGGATCCGCAAAGACCCTTGTCCCCCACCATGACCAAAAGCGTTTTCCTCTGAATCGTCCGCTTTTCGAAAAGCGGATGCTCCAGCTTCTCTACCGAAGCCGAAAGATTGGACAAAATTCCCTCAAGCTCCAAAAGATAGGACCGAATCTTTGAAAATCGGTTCTCCGCCCGCTTAAAGCGAAACGTCGAGATCATCTGCATCGCTTTGGTGATGGAGTTGATACTCTGCACGCTTTTCATGCGGCGTCGTATCTGCCGAAGGGATGCCATTATTTTTTGGCGAACTCTGTCTTGTATTCGGCCACGGCCCGCTCTAGCTTCTGCGCCACGGAATCCGTCAGCTCTTTTTGTTTTTCAAGATCATTGACCGCGTCGGGGTATTTCTTGGCCAAGAAAGGATGAAACCCTTTTTCAAAATCCTGGATTTTATCCAAAGCCACATCATCCAAAAGACCCTTGGTCGCGACATAAAGAATGCTCACCTGCTGAGCCAAGGAAAACGGCGTGTATTGTCCCTGCTTCAGCACCTCGACAAGACGTGAGCCACGGTTGAGCTGATCCAAAGTCGCTTTGTCCATGTCGGAACCAAACTGCGTGAAAGCCGCCAGTTCCCGGTACTGTGCCAAATCCAAGCGCAATTTTCCGGCAACCTTTTTCATCGCCTTGGTTTGAGCATTACCCCCCACGCGAGAGACGGAAAGTCCCACGTTGATGGCTGGGCGCACGCCTTGGAAAAATAGATCCGCTTCCAGATAAATCTGCCCGTCCGTGATGGAAATCACGTTGGTGGGAATGTACCCAGACACGTCTCCGGCCTGAGTTTCGATAATCGGAAGAGCTGTCAAGCTCCCGCCGCCCAAATCTTTTCTCATTTTGGCCGCGCGTTCCAAAAGTCTGGAGTGAAGATAAAATACATCACCCGGAAACGCCTCGCGCCCCGGAGGACGGCGCAAAAGAAGTGAGAGCTCACGATACGCTGCCGCCTGCTTGGTCAAATCATCATAGATCACCAGCGCATGCATGCCATTATAAAGATAATATTCCCCAATCGCAGCGCCAGTGTAAGGACTTAAATACTGAAGCGTGGCTGGAGAATCGGCAGTGGCACTGACCACCGTGGTGTATTCCATCGCTCCAAATTCTTCTAGTTTTTTAATCACAGATAAAACGCTGGAAGCCTTCTGACCCGTCGCCACATAAATACAATGAACGTCTTTTCCTTTTTGGTTGATGATGGTATCAATCGCCACTGCGGTTTTTCCGGTCTGACGATCCCCAATGATAAGCTCACGTTGTCCGCGCCCGATAGGAATCATGCCATCAATGGCTTTGATACCCGTCTGCAAAGGCTCTTTGACGGATTCGCGCACGAGAACACCGGGCGCTTTAAACTCGATGGGTCTAAAATCACTGGAAACGATAGGACCTTTGCCATCGATGGGACGTCCCAGAGCATCTACCACGCGACCCAAAAGACTCTTACCCACGGGGATGCTTGCAATTTTTCCAGTCCGCTTGACCGTGTCGCCTTCTTTGATACCTTTGCCTTCGCCGCAAAGCACAGCACCCACATTGGACTCTTCCAGGTTCAGCGCGATTGCAAGCTCACCCCCAGGCAGCTCCAAAAGTTCCCCCGCCATACAATCATCTAGACCATAAATACGCGCGATTCCATCCCCCACGGAAAGGATGATACCCGTCGACTCCATTTTGACGCCGACATTAAAATCTTTAATTTCCTGTTTTAATACACTGGTAATTTCTTCGGGGCGAAGCGCCATATTTCTTTCTCCTGTTAACGAATTTGAACCAATTCTTTCTTCATTGAATCAATCTGAAACTTGACCGACCCATCAATAATCTTATTTTTAATCCGGACCACCACGCCTCCGACAAGAGCCGGGTCCACTTCTTTGGTCACGGTGATCTTGTAGCCTGCCATCGCCTCCAGGCGATTGACAATCCTGGCTTCCTGATCAGGCTTTAGCGCGACAGCTGAGCGTATCTGCGCCACTCCCTGGCCCTGTGCTTCATCGGCGATTCGCTTAAAACTGATCGCGATTTCATGAATCAGAGGAAAACGATTTTTTTCAAAAAGAACCGTGTAAAAATCCAAAAGCGTCTCATAAAAATCCTGACGACGCTCCTGATAAAGCTTTTGCAAAAACTTCCGCTTATCGGCCGTCTTTAAAACCGGATTGGCTAGCTGACGCTCGATTTCAGGATCTGCCTTCAAGGCCGAGGAGATATTTTCAAGCTCGGCTTCGATTTCCTCATCACGGTGGAGCACGCGCGCAATTTCAAAAAGCGCTCGTGCATACCGCTCCGCCGCTAGATGATCTTTAATCATTTAGACCTTCTGCAGATCCGTCAAGAACTGCTCGACCAGTCGGTCATGCTCTTTGGCATCGAGTTTCTCGCGAATCACTTTCTCCGAGATCATCGAAGATAACTCTACGATCTCCACACGCATCGTCTGGCGGATTTTAGCGACATCTTGCGAGATCTCCACCTGCGCACGGTCAATCATCTTCTGCGCGTCAGCTCGAGCCTTGTCCTGAATATCGCGAGCCAGAGCCACACCCACATTGGCCGCCTCTTGGATCTTGACGCGTGCTTCCTGCTCGATATGCTCTAAGCGAGCGCGATAGTCTTTCTCAAGATCCGCTAGACGGGTCTTGTGGTCCTCAATGCCCTTAAACTCTGCTTCGATTTTCTGGCGGCGCGCATCGATAGAACCCAGAAGGCCCTTCCATGCAAACTTCTTCATCACAAAAAAAACAATGACAAAGCCAAAAATCTGAACCAGGATTTCCTTCAAAATAGGAAGATTTTCCATAAATTCCTTTATCTAGCCTAAATTTGGATTAAGCAATCTTCCCTGAAAGAACGAATACAACGATCAGAACATACAACGTCAACGCTTCGATGAGGGCGCAACCGGCCATCATGTTGACAAGTACCTTCCCGGAAGCTTCCGGCTGACGAGCAGTGGCTTCCATGGCGCTGGCGACGGCTTTCCCTAAACCCAGAGCGGACCCAAACGCCGCGATTCCGAGTGATAAGGGTAAAAAGATGGCTAATGCTGACTGGTAATCCATGTTCAACTTCCTCCTGGTTTTGGTTCGTGATGTATTAATGCGCGTGTTCTTCGCTATGATCGCCGTGAGGCAGCATCATCGCAATGTACACCGTGCTAAGCAAAGTAAAAACAAAAGCTTGGATCGTACTAGTGGCAATTTCAAAAATTAAAAAAGGCGCCTGGAAAGGAATCAACATCGCCGCCACTCCCATCCCGACAAATACCGCCACAAGAATGTGGCCCCCCATGATATTACAAAAAAGACGAAACGTCAGGCTAAAAGGTTTGGCAAATTCTCCGATCAAATGGATCACAAACATCAGTGGTGACATCACCCAGCCAAACGCATCGCGGGGGGTTCCGGCCATATGATCCAAATACCCCTTAATTCCCTGCTTTCGGATCCCAATCGTCTGAACCACTACAAAAACAATCAAAGCAAGCGCTATCGTCGTCGTGGGCACCGGCAGTGCCACAGGACCTTTCAAAGTCATCGAGTTGGCTGTGTTGGACTTCATGAGAGGCACAAGCCCAATCAGATTCATCGTCCAAATGTAGAGAAAGAGAGTCCCTAGGAAGGGGGTATAAGTGCGGCCCTGGGGCCCCAAAATACCACAGACAAAATCATTGAGCCATTCGACAACCCCTTCACAGGCAGCTTGCAGGCGACCAGGAATCAATTTCGCATCTTTTGAGGCAAAATAAAAAATCAGACACAAAACCATAATGACTACACTGCCAAAAATCACATTTTCATAGGCAACTAAAAAATCTCCCAAAGATTTTGGGAGCCAGCCAGACAGCAAACCAACAAGATTGGTCAAATGGAGAGCGCCACCGCCTTCATGACCACCCCCATGTCCTCCCTCGGCATGAGCGCTTTCACTGCACCAAGCAACGGCTTGATGAAAAAAAGGAAAAGAGATCGTTCCCAAAATCAGCGGCATCAAAACCGAGCGTTTTCCAACATTAAAGCGGATCCACGTAAAAATATAGGCTAGGATAAACAAGGAAAGTCCTGTCAAAATCCCACCGATCGGAAACACTCTGGATTTTAAAATAAAATATCCAGCGATATAAAGCACGGGAAATTTAAGAATGGAAATCAAAAGAATACGATCGCTCATGCGTACTTTGCTCTGCGTCCCCACTTGGACCAAATGAAAAAGAAAATAACTGTTTAAAAAAATCCAAAGCGCACCGACCCAGACCCCTAGGCCACTCATCCATTGGGATTGGGCAAAAAAGAACATAGATCCAGCCAGCGTAAAAATAAACGCTAGGCGGGAAAGCTTTTTAAACAATTCTTCGATCATTTTATATTCCTAGAAACACTTAAGACTGTCGGGAGATTTCCTTAATCAGGCGTATGACTTCACGCCCCGAAGCGACAAACCCAAGTCCTATAAAAAGTATCGTAACCCATGGATAACTATGGGCCTTACGATCAATCCAACTTCCTACAAAGAAGCCGACCAAGGGACCTATCAGAAGGATCAGGGGAACCGTCGTCAGAATGCCTAAATTCTTGATCTCTTTCCAATCCGCGATCTTTTTCGCAGGCATTCTAGCAAGCCCCCCTCGTTTTTGTCAATGAATCCCGGGCTACTTTTTGGTGACGTTTTCTTTGGCGCTTTGAAGCAGTGTTTTAAGATCCACCCCCGACTCAGCCAAAAACTGTTTTAGGTTCGCACCCCCCTCGGCATCCAGATTAAGTCCGAAGAAATTCTGGGCGTTTTGACCGCTCATAATCCACTTGATATCCGCTTCTTTGGCGATCGATGCCAAGGCATGATACTTTTCAATCAGAACATCTCTTTGGATATCCAAAAGCTTGACGTTGAGCGCTACGTCATTGAACTGCTTGAGGGCCTCTGCCAGCTTCAGGGTTCCGGCCGCATCCGCTTCTTTTTTGATGCGTATCACATCCGCCTCCGCCTGACCGACGGACTTGACGTGATTGGCCTGTCCTTCGGCTTCTACGGTAAGCTTAATTTTTTCGGCATCCGAGATTTTTTGGACTTTCTGTCTTTCAATCTCAGCCTTTCCGACCTCCATCGTCCGGATCGCTTCAATTTCCTTCAGGTTGGCTTCCGCTTTCATGACTGCCACTTCCTGATTTTTCATCTGTTCAGCAATCCCGATCGCTTTGTCTTTCTCGATTTGGCGCTTGCGATAAACCTCCTCCGCTTGGGCTTTGGCAATCTCAGCCTCTCGGGTCGTTTCAGCGATCTTAACGTCCGCGTCACGACGGATTTCGGCAGCCACCTTGCGCTCAATATCCAAAATAATCGTGCTCTGTTCGGTATCTTTGATGTGTTTAAGCTCAAGGTTTACCAGCTCAATTCCCCACTTGGGAAACACTCCGGCGACTTCCTTCACAATCGCATCGCTTAACAGATGACGATTCATGTAGATGTCCAAAATCGTCTGCTTGGTCACCACGGTTCTTCCGATACTCTCCATGATGGAGCGAAAATCTTCCGAAAGCTTCACAAAATCAAAACCCATATCCTTTTCCAAGTCGCTGAGTACAAGTCTCTCCACCGCAAGCTCCAGATTTTGGATATTGATAAAACAGACCAAGTCGCACTGGAACTTAGCCATGTTTTTATCGTTGAGCTTGATGTCATTGACCGGGATTGTGAGATTGCATAAAGGCAGTTGGTTGAGTTTGGTGATGAAAGGCACAAACCAGTACGAGGTCTTCCCACTGCGGATTGAGAAAATATCCTTACGATTTCTCATCACGCGGATATGGGCTTCATTCGGAGGGACAATGCGAAAAAGTCCCACCATACCGCCCAAGATGTGCCGTAAAACGTAGAGCAAAATCACACCAACAACGACAGCCGCTATCATTAGAACGTTCATTGTGTCTCCTTTATCTAAAAAATACTTCCTAGGTTATTTTTGAAATCGAATGCTCTTCAACAAAACTTCAAACTCTCCCGCAGATTTCTCAAATTCTCTCTCATCAGCGGT
>CAZCDB010000058.1:1768-8601 GCA_964497635.1 uncultured Planctomycetia bacterium | reverse complement strand
ACCCCCATCACATTGTAGCGAGTCACCACACGCTGACCCCCCAAATAAGAAAGGGTGAGAATGCTACCGCCACCCCTCTTCTCCATCAAAGGAGCTGCTTTTTGAGAAAGAGCTGTGAGCGAATAAGCACTCACTCCCATCGCAGTATCAAACCCGTCTTTTTTGGTGGTCAAATACTCTCCGGCCAGATCTTCGCTTTTGGCAAACGCAATGCAATGCGCCATAAAATCCAGTCCGCCCCAAGCCTCGTCAATCTTTTTAAACAAAGATTCGACCTGATCCTCTTGCATCACATCGCAAGGAAGCACGATGGATCCTGGAAGCGTAGCCGCCAAACTCTCAACGTTTTCTTTAAGCCTTTCTCCCTGATAAGTGAAAGCAAGCTGTGCTCCTTCGCGAGAAGCGCTTTGGGCAATGGACCAAGCAATGCTGCGCTTGTTGGCCACACCCAAGATCAGTCCTTTTTTGCCTTCAAGAAGTCCTGCCATAAAACCTCCGGGGTTAACCCTTAAACTTTCTGATAATAATGGATGTGTTGTGACCGCCAAAACCTAGTGAATTTGAAAGACAAGCTTCCACTTTTGTTTGGCGCGCTTTGTTGGGAACATAATCCAAGTCGCAATCCGGATCCGGTGTGATTTGATTGATGGTGGGGTGAAGCATCTGATGCTCAATCGACAAGCAAGATGCCACAAATTCAATTCCGCCAGCTGCCCCCAGCGTATGCCCCGTCATCGACTTGGTCGAGTTGATCGCAAGCTTTCTAGCATGATCCCCAAAGGTTTTTTTGATTGCCAGGGTTTCAATCCGATCATTCATGTCGGTGGAAGTACCATGCGCATTGATGTAGTCAATCTCTTCGGGGTTCATCCGTGCGTCTTTAAGTGCCATCTGCATACAACGAGTGGCGCCTTCACCGTCAGGGTTGGGGGCGGTCATATGATAAGCATCTCCGTTCAAAGCGTAACCGACCACCTCCGCGTAAATTTTAGCGCCCCGTGCTTTGGCGTGCTCAAGCTCTTCAAGAACCACAATTCCCGCGCCCTCTCCCATCACAAATCCATCACGATCTTTGTCAAAAGGTCTGGACGCGCCCTTAGGATCATCATTGCGAGTCGAAAGCGCCTTCAACGCGCAAAATCCGCCAATCCCCAAAGGAGTTACACAGCTTTCCGTTCCACCGGTGACCATCACCTTGGCTTGCCCGTGCTGAATCATACGAAAAGCCTCTCCAATCGCGTGAGTGCCCGACGCACAAGCCGTGACCACCGCAAGATTGGGCCCCTTAAATCCATTTAAAATAGAAACCCAGCCAGCTGCCATATTGATAATTAGCATAGGGATCATAAAAGGAGTAAACTTTTCGGGGCCCTTCTCGAGATAAATGGTTTGGGTTTCTTCAACGATGCGAAGACTGCCAATACCAGAGCCAATCAGAACGCCAATCTCTTCGGGATTTTGTTTGTTGGCGTCAATCCCGGCATCCTTAATGGCCTCGCCAGCCGCGGTCACCGCAAACTGCGCAAAGCGCTCCATGCGACGAGACTCTTTCATGGGGATTGTTTCTTTGGGATCGTAATTTTTGACTTCACCGGCAATCTTGGCGGGAAAACGAGCCGGATCAAACACCTTAATCCTATCAATGCCGGATTGGCCTTGAATGATTGCATTCCAAAAATCGTTGGCGTTGTTACCGACTGGGGTGATCGCCCCCAGCCCGGTAACCACCACACGTGGATAGGGCATAAAAAATGGAGTGATTTATTTCGAGGACTTAGAAGCCTTTTCGTCGATGTAGCGAATCGCTTCGCCAACCGATGTCATCTTCTCGGCGTCTTCGTCTGGGATCTCGACCCCAAACTCTTCTTCAAGCGCCATCACAAGCTCCACGGTATCAAGCGAATCCGCTCCCAAATCATCCACGAAGGATGCGGTATCGGTGACTTCTTCGATCTTGACTCCGAGTTGCTCGGCTATGATTTGCTTTACTTTCTGTGAGACATCCGCCATTGAATTCATTCCTCCTAGATTACATGACCATGCCGCCATCAACTGTGATGACCTGCCCTGTGATAAATCGACTGTCTTCCGCCGCCAAAAAAAGAGCTGCTTTGGCAACATCCAGCGGTTTTCCTAAAACCCCCGCCGGAATTGATTTCAAAATTTGTGCTTTGACGTCTTCACTCAAAGCGTCTGTCATATCGGTCTCAATAAAGCCTGGCGCAATCGCATTGATTAATATGTTGCGAGAACCAAGCTCCTTGGCCGCTGATTTTGTCAGCGCGATAATCCCCGCCTTGCTTGCTGCGTAGTTGGCTTGACCGGCATTCCCGATCAACCCAATGACGGAGGCGATATTGATCACCCGCCCCGAACGCTGGCGCATCATGGTCTTCATGACGGCCCGCATACAAACAAAAGTTCCCTTAAGATTGGTGTCTAAAACCTCATCCCAATCGGCGTCGGACATGCGAAGCATCAGTCCATCGCGTGTCACACCCGCATTGTTGACGAGTATATCAATGCGTCCATAATTGTCAAGGGTTTTGTCCACCATTTCTTCCACTTTTTGGCTGTCTTTTACATCCAATGCAAATAAATAGGGTGCTTCAAGTCCTTGCGCCACAATTTCTTCCGACAAGGCCTTGAGCGAGTCCACGTTACGAGCGGTAATGGTCAACTTAGCACCTTCCTGCGCAAAAAGAAGAGCGATTTCCCGGCCAATTCCACGGCTGGCCCCCGTGACAATCGCCACTTTATTTTCAAGGCGTTTAGACAAGGTCGATGGCATGAAAATCCTCCAGAGTTCCCACGGAAATCACTTCCGCGGAGGGGTCAATTTTTTTCAAAAGGCCTTTCAAGACCTTTCCAGGGGCAAACTCAATAAAAGTCTTAGTCCCTTGCGCGATCATGTAGCGCATGGAATCCTCCCAAAGCGTCCGGTGATTCATCTGGCGGATCAAATTATGTTTGATCTTAAGAGGGTCAGACTCCGTTAAAGCTGTCAGATTACTTACCACGGCCACGTTTGGCGTCGTGATTTTAATCGTCTCAAGCGCCGTCTCAATTTTTTTGCAGGCGGAATCCATACAGCTGGAGTGAAATCCTCCGCTGACATCCAAAGGGATGACCTTTCGAGCACCAGCCTCGCGAAGCTTCTCAATCGCAACCTCCACCTTTTCCTTAAACCCTGAAATAACAATCTGTCCCGGGGCATTTAAATTGCCCACCTCAGCCCCCGTTGCTTGGCACACTTTTTCGACCAAGGCAAGATCCGTTCCTAGAACCGCGGCCATCAAGCCCGGTCTTTCCGATGCGGCATCATCCATAAACTGTCCACGATTCCGGACAAAACGAACCCCGTCTTCAAAAGAAATGGCTCCCGCCGCACACAGCGCCGTCGCCTCTCCAAGGCTTAGCCCCGCCGCAAAACATGGGTGGATCTCCTGAAACTTGGCGTGTTTTTTAAATACTTCAAAAGCAGCCATGCTGGTGACAAAAATAGCAGGCTGGCTAAACCGTGTTTGGGTAAGCCGTTCTCCGGGGCCCTCAAAACAGGTCTCCAAAATATCAAAATCTAAAAGTTTTGCCGCCTGATCATAGATGGCTTTGGCTTCAGGGTAGGTCTGATAAAGATCTTTGCCCATCCCGACAAATTGAGACCCTTGGCCCGGAAACAGATAAGCGGCATTCACCTTGGAGGCTACCATTCCATCACCAATGACGCCCAAACCAAACCACTTCCAAACGTTGCCAGCACGACTTTGTCCCCTGTTTTAAAACGACCTTGAGTCATCGCCTCATAAAGCGCGATCGCGCAAGAAGCGGCGGAGGTGTTACCATATTTTTCTAAATTGATAAAAATCTTTTCTTTGGGGAGCTTCAGTCGATCCGCCACGGCGTCAATAATGCGCAGATTGGCCTGATGAGGGACAAAACACTTCACCTGGTCAATCCCAACCCCCGCCTTCCCCAGAGCCTTTTCCACCGAGTCCGACATCCCACGAACCGCTAGCTTAAAAACCTCGGCGCCGTTCATTTGCAAATAATGTCCTTTGGCTTTGACGGTTTCGCTTGAAGCCGGTGTTTTGGATCCGCCGCAGGTAATATTCAGAAGACCTGCGTACTGTCCATCAGAGCCTAAAACACTGGAGAGAAAACCCCCTGATTTTTTTTGAGAAACAATCGCAGCGCCGGCCCCATCCCCAAAAAGAATACAAGTCGACCGATCCGTCCAGTCAATATAGGAAGAAATCAGATCCGCGCCCACCACAAGTACATTTTTATAAGTACCAGCGCGCACGTACTGCTCAGCGGTCACCAGCCCATAAACAAAACCAGAACACGCCGCAGCCAAATCAAAAGCGGCTGCATTCTTGGCTCCCAGCTTGGCTTGGATAAAACAAGCGGTGGACGGCAATGGCATATCGGGTGTTGAAGTGGCAGCAAGGACAAGATCCAGATCTTCGGGTTTAATTCCTGCGTTTTGGATCGCCATGAGCGCAGCCTTGACGGCCAAATCACTGACCCCCGTCCCTTTCTCAGCGATTCGCCTCTCAGAAATCCCTGTACGCGTGCGAATCCACTCATCCGTGGTGTCGACCATTTTTTCAAGGTCTTGATTGGTGAGAATTTTTTCGGGAACGTAGTAGCCTAAACCTGAGATGCCAACATTCATATCAGGCAGAATTCCGGAGCGCTTCAGTGATGTGCTGGTTGATTTCGTATTTTACAAATTCTCCCGCGACTCGGATCGCATTTTTGATCGCACGGGCATTGGAAGAGCCGTGGCTGATGATGCAATTTCCGGCGATCCCCAAAAGAGGGGCTCCGCCATACTCAGAGTAATCGATCTCTTTTTTGAGGGCATCAAAAGCAGGCTTAGCCAAAAGAGCCCCCAGCATCGTCACAGGACTGCGCTTGAGCTCACTCTTAAGCATTTTGCCGATTACATCCGCGATGGATTCAGAAACTTTAAGTACCACATTCCCCACAAAGCCGTCACAGACAACGATATCTACAGAACCATTAAAAATATCGCGCCCTTCGACGTTGCCGATAAAGTGCAGGTTGCTTTTATTTAAAAGTTGGTGGGCTTCTTTAATGTACTCCGTCCCTTTGCTTTCTTCTTCCCCGATATTGAGAATGCCCACTGAAGGGCGATTTTTTTTCAAAATATAGCGGAAATAGACATCTCCCATCACGGCGTACTGATAAAGATGGATGGGTTTGGTGTCAATGTTGGCCCCGACATCAATCAAAAATGTCGGGGTCTTGATGGTGGGAAACAAGATACCGATGCCCGGGCGCTCAATACCTTCCAGGAGACGAAGCTTCAGAGTCGTGGCCACGACCGCAGCACCCGTATGACCCGCCGTCACAATGGCATCCGCCTGGCCTTCCTTGACTAAATCCGCGCAAATCGAGATCGAGGAGTCTTTTTTCTTCCGGATGGCCAGAGCCGCGGATTCGTCCATGCGGACAAAACTTCCGGCATGATGGACGGAAATATTTTTGGGGACACTTTTATGCTTCTCAAGCTCGGCGTGAATCAGATTCTGATCCCCGACGATCGTGATACGCGAATCATACTCGCGAGCCGCTAGAATCGCTCCAGCGACGACTTCACGGGGGGCGTGATCTCCCCCCATGCCATCCAAGGCAATTCTCACTTCTTCTTGGTCTTGGCCTTGACTTGGATCACCTGACGACCCTTGTAATAGCCACACTTGGAACAAACACGGTGAGAAGCGATCGGGTGACCGCATTGAACGCAGGGCTTGGTCGCCATGACCGTCATCACATCATGTGTACGACGCTTGCGCGTCCGTGTATTGGAATGTCTTCTTTTTGGATTAGGCATTGTTTCCTAGCTTTCTTTTTGGCACTCACACTTCTTTTCATTCAAATTGGTGCCACACTCATGGCACAATCCTTTGCAATCCGGTCGGCACAGGACCTGTATCGGATGATCCAACAAAAGCTCATCCCGCAGGTCCGAATCAAGCGTGACCGTTTCCAAACCTTTGATATCATAATGAAGCGTGCAGTCTTTTTCAAATAGATTATTAAACTCTTCCAGGCACAGAGAACACGTAAAAACCCTCTCGCCTTCCAAGTGGGCATTCACCGTCAAGTCTTCTTCCGACTTAAAAACCTCCGCCTGGACCTTGATTGCTCCAGGGAAATGCATAATGCCGATATCAATATCCAAATCCTTGGCAAGAATCTCATCATTAAAAACTTCCAGCTGATCTTCTTGGATACGGCTGACGGGTATTTTCATAAGAGATGGAGGTTAAGAGGCTCTTTTGTATTTATTTTGAATGGCTTGTAAAACAAATTTTGGTACAAAGGCGCTGATATCGCCCCCCAGCACCGCCAACTGCCGAACCAAGCGGCTTGAAATGTAGACATAAGACTCATGCGGCATCAAAAATATAGTTTGGATGTCATTTGCGATTTTGCGATTGGTCAAGGCCATCTGAAACTCATATTCAAAATCCGAGATCATACGCACCCCGCGAATCATCGCGTTGACCTTTTTGCGACGCGCGTACTCAACCACCAGACCGTCAAAACTCTCAACTCGCACCCGCTTCCCCAGACTACGAGTCGCTTTCTTTAAAAGCTCCACCCGCTCTTCGATGGTAAAAAGCGGTGCCTTGTCCGGGCTCTGATGCGCCACAGAAACGATGACTTCATCAAAAATGGTCAGCGCCCGCTCAATCAGATCGATGTGGCCATAGGTCACTGGATCAAAGGTCCCGGGATAAAGACCACGAGTTAATTTGGAATTTGGCATGGGAAACATTATATAATGAGCCTCATGA
>CAZCDB010000058.1:0-1668 GCA_964497635.1 uncultured Planctomycetia bacterium | reverse complement strand
GCTTATGTGGAGTATGGTCTTTTGCCGGGACGCGCACGAAGCTTTGCGATTGAAAAGCTGCAAGAGGTCACCGGGAAAAAAATTGCTTTTGAAAAAGCGTTGTACCTGCCTTTTCATGGTTTTATTTTTTATAATCTGGCCGTGGCCAATGCGGACGCCTCTCCTCTTTTTTCCGCCAAACGACTGGCTCTTGATATCCAGATTCTTCCCTTTTTCCGGGATAAAAAAATTGTAATTAACAATGTCTACCTGGATACGCCGGTCTATGATCTGACGCTCTCCCCGCACAAGGATTCTCCGGCCCCCACATCCATCAAGACCGAGATTTCTGGGCAAATCGATGTGCCTGTCGTCCCTACCGGCAACGCTGTCACTCTGGATAATGCCGCGGGAGGACCGGATAGTTTTTTACCTGAAAATGTTTATATCCAGCAAATTCAAATCTCTTCCGGGACGCTCACGCTCCGACCGACCGAGACCTCACTTATGCCTGAGACCCTGCGCGATATCCAGCTGCGGATCAACTTTGAAAAACCTCCCTTTCTTGCCATCGAGGGCTCGCTGTCTTTGGGCAAAACCCCTTACGCCTCCGCCGCGCTGAGTGGGTTTTGGGATTTGGAGCACGCCGCGTATGAGTTCTTGCTTCGCACGCAGTGGCAAAGCATCCCCGAGTGGCTCATCCACTATCAAAAAAATAATTTCTTTACCCTGAAGCAAGGCCGGTTGAAATTGGAATCTCGCTTAAGAAGCGTTGGTGAGGAAAAAGCGCTTTTCTCTGTTTCGGGCTCCATCCAAAGCGCCGACACTTCCATCCGCTCCGGACAATACCGAGGTGATTTACGTCTGCAGGCTAAAGGGCTCTTTAATTTTTGGACTCGACGAATTGAGCGCTACAAAGGAAATCTTGAGCTGCTGGATGTGGCAGCAAGCAATCTCTCCCCCAAAATATCCGAACTTCATCATTTGGCTGGAAAGGTCGATTTTGAGCCTGATCTTCTAAGCATTCAATCTCTGCAAGGGCAGTATCAGGGAATTCCTTTTAAGGCTCAAGGGTCACTCCGCTCTTTTCAAGAACTCTTAATCGATGGACAGATTTTCACCCAAACCAGCTTAGAAAAGATGCTCTCACTGATCCCGGAAGACCAAAAAAACCTTTTGAAAAACTACCGACTCCAAGGGGACTGCGAAGCGGTGACAACTATCCACGGGCCCCTCCAAAAAACTGAAGAGCTCCTGACCGAGCATAAACTTCGATTAAAAAATGCTTCGATCCACTCTTTTGATAAAAAAATAGGCTTGAGCTCCCTCTCCTGCGAGATTTTTTCCTCGGCGGAAGGCCTCAGCCTCTCGCAGGCTCATTTTATTTTTCAGAAAAAGTCTTTCGCGGGAAATCTTTTTGCCCCCAAAGATAAAACTCGTTCGGGCCGCATCACTTTAAAATCAGATGATTTTTCTCTGCGCTCGGATTATAAAATCAAGCCTGAGGGCATCTTTCTTGAAAAATCAACAGCAGCTCTAAAGGGTCTCGATGCAAATTTTGAAGGCCTGATTGAAACTCAAAATCAAAACAGACTCAATATTCAGGGCCGCGCATCGATAGATCTTCTTCGGGCTGCAAACCTTTTGCCCACAAAAAATGAGGCCCTAAAACAGCTGGGGCTTCAAGGT
>CAZCDB010000057.1:0-8755 GCA_964497635.1 uncultured Planctomycetia bacterium | reverse complement strand
TTCTGATGACCCGAAACTTTTGATTGATCAGGCAGGCTCATTAGAAGCCGCTCAATCCCCAAAGCAAAACCCACCGCGCCCGCTCGCGCACCCCCAAAAGTTTCGATGAGGCGATCGTATCGCCCACCCGCCCCGAGCGCATCTTGTGAGCCTAGCTTTGGATGAGAAACCTCAAATACTGTCTTCGTGTAATAATCCAAACCTCTCACCATAAAAGGATCCAGAACAAACTCCACACCCGCCTTCTTCAGAAGCCCGGCCACTTGATCAAAGTGCGCTCGACTAGCCTCCGTCAAATACCCTGTAATCGGCGGAGACTGCTTCACCAAGCCTCGGCAGGTCTCATTTTTACAATCCAAAAGACGAAATACATTTTTTTGAAGACGATGTTTGCAGTCTTCGCAGAGCTTCTCCGCCAAAGGCGAAAAATAATCTTTTAATACCTGACGGAAAATATCCCGTTCTTCAAGAGTCCCCAGATTGTTTAATCGCAACCGATAACCCCGAATGCCCAAGCCCTCCAACACCGAAATCATCGCTACAATCGCTTCAGCATCTGCCGCGGGGCTGTCCGCGCCCAGCACTTCCGCTCCCACCTGATGAAACTGCCGCAGACGTCCCGCTTGAGGTCGTTCACTGCGAAACATGGGGCCCAGGTAATAAAACTTGCAAAGACCCTCGGACTTATCCAGCTCATTTTCTAAATAGGCTCGCACAATCCCCGCCGTCCCTTCGGGTCGCATCGCCACCTGGCTGCCCGAGCGGTCACAAAACTCGTACATCTCTTTTTGGACCACATCGGTTTCCGTTCCAAGGGCTCGGGTGAAAAGCTCTTTTTCCTCGAGGATAGGCGTTCTTAGCTCAGAGAAACCAAACTGGGAAAAAACTTTGTGGGCGGTGTCTTCAACTTGTTTAAACTTTGAAACATCCTCGCCAAAAATATCGTGGGTTCCGCGGAGACGTTTGTAAGGCATGGAGATAGAACTACTTAACGTCCTTTTTCATGATAAGGCCGGGTTTGAAGATAACCACTTTCTTCGGAGGAACCGGGACTTCTTGGCCTGTGCGGGGATTGCGCCCCAGCCGGCCACGACGAGATTTGATTTTAAAAATACCAAAATTACGAAGCTCTACCGTCTGGCCTTGGGCCAAATATTCGGTAATTTTATCTAGAGCGGACTGAACCACACGCTTGACTTCAATTTGTTTGATGCCGGTTTCGCTGGCGATTTTAAGAACGATGTCTTTTTTGGTGATGGCCACTAGAGGAATCCTCCGAAAGTTTGTATGATATTATCACACAAGGGGTTACGAAGTCAAATCCCCAGCTGTACCGCCCCTTCGCCAAAGGTTTTTTGTAGAGTTTGCACCAAATCTTCGCTGGGCGCGACAAAAAGACTGCGGTCCACCAGCAGTTGCTGGCGCGCGTTGTTTTCACCCAAAAACTCAAGATAAACCGGCGTACTTCCCCGGTGCTGGGTCAAAATTCCTTGAAGATTTTTGAGTGTCTCGGCCTGCCCTTCGCCTCCGCTAGCTGCCAAACGGATGTGAACACTGCGTGTGAATTTTTTATGGGAGTCTTTCATCGCGGTGATCTCATTGACCAGAAGTTTTGGCGTTCCTTCTTTCTTATCCACTGCCCCTTTAAAAAAAAGAATGGCGTCCTTGGCTAGCAAGTGCCCACATTCCTTATAAGTTCTCGGGAAAATCAACATATCCAGCGACCCCTCAGGATCATCGACGGTAATGATGGCCATCCGCTCGTTATTTTTCTTGGTTTGCGTGAGCTTCAGTTTACTCACCAAGCCACCAATCGTGACCTCTTCTTGATCGCGTCGGTTAGCAATTGTGACTGAGTTGACGGTGGAGTAACTTCTGATTTCTTTGCGGTAGCGGTCCAGCGGATGCCCTGTCACATAAAACCCAAGCATTTCTTTTTCGTAGGTGAGTCTTGTATTTTCATCCCACTCTGGGATATCGGGCATTTCATCGGAGCCATCTGCCTTTTTGGCCTGGTCAAAAGAGTCAAAAAATGAGATCTGACCGCTTGATTTATCTTTCTGCGCCTGCCCCGCACGGTTGAGTGCTCGCTCCAAACTCTCAAAAAGCCGTGACCGAAAAATCCCCATGGAGTCAAAAGCACCACACTTGATTAGACTCTCAAGCACTTTGCGGTTCACCACACGCAGATCCACGCTTTCAGTCATCTCATAAAAAGATTTAAAACGATTGGCCTTGATACGGCCTTGAATGATCGCGTCAATCGCCGCCTGCCCCACGTTTTTGACCGCAGACAAACCAAAACGAATGGTATCGGCACCCACCACGGTAAATTGAGGAAAACTTTCATTGACGTCCGGCGGCAAAACCTTCAACCCCATGTTTTCCGCCTCGTCAATGTACAACACCACCTTGTCCGTATTGTCTTTTTCCGAAGAAAGAAGCGCTGTCATAAACTCGACCGAATAGTTGGCCTTCAGATACGCCGTCTGATAAGAAATCATCGCGTACGCCGCGGAGTGAGACTTGTTAAACCCGTAACCGGCAAAATGGACGATAAAGTTAAAGATCTTATCAGCGATCTTGGTGTCAATCTGGTTTTTGGCACAGCCTTCAACGAAATCTTTGCGAGCCTCAAGCAGCACCTCTTCTTTTTTCTTGGAGATGGCGCGACGGAGCGAATCGGATTTACCCAGGGAGAATCCGGCCAAGATGTTGACGATCTTCATGATCTGCTCTTGGAAAACGATGATTCCGTACGTGTCTTTTAAGATCGGTTCCAATAGCGGATGGTCATACACGATCGGAACAACGCCATGCTTTCTTTTAATAAAATCGTCCACCATGCCGGAGCCGATCGGACCCGGGCGATACAGCGCCAAAATCGCGATCAGATCTTCAAACTTATCCGGTCTTAGTTTTTTCAAAATATCGCGCATGCCAGAGCTTTCCAGCTGAAACACGCCGATTGATTGCGCGTTGCAGAGCATGTTAAAAGTTTTTTTATCATCCAGCGGGATATCACGCCAACGGATTTCTTTTTTCTGAATGCGTTTGATGATTTTGAGTGTATCGTCGATAACCGTCAGCGTGCGCAGGCCCAAGAAATCCATCTTAAGAAGCCCGATCTTCTCAAGCGACTCCATGCCAAACTGGGTCGAAATATCCCCATCACTGGTCTTATACAAAGGCACGTGCTCACGCAAAGGCTTCTGGCTGATAACAACACCGGCCGCGTGAGTCGATGCGTGACGAGCCATTCCCTCCAGAATCTGCGCAGTATTGATCAGATCCGTGATCTGGGGATTGGTCTTATACAGATTTTTTAACTCGGGTTCTTTTTCAAGCGCCGATTCAATCGTAATTTCAAGCTCCGTCGGAATGAGCTTGGCGATCTTATCCACCTCGGCGTAAGGCATATTCATCACACGACCCACGTCGCGAATCACGGCCTTGGCCATCATGGTTCCAAACGTGATAATCTGTGCGACATTGTCCGAAGAGTATTTGTCCGTCACATACTTGATGACATCATCACGCTTCTCGTAGCAAAAATCGATGTCAATATCCGGCATGGTGACACGCTCGGGGTTTAAGAATCTCTCGAAGAGTAAATCATATGGAAGCGGATCAATATCCGTGATTCCTAGCGCGTAGCTGATGACGCTTCCGGCCGCCGACCCACGGCCCGGACCGACGGGAATCCCATTTTTCTTGGCAAAATGGACAAAATCCCAAACGATGAGAAAATAGCTGACATATCCACTTTTTTTGATGACTTCAAATTCATGCTCGACCCGTTTTTTAAGCACATCCGTCATCTCCGGGTAGCGCTCTTTCAACCCGGCCTGGATGAGTTCCCAAAAATAATCCTCGCGCGTCTTTCCGGCCGGCGGCTCAAAGATTGGCACATGGGTTTTGGTAAAATCAAACTCTACTTTGCACCGCTCAGCAATCCGCACAGCATTTTCAATCGCCTCGGGCGTTTCTTTAAAACTGCGCTTCATTTCCTCCGGACTTTTAAAATAAAATTCGTCCGTGTTTAGACGAAATCGTTTGGGATCATCGAGCGTGTGCTGAGACTGGATGCAGGTGATCACTTCATGCGCGCGAGCATATTCGCGCTTAAGATAATGGACATCATTGGCCGCAACCAGAGGGATGTTGAGCGTCTTACCAAGCTTAATCATCTCTTCATTGGCTTTTTCCTGCTCGCGCAGGCCGCTGTGGATGATCTCCAGATAAAAATTTTCTTTGCCAAAAATTTCCTGATACTCCAGCGCCGCCTTGGTGGCTTTATCAGGCTGACCCAGATTTAAGTTGTGGGGGATTTCACCGCGCAGAGGACCTGAGAGCGCGATCAGCCCCTTGGAGTATTTGCGCAGCATTTCTTTATCCACACGGGGTTTGTAATAAAAACCTTCAAGGAAGCCAATGCTGACTAGCTGGACAAGATTGTAGTAACCCAGATCGTTTTCACACAGAAGCACCATCGGGTAGGAGGCCCCCTGAAGCCCGTGGGTTGAGCGCTCAAATCGATTTTCCGGGGCGACATAAATTTCCGCCCCAATAATCGGCTTGATCCCGGCCTTTTTGCAAGCGCTGTAAAACTCAATCACGCCAAACATATTCCCATTGTCCGTGATCGCCACGGCAGGCATTCCAAAGCCCTTCGCCTCTTCGACAAGATCCTCAATATGACAGACCGCGTCTAGCAAGCTGTACTTGGTGTGAACATGCAGATGGACAAACGTAGAAGCACTCATGGTGGGTCTATTCTAAAGACTTAAAACAATTTAGGCAAACTCTGTTGCTCTATTTCTTTTTTTTCTTTGCCTTCTTGAGCGGAGCTTTTTTATTGGCTTTTTTGGAAGATACTGGCCCTGGCGCCGAAATGACTGTCGAAACCCCTAGCTTGCTGGCTGGTTTTGGGGAAGCTACCGCCGGAGTCAGAATCGGCATGCCGGGGCGATTGCCTCCGGACTTGCGACGGCCAAAACATTCTTTGCAGTAGACCGCACGACCTTCGACAGGCCTAAAAGGGACTTCGCAAACTTTCCCACAATCCGCGCAGATGGCTTCGTACAAAGTCCTCTCCCGTCGGGGCGTCTGTTGCGGCTGGGACTGAGGTTGGGATTTGGACTCTGAAGCCTGGACTCCAACTTTTGACTGATTTGACTGATTGGAATTGGTTGTTGCCTTTGTCGCCGTTTGCGCTATCACAACTTCTACTTTTTTCTCCAAACTCTCAAGCCGGTCCAAAAGCTTCGCCATGAGACCTTCTAAAAAAGGATCCACTTTGGGCGTGACCGCCTTAGACTTTGATTTTTTTGCCATAAGACTCCTTTAAATAAGCTAACTTAGTTCATCTGTGCCACCGACCAGACATTGGGATTATACCGTAATCCATATCAAATCCACAAAAGCATCTAATCTTTTTATTTCGTAGCAACGGATAGACGCAATCCAAACACATTTAGAATGTTTGAGATCGTGCAGATCTCAGGGTTCCCGTGCTTGGAGAATATCCGGTAAAGATTGGGCCGGTTGAGCTTGGCAGCACGGGAAAGCTTGGTCATCCCACCCTGCGCCTCGGCGACATTCTTCAAAGCCACAAGAAACATCTTCCCATCCCCCTCTTCGAGGGTAACGTTCAGATAGCTTGCGGCCAACTTAGGATCCTTTAATCTTTCAATTAAGAAATCGTGATATTTCTTCATGGTCTTGTTTTATACTCCATCCAATACTCTTGTGCCTTTTGAATATCTCTGACTTGAGAGCCCTTGTCTCCACCACAAAGTAAAATAATCAGAGACTCCCCTTTTTCTCCAAAATAGATTCGATAACCGGGCCCATAATGAATCTTAAGTTCGTAAACACCATCGCCGATCCATTCATAGTCACCCGCATGTCCGTATAGCTCCAACCGGTCTAATTTATTTAGGAGAATGGCTTGAAGCTTGTGATCCTTTAACTCATCAAACCACCTCTCATACGGCTTCTTTCCGCCTGGCGCATCATAAATGATGAGCTCTTTCTTGCCGGGCCTCAGCACCGTCCTGGCCGCCATTTATAAGTGTATGTTATAAGATACATTCTGTCAACCCCTCCTCGCACTCACCTTACAGGACGACAAGGGGCAATTTTCCGGTCAAACTATTTTCTAGATTTTTTCTATCGGTTAACGTGTTTACGGACGTGGTCCGAACAATCCTAAATCGCTACCGTATCTCGGACCGCGTCTGGTAAGCAGTTATTTGTTATATAGCAATAGCCACGCGGTGAATGACCTCGGAGAGATAGGATTGATATGGAATTCCTTTGGTGCGAGCCATTTTCTGAATCCGCTCGATGTCTAAGCTGTTAACCCGAATCGTAAGGGTTCTGTCCTTCTTTCTGGCAGCAAGAGCGTTGGCGACCTCCCGCAATTCTTTGCCAGTCACTGGCACAAATTCATCACGCTCAATGGCACCCATGATTTTCTTTTCTTCCGCGTCTAATCTAATTTTTTTCATCTGATTCTCCTTCCAAATATTTTTTGGTATGCTTTCGACTCGGAAACGCCGTCTTCAATTCCTCAAAAGACACGTCCCGATAAGCTTTCAGCCACTGATTCTTTTCAGAACTCCATAAAAAGCTCTTCATTTGGAATTATATAGGATTACATTTGTAATTACAAATAAATGTACATTATCCATAAAACGCCTCCCTCCTTACCCTACAGGACGACAGAGGCCCGTTTTCCGGTCAAACTATTTTCTAGATTTTTTCTATCGGTTAACTGGAAAAGGTGATTTCACGACTACAGGGTGTGGATGGAAAAAATAAAAACATCTGGGTTTAGTAGTGACTGGGAAGATAGGTTGGCCAGCTAACATGTCCCTAAAGGGATGCTTTGGCCTGGTCCGGTCTAAATGCACTGCGACGGGTGGCCGGTAAATCTTTTTAGGACGTGTTGATGAAAAGGTTTATGAAATGAGCTCCAGGCGGGTGGCGCGGAGGAGGGGATCCCGTCGACCCGGAGGCCCGCCGAAGGACGGGCTGAGGATGCGACGGGAAACCGCAGCGACAGGACCCGCCTACACCACCAAGCTTTGTTTTAAGGATTTATTGGCGTAGCCCACTCACTCCCACTCAATCGTAGCCGGGGGCTTGGAGGAGACGTCATACACAACGCGGTTGACGCCTTTGACTTCGTTGATGATGCGGTTGGAGGCTTTGGCCAGGACATCCTTGGGGAAATGGAACCAGTCAGCGGTCATACCGTCAACCGAAGTGACAGCGCGTAGAGCCACGACGTTATCATAAGTTCTCTCATCCCCCATCACGCCAACCGATTTGACGGGTAAAAGCACGGCGAAGGCTTGCCAAATCTTGTCATAGAGACCGGCTTTGCGGATTTCTTCGATGAAGCGCACATCGGCTTCTCTTAGGATCTCAAGACGTTCCCGGGTGATCTCACCCAAGATGCGGACGGCAAGTCCCGGGCCTGGGAAAGGATGACGACCGATCAGCGCCTTGGGGAGCCCGAGTGTATATCCCACCGCACGCGCCTCATCCTTAAAAAGTTCGCGCAAAGGCTCGATAAGCTTCATCTTCATTTTCTCAGGCAGCCCACCCACATTGTGATGGGACTTAATCACCGCGGTGGGGCCTCCAAACGCCGACTGACTCTCGATCACGTCGGGATAAAGCGTCCCCTGCCCCAAAAACTTAGCGCCCTTGATTTTTTTGGCTTCGCGTTGGAACACGTAAATAAACTCATGCCCGATGATTTTGCGTTTTCTCTCCGGGTCCGTAACCCCTTTTAACTTTTTCAAAAAAATGGCTTCGGCGTTGACGATTTTTAAGTTGAGATTAAATTTCCCCATGAAGGCGCGGCGCACTTCTTGCTCTTCGCCCTTGCGCAGAAGACCATTGTTCACAAAAATACAGACCAGCTGCTTCCCGATCGCCTTGGACAAGAGCCCCGCCGCCACCGAAGAATCCACGCCGCCCGAAAGCCCCAAAATCACGCGCTCACGACCCACCTTCTGACGAGTTTTGGAAACCGTCTCGTTGATAAAGTTTTTCATCGTCCAGGAGCGATGAAAACCGCAAATAGAGAACACAAAATTTTGAATCACTTTAGTACCGTACTGGCTGTGAAGAACTTCCGGATGAAATTGGACACCATAAATACGTTTTTCAGGATTTTCAAAAGCGGCCACGACCGTACTGCGCGTATAAGCGGTCTTATAGAACCCCTGTGGCATCCGCGCAACAAAATCCCCGTGGGACATCCAAGACACCCACACTTTGGGGACACCCTGAAAAAGCTTACCAGGTTTGGAATGTAGATAAAGATCGGCGTGACCATACTCACGGCGCTTGGCGCGGCGGACCTCCCCCCCTAAAAGATGAGAGAGCGCTTGCATGCCATAGCAGATTCCCAGGACAGGCAGACTTAATTTCAAAAATTCAGGATTGAGTTTGGGGGAATTTTTCTCATAAACACTGGCGGGACCCCCCGAAAGGATGATGCCTTTGACATTTTTAGAACGGATTTCCTCCGCGGTGATCGTGGGAGGGACGATCTCACAAAAAACTTTGGACTCGCGCACACGACGAGCGATGAGCTGGTTGTACTGGGAACCGAAGTCGATAATTAAAAGTGTTTCCATCGGATCTCCGTCGACGGAGTCCCGTCGAATGACGGGACAAAATCAATAATCAGTAAAGTTTCCATAAAGTGATTTTATCGGTTCAAAAGTCT
>CAZCDB010000056.1:0-8871 GCA_964497635.1 uncultured Planctomycetia bacterium | reverse complement strand
CATAACGACAGGAGGTCCCATGAAAAATCCAATCCTCAAGCTAGTTGGTATCCTGATCGTCGTTTCTGCCACTCTCTTTTTTAGTCGCGATGCGATCATTCGATCGTCGATCGGCAGTGTTTGTCGAGCAGCGACAGGACTTGAGTTGAAGATTGGACATTTTTCTTCCAACCTCTCTCTTTCAAAGATCAGTATTCGCGATCTCAAACTTTTCAACCCCCCTTCTTTTTCTGAAAAAATCATGTTCTTTCTTCCGGAAGTTCGGGTAGATGCGGACCTAGGTTCTATTATTTCTGGGAAACCTCACTTAAAAGAAGTCTATCTTCATGTGGGTGAGCTCGTCATTGAGAAGAATAAGGAGGGAAAGCTCAACCTTTCCGAATTAAAACCTTCAAAGACCAAACAAAAAACCACAGACTCAAAACCTACCCCCAAAATTCAAATCGACAGCTTAAGGCTTAAAATCGATAAAGTCCTCTACAAGGATTTTTCTAAACCAATCCCGCTAGTAAAAGAGTTTAATCTCCAGATAGATGAAACTTTCCGCGATGTCCAGGATGTTCGTGCAATCACACCGATCATCATCGGGCATGTGTTGAGAAACAGTGTTTTAAGTGGGCTTTTAGATTTTAAGGTAGGGGACCTTTTGCAAAACTTCCAAGCCGGAGGAGTCCAGATTGCGGATTTAGGACTCGATAAAATCTCCGACATCTTCAACTCGGGAGTGACTAATACCGCTAAAGACGTTGTTGGCGGTGTTGCGGATCAACTCGGTTCTATTTTTGGGATAAAAAAATAATGAAACATTTACCTTTAAGCGTTCTCCTTCTCTTATTTGGTTTTTCTTCTGTCTGTGCGGCTGAGCCATCTGAAAAGAAAGTTTATAAGGGGATTCCGACAGCTTTCTCGATGGCGGCGCACTCCTTGGCTGAGAATAAAAGTGTAGCTAGTTCAGAGGATTTACCACTTATTTTAGTGGCTGGATTTAACCAGTATCAGACCCAGGGGGCAGCGGCCGCGGTGACCGAATGGGTAAAAGGGGGACCTAGCGAGACAGATAGCAACTCTATCCAGAGTCTTCTGAAAGCCTTCAATCAGATGGAAACTCTTTATGGGAAGTACACGGGTTATGAGGTGATGCAGGTCGTCGACTTAAGTGCCACTGCCCGGCAAGTCACCATCCAGATCAATTATGAAAAAGGCCCGTTATTTATCCGTTTTCTTTGCTATTACGCCGACGCCGGGTGGATTGTCTCGGGCCGGATTGTTTTTGCTACGGACCCTGAAAAGATTTTTGCCACCAACTAACAGTCTGCTAAAAAACCCCACCTTTTAAGAGTAGATTAGTTTTGCGTCTTTATGTTTGGATTTCCAGATAACCCCATCAAAAATATAATGGCATAAAAGCGGGACCAAATAGATCCCAATTAGAAGCGTTTTAAAGTTGGAGACGCTGATCCAGGTATAGTCGTTGCTGATGGGAATCGTGGTATTTTCAAAAGAAAGGTCTATAAGACCTCCGATGAGTGCCGTAATGGCAACAATCCCGATCGCCTTGTAGATTGTATTAAACAGTTTTGGATTGAGCCGTGGAAGGCTGATATCCATCACGGCCATGTAAGGAATTCCATGAGAAAGCAAGAGAGGGGATATGACTTGGACCGTATTTTTTCCATAAAGAAAACATACCCCATATAAAATTGCGGGCCCAAGAATGGCCAAGAATTGATTGATCTTAAAAGTATTATTCCTTAGAGAGTAAAGCTCATACAAAACCCACGATAATACGACGCCTGCATAAAAAATAAGCCCCAGTCCAAAGAGTCCTTCGTTGGGGTAAAAAAATATATCTTGATCCGTATAAATCCCACCTTGAGGAAGTTTTCTAAAGTGCAGTAAGATAAAAGGAACAATCATCAGTGCGAATAAAAAATACCTAGATAGCGATGAAGATTTTCCACCCAGCTTCTGATACCACCTCAAAAAACCGTAAAACTGAGTCATGTGGTGATAGACCGTTGCATACACCACAAAACTCCATAGATGAGGAATTTTAAGCTTCACCCATAAAAACACACCTAGAATGATTCCAAGTGGAACCGCCCAGTATCTCCAGTGAGAGAGAACCTCTTCTTTTCTAAAAAAAGTTCTCCAGGCAGTGGTGTACACATGACCTGAATCAACCAGCACGGCCGTAAAAAAAACAAAGACAGCAAAAGAGATAGATGGTTGAGGAAGATAAGCGGCCAGGAAGATGCCTATAATTCCGGGAGAGAAGATAAAAAGTATATCTTTTCGGAAGCTACCTAATATCCAGCAGCCGTTGTGGAGACTCATAGAAGTAAGATAATCCACAACATCTTGTTTGTCAATAAACTTTATATACAATACTTAGATTATTATCTTTTTGATAAATTTTGTTAAAAATAGATAAGAATATATTGACAGACACCAAAAGAGGATATAAAATACGTCTACTCATATAAAAGTTTATAAACGATTTAACGTTATCATACATTCTGAAGGGGGAGTCGTGAAGCACATTATTCAAGTGGTGATCTTAGCTGTCGCTATTTTAACTACCTTTTACTCTCAAGCATTCGCGGTAGGCTCTAGCGGGTTTGAGCTGGGTACGAATACAGCCAGATCTTTGGGGCGCGCCAATGCTGTCTCTGCGGATCCGGGCGAGCCGGCGGCGGTTGTGTTTAACCCTGCAGGATTGACGAGCCTTGAGGGACACCAAGTGAGCGCAAGTACTTCACTCATCACGCTATCAACACACTACGATAGTCGTGCGGCAGGAAGACTCGATGAAGATAGTGCGACGTTGATGTCCACTGTACCCTCCTTTTTTCTTTCTTTATCCACCCCCAACAAGGATTTGAAACTTGGTGCGGGTGTCAATGCACCTTTTGGTTTGACCACGGCGTATAGCAGCTCCGGTAATTTTAAGTACACTTCCAATTATAATCAAATCAAGACCGTCGCTTACAATCTCTCGGCTGCTTACCAGGTCCGGGAGTGGATATCGGTGGGACTTGGGTTTACTTATATGGATGCTTCGACGAAGCAGGTGGGGAAGCTCAATAATGCAGCTATTTTTGGTGCCGCGCTCCCTGACTCCGAGTTTGAGCTGGATGTTGAGGGGGACGGCTACAATATGAATATGGGTGTCCAGATTAAGCCCGCCGAAAAACATTATTTAGGTATTTTTTATAGAACGGAAACTAGAACCAAGCAGACGGGCTCGATTTCCATTGATGGGATTACTCCAGCGCCTGCAATCTTGGGCGCTTATAACGCAACGTCTTCTAGTTTCAATACCAGCGCAGACACCGACGTTACTTTCCCGGGCAGTGTGACGATTGGCTACAAGTATCAAGCCACGCCCAAGTGGGATGTTGAAGCCGATTTTACCTGGACCGGCTGGTCTTCTTTTGATCGGGTGGACATTGCGTTTGAAACAACTAGCGCTATTCTTAATTCTTTAGAACCCGTCACCCAAGGTTTCAAAAATACGTTCTCATTCAATCTTGGGACTTCTTATAAACTGGATGATGTTTGGACTCTGAGCGGCGGCTATTGGTACTACGCCATGGCGGCTAGCAAGGCCTACTACTCTGGTGCCATTCCTGATGGCGATCGCCACGCTGGTTCCTTGGGGCTTGTGTACAATCACAAAAATTACTCCATCGGACTATCCTACGCCGCTCTTTTTATCACCAAGACCGACATTGACAACAACATAGGCGCCGCCAATGGCACGACAATCGATGGCGAGTACTCAAGCTTCGTCAACATTATCTCGATGGATGCAGTGTATAAGTTTTAAGAGGATTTATATGAAATTGGATCAGCAGGATTTAATAAGTACATTAGAATCTGAACTCAAAGAGATATTGGGAGAGTTTTCCAGAACTCATAAAAATCGGATAAAAAGATCAACCCGGGTTAGGGAGGATTTGGGTATTGACTCCTTTACTGCATTGGAGATTTTAGTGGCGATTGAGATCAAATATAAAATTAAAATTCCCGAATCAGATTTGAGTAAACTAAATTCGTTTGAAGATATTCTTAATTTCATCTCTCTGCACATCAGAAAGTAGCTGAGAGAAGCAGATTATGGAAAATAAAAGAATAGCGATCGTGACCGGTGGGACGGGTTTATTGGGGTCATGGCTTATTTATTATTTGCTCAAAAACAAAAAATATCATCAGATCCTTTCCATTGTTCGTGGGTCATCTTCTACCAATGCACGAACAAGACAAAGAAAAATTTTATCGTATTTACCAGTCAAGCTTAATGTAAACCACTTTAGAAAATTGATAGTTATCAACGGGGATATAACCTCTAAAAATCTGCTCCCAAAAATTTTTTTAAAAAAAGCTGAATATAGTTCCTTGGTGGATATCTTTCACAGCGCAGCTGTCGCTGACTTTGGGATGAGTATTGAAGAGCTTCAAGGACCCAATGTAAGAGCGGTTGAAAATATTTTTAAGCTAGCTTTAAAAATAAAATCTCGCGGGGTCCAAAAAAATGTCAGAGTGCATCATATTAGCACGGCAGCGACGGGTGGAACATTTTCCGGGAAGTATTTTGAAAAAATGTTAGACCTTGGACAGGCGTTTCATAATGGTTACGAAGAGAGCAAGTATGAGGCTGAGAAAGTGGCTCAAGAATTTCAAAAAGATAAAAAACTTCAAGTTTATATCTATCGACCAGCCATTATCACCGGGGATTCAAAGCATGGTGTTACGACAAATTTTAAGATGATTTATCAGCCGTTACATTTTTTATCAAGAGGTCTTTTTAGCGAAATCCCCGCTGAAAGGAAGGCTTATCTTTCGCTGGTTCCTGTCGATAAGGTTGCGGAGGCTATCACTATTCTAGGTAACCGCAGTAACGTGGAGAACGCAACTTTTCACCTAACTAATCCCAACGAGATTCAGTTTGGCAGGTTTATTGATTTTGCCGGTAAGAGTTTTGGTTTTAAAGTCCCAACCATGACGCCTCTCAGCAGATTTGATAAAAATAAAATCAGTGCGGCCCAATTAAAATTAATTGAACCTTTCTTACCTTATTTTAATTATAAACTACGGTTTGATTCCAGATTAACCAATGCGTATCTAAAAAAACAAGGTTTTGAATGGCCAAAGGTAGATTCTAAGCTATTGTCCATCTTGTTTAAGTTTTGCAAAAAAACTAATTTTACAATCCCTGTATGAATCTAATCGATTATTTAATTTCAAGAAGCAAGGGAGCCTCATCGAAGCTAGCAGTGGCTGAGATCGCGACAGGACGAACGATCACCTATCAGGAGCTTTGGGATAGAGTCCATAAGTTTTCTTACCAGTTTTCCATAAACGGTATTTTGCCTGGTGATTGTGTGGCGTTGGCTATGCCTAATAACATTGATTGGATAGTTTGTTTTTTGGCCTGCCTTAAATATGGGGCAGTTGTTCTCCCAATACGCCAGACCTTGTCTCCTCATGAGGCAAAAAGTCTGCTTTCAAGAACGAAGCCGGCGCTTTTTATTGGGGACAGCTCATTTATCAACAGATCATTACCATTTGACCTTCTGGATGATGAGCAGTTGGTTGTTGTTTTCACAAAAAAAGTTCTTAAGAAAGATAGATCCAGAAAGAGGATGGTTAAACTATCTGAATTTATGAATTCACCTGAAAGTAGTGAGAGACAGCCTTCTATCGATCCATCAAAAACAGCGACAATTGTGTACACGTATAGAGGTTATGGTTATCCGGTAGGTGCGGTGATGGACCATACAAACTATGTCGAGGGCATTAAGTCGTATATTGAAACCGGAGAGTTGACCAGCAATCACGTATTTTTATCATTGCTCCCATATGCTTACACCTATCCGCTACTTGGTTGTTTGCTGGCCCCGCTGGCGACCGGTTCCAAAATTATTATTCATGATGGAAAATTATCCGGTAAGTTATGGGAAGCCATTGCAGAAAATGGAATCGATGTTTTGACTGGAGTCCCATCTTTTTATTCAATTTTATTAAAATCAATAAAATCCACCCATCAGAAGAGCCAAATTACCCATGCTTTTTGTGGTGGAAGCAAAATGCCAATAGATTTGTTCCGTGAGTTTGAAAACGCTTGTGGTATTTCTCTGAGGCAGGGATATGGTTTGACTGAAACACTCCCAGTGTCGTGCAATCCATCAACTGGGAACAGACCGGAAAGTTTAGGTAAAATTCTTACAGGCTCTAGCAAGCCTATTGCAGCTAGGATTGTTGATAGCTCGGGCATTCCTGTGAAGATGGGTGAGGTTGGGGAGATTGCGGTCTCAGGTCCGACGGTGATGCGTGAATACTTTCAGATGGCACGCGAAACAAAAGACACTCTGAAAAATGGTTGGTTTCATACAGGTGATTTAGGCAGGATGGATGCTAGCGGATATCTTTTTTTTGAAGGACTTAAAAAGAGGATAGCCAAGGTGGGGGGGAACATAGTGGATCTTGCTGAAGTTGAGTATCGAATCCTATGTAATCTGGGAGTCAAGCACGCCAGAGCGTTCAGTGTTCAGGATGAGAGGTGGGGTGAAATTATTTCTGCGGAGATTGATGTTGCTGATGACTCATTTGATATGACGTCTCTTAAACGATACTTAAAATATTACCTAGCAAGCTATAAGGTGCCCAAAAATATTAAGGTGCAATCATGAATTATTTTGCTTTGTCGGGATTCTTGATTGGTTGTGCATGTGCAGCGATGGCGCTATGGGTATTTCGTAATAGCACAGCTAACACGGCCAATAAAATATGGTCTTTATTTTGTGTTTCTGTGGCTATTTGGGGGTTTGGGGCAATGTTTATCGGGTTGTCAAAGGATCCTGATGAGGCGCTGCTGTATTGGAGAATGTCTTATGTCGGCGTAATTTTCATCCCGACTCTTTTTTATCATTTTGTCGTGGTTTTCCTCCATCTTAAGCGCGCTCTAGCATTGGCGGCTCTTTATCTTGTTAGCATGTTGTTCCTTGTTTTAAATTTAACCACAAACATGGTGCATGTGCACGTGACCTACATGTTTAATCAGATTTATTTTTCTAATCCACCCGCCCTTCTATGGCCTTCGTTTGTCGCTTATTTTATGTTTATTGTTTTGGTTAGCCATATTGAACTATGGTTATTTATGAGAAAATCCACCAATGGCACTAAAACGGCCCAGGTGAAATGGTTTTTTGTCGCGACGGTGGTTGGATTTTCTGGGGGAGTCACTTGTTTCTTGCCAACTTTTGGCTTTGAATTATACCCGTACGGAAATCTTACAGTGCCTTTATACCCGCTGATCATGAGCTATGCCATCGTCAAGCATCAGTTGATGGATATTGATGTTGTCGTCAAGCGCACAGCCGTTTTTGCCGGTTTGTTTGCTTTCGTTTATGGGACTTTTACGATCATCACAATTTTGGGTCAAGAATTTTTTAAGGATACCTTAGGTTGGAATCAGTGGATTGCAACCATACCCACAGTCGTGATCATTACTTTTTCTTTGAGGCCCCTAGAGAATTTTCTAACCAATGCGACCGAAAAATATTTGTTCCAAAAAAAGTATGACTATAAGGAACTGCTCAAAGTTTTCACTCGGGAGATTTTGACGGTTATTGATTTAGAGAAGTTGACCAAAGATACAGTACAGAGTCTGATTGAGATTGTGAAGCTTGAGTCAGCTTCGCTTCTTTTGCATGATAAAGAGGCCAAGGTGTTTCGGATGGCGGCGTCTTCTGTGGCCAAGGAAAAAGAAATGGTCCTAAAAGAAACAGATCTTTTACCAGAGTACCTTAAAAAGATTCACCAGCCGATCCAAAAAGATAAAAGTGTTGAGAAAATGGAGGGTGGGGAGCTTAAGGATACCTTTAAGCGGCTTCATGCGCAGGTGTGTATGCCGATTGATCATCATGATGAGCTGATCGGGATTTTAGCGCTTGGGACGAAGAAATCCGGGGAAGATTTTACACCCGATGATCTGGATGTACTGATGACACTAGTGCGTACCGAAGCCATTGCCATTGCCAACGCGAGGCTCTTCGATGAGCTTTCCAAAACTCAGGCTGAGGCGGCGCAAAAAGAAAAAATGGCGGTGATTGGGACGCTGGCCTCCGGAATCAATCACGAGATTTGCAATCCTTTGGGAATTGTACGCGGGCAGTGCGAGATGTTTCTTTTGAATATGCGGGATGGGTTTTATGGGCAAAAAAGTGGGGAGGAGATGCTTAAGATTTCTTCCGATATTATGCACAAGGTGATCAAAGAGACGGATCGCGCGACGCAGATCACCAAAAAACTTTCCAGTTTTGCCAAGCCTTCTAAACTTTCTGATTTTGAGGAAGTGGCGATCAATCATGAGACGGATGAAGTGATCGGGCTCTTGGGGCATGATCTAAGGCTTAGCAACATCGATATCCAAAAAGATTTTCCAGAAAACTTCCCCCTCATCTTGGCGGATAAGAAGCAGATTGAGGAAGTCCTTTTTAATATCATCCGAAATGCCGCCCAGGCGATGGATAAAAAAGCTGGCAAGATCATGGTCACGGGATTTCAGGATAATGGGTCGGTGGTGATCCGTATCGCAGACAATGGGACTGGGATTCCGCAGGAAAAGATCGAGCAGATATTTCACCCGTTTTATACCACCAAGGCGCCGGGGAAGGGGACGGGGTTGGGACTTTTTATCGTCAAGCAAGTCGTCGAGCGCAACATGGGGCAGATTTCAGTGGAAAGCCAGATCGGTGTTGGGACAACGTTTACTTTACGATTCAACACGGCGGTTACGACCATTACCAATAAAGTGGGTTAAAACCACAGGATAGTTATGGAGACCAAATTGATTACCAAGCTCTT
>CAZCDB010000055.1:0-8893 GCA_964497635.1 uncultured Planctomycetia bacterium | reverse complement strand
GCCTTTTACACAGCCTTTTTCGGCCAATAGGCCGAGAGTTCTCTCGACTTATGAGTGGAGTCACGGCAATAGGAGATCAAATTAAAATAAAAGCTCTCTACACCATGGGCAAAGCCTACGAGATAAAGTCTTTTCTTTTTTGGCGGGGGTGGAAGGGGTACAATTGGGGGAGGTTAGAAAAAAGGGAGGGTTCATGTTTGCTTTGATTGCTATTTACGCTTCTGTCGCGGTGGTGTTAATTTTTGTTGTTTTGGGGATTGTGGTGGCGAAGAAGCCGTCAGATTTTTGTATTAAAAGATCTTTGCTTATGGATGCTCCTGCAGCGGTGATTTTTTCGCAGGTCAATGATCTGAGGAGGTGGGAGGCCTGGTCTCCTTGGGCGAAGCTGGACCCTCAGATGAAAAGAACTTATGAGGGAAAAGAATCAGGGATTGGAGCTTCTTCGACTTGGGTCGGCAACAACCAAGTGGGTGAGGGGCGATCAACGATCACGGATAGCCGTCCCCATGAGTCCATTCAGCTGATGCTTCAATTTTTTAAACCTTTTAAGGCGGTCAATGAGGTGGATTTTACGTTTGAATCCCGTGGAAATCAAACCTTCGTGACCTGGAGCATGTCGGGAAAAAATAAAGGTATAGCGAAGCTCATGGCCCTTCTGATCAACTGCGATACAATGGTCGGCGCCCAGTTTGAAAAGGGGTTGGCAGATCTTAAGACGGTTGCGGAAGGGAAAAAGTAAAACAGAAAAGCTGAACACGATACAATCCATTCGATGGCTAAGAACTCTGGCGGGAATAGAAATCTTTTAAGAATCTCCGGGATCCTTTTTGGATCTATCGGGTTGTTTCATTTGCTTCGTTCTCAGGGGATTGACGTGCGATTTATGGAGTTGACCCGTTTGGGGAGCATGATTTATGGCGGGTTGATCCTTCTTTTGTCCGCAGCTTGTTTTTATAATTCCCGAGGCTAGTGTGATATAATCTTTTTCTAAATTTTAAACAAAATAACTTTCGAGGAATTTATGGCCCTAAAAGAGATTTTTGAGTGGAATCAGAATATTTATGATGAAAAGCCGCGCACCCACCTTCTTCCTGAAGAAGAGGCGGAGATCAAGCGCTTTGAAGTCGAGGCAGCCAAGCTTGAAAAGGGTGGGTTAGATCCGGACGATTTTAGACGTTTTCGTTTAAATAACGGGGTCTACGGCATCCGCGGCGCCGAAAATCGCCACATGATTCGTATCAAAATCCGCTATGGCCTGATGAATGCCCTTCAGCTAGAAGCCATTGCCAACGTCACTGAAAAATATGCCCCCAATCAGCTGGCCCATGTCACCACTCGCCAGGCAATCCAGCTTCATGAAATTTTAAGAAGTGATGTACCGACGATTTTGCGTCGACTGGCGGAGTCAGGACTGACTTGCCGCGAGGCTTGCGGGAATACGGTGCGCAATGTGACCGCTTCCCACTACGCGGGAATTGATCCTAACGAAGTTTTTGATGTGACGCCTTATGCCGATCTTCTATCCCTTTATTTCCTGCGCAATCCGGTATGCCAGAACATGCCTCGCAAATTCAAGATAGCTTTTGAGGGAAGTGAAAAACTCGATCACGCCAAAGTAGGTATTCATGATCTCGGGTTTATCGCAACCACCAAAAATATTAACGGCAAAGAGGTGAAGGGTTTTAAAGTTTTTGTTGGAGGGGGTCTTGGAAGCACTCCTTTTCCGGCTCAGCTTTTGGAAGAGTTTTGCCCGATTGAGTTGTATTTGCCCACAGCCGAAGCGGTGATCCGTCTTTTTGATCGTAATGGCGAGAGAAAAGATAAGAATCGCGCACGCATCAAGTATCTGGTGGCCAAGTGGGGGATTGAGACTTTTCGTGCGGAGTTTTTGGCGGAGAGAACTCAAGTTGTAATGACCGGTTCCGGCAAAGAAGCTTTTTGGAAATTAAACATTGAAGAGAATTCAGTCCCCGCGGCGAAAGCTCCGACGGAGGCCCCAGCAATCCTTCCCGGTTTTGAAGAATGGCAGAAAACCAATGCGTTCGAGCAAAAACAAAAAGGGTATTGGGCGGTCAATGTTCGCTGCCCGCTGGGAGATATCAACCCAGCGCAGATGAGGCAGCTGGCTAAGATTTCTCGCACATTTTGCGGGGGGCGTCTGCGCACGACGATTTCTCAGAATATTTTACTTCAGTGGATCCCGGCGGCCTCTCTCAAGGCGCTTTACGCGGAGCTGGGTAAATCAGGACTTAATCTCAAGGGTGCTGAGACCGTCACGGATATTACACGCTGCCCAGGCGCGGATACTTGCCAGATTGCGATTACGCATTCCAAAGGTTTGGCGTTTGAGATGAGTAAGATTTTTGACGGTGCTTATGGCAATGATGCCACTTTTCGGGATGTGACGATCAAAATCTCTGGATGCACAAATTCTTGTGGCCAGCATCACATTGCCAATATTGGGTTTCATGGAGCTTCCAAAAACGTTGGCGGCCATGCGGTGCCGCATTATCAGCTCATGATCGGTGGATTTACCGCTGCCAATGGGGTTGCCAATTTTGGAAAGCGCATCGCACAGATTCCCGCTCGTCGGACGCCGGAGGCGACTCAGGCGATTTTGGATGCGTTTAAAAAAGAAAAAACCCCAAGCGAGACTTTCCTGCAGTGGCAAGAGCGCGCCGGAGCTGCCCACTTAAAAGAAATCGTGGCGCCATTTTTGGAAGTACCCAGCTTTGAGACAAATCCCCAGGCCTACGAAGATCTGGGTGATCCCGGCAAACCTTTCCAACTCGTTATGGGCAAGGGGGAGTGCGCGGCTTGAAGCCGTACCTAGATCTCCTTCGTCACATCTCGGAGCAGGGTGCACAAAAACCGGACCGTACCGGCACTGGCACTCAAAGTGTTTTTGGTTATCAGATGCGTTTTGATCTCTCCGCTGGGTTTCCACTGGTTACCACCAAAAAAGTCTCAATGCGCGCGATCATTCATGAGCTCCTTTGGTTTTTGAAGGGTCAAACCAATATCCAGTATTTAAAAGACAATCAAGTTTCCATTTGGGATGAGTGGGCCGATCCTCAAGGAGATCTGGGACCCGTTTATGGCAAGCAGTGGCGGCGTTGGGAGACCAAAGATGGCCGCGTGATTGATCAGATTTCACAAGTGGTTGAGCTTTTGAAAAAAAATCCCGATAGCCGGCGCATGATCGTGAGCGCCTGGAACGTGGGGGAGTTGGACCAAATGGCGCTGATGCCCTGCCACACCCTTTTTCAATTCTATGTGGCCGATGGCAAGCTTTCTTGTCAGCTGTATCAACGCAGTGCCGATGTATTCTTGGGGGTTCCTTTTAACATTGCAAGCTACGCGCTTCTGACGATGATGCTAGCGCAGGTAGCCGACTTAAAGCCGGGTGAGTTTGTCCATACATTTGGGGATGTCCATATTTATTCCAATCATGTGGAGCAGGTAAAGCTTCAGCTTTCTCGCGAGCCCAAGCCTCTGCCTCAGATGAAAATAAATCCGACGATCAAAAACATTTTTGATTTCAAGTTTGAGGATTTTGAACTTTTGAATTATGATCCCCACCCAGCGATTAAAGCGCCGGTTGCTGTTTAAGCCGGCATGATCTATCACGTCGTTGCCGTTTCCAAAAACGGAGTGATCGGAAAAGACGGGAAGCTACCCTGGCATTTTTCAGCCGACCTCAAATTTTTTAAAAATCTTACCACAGGCCACACCGTGATCATGGGCCGCAAAACTTTTGATAGTATCGGAAAAGCACTTCCCAATCGGGAAAATTTTGTTTTATCCAAAAAAGGATCTGGAAGCCCGCTTTTATCCGGACAGTCGCCAACCGTTCACTATTTTGGATCCGTTGAAACAGCGCTTCAAAATGTTAAAACCGAGAAAACTTTTATTATCGGTGGAGCCACAGTTTACAACGAAACCCTGGGCTTAATTGATGGGATTTATCTGACGCGTATTGAACAGGACTACGAGGGGGATGCTTTCTATCCTGAAGTTCCGGCGAGATTTAAAGAGGTTTCACGTCAAACACTCCAGGAAGAGCCGCTGATTGAAGTGATTTTTTATCAAGGCTGACGAGAAAGAGAGTGGGGGAGAGGGTTGCCTTGTTTGACAACCGAAAGCTTATTTGTGATATAATCTTCTCACAATTTTTTAGTTGAAACGATACATTCTTGGTGTTTGAGTTTTATAGCAAAAGGAGATCGGAATGAAGATTTTTAAAAGTGTTTTTGTAGCGTTTATGATGACCGGTTTTGTGCTCTCCTCCAATGTATCGACGGCCCAGGGACAGGACTACGGCGGGCAGGAAGATCCCAATAAAAAGATCATCAAGAGCGGTCTTTTGGGCGCGGGTGTAGGCGCCATTGCTTCTAGCTCTTCCGGGGGTGATGCGGGTAAGGGAGCCTTGATTGGCGCAGGGACCAATGTGATTGGCGGAGCGCTTTTGGACTCGCTGACAGGACCTTCACAGCCAGCTCCAGCACCTCAGCCTGTCTATGTGCAGCAAGCTCCTTCTTATCAGCAGCCTGGTTACTCTCAGTCTCAGTATCCCGTACAAACTCAAGGGTCTTATCAGCGCGTTGAACCTCAACCGGTTTATGTACAACAACCTTCCTATTATCAGCCTCCACAAGAAGATCCCAATAAAAAGATCATCAAGAGCGGTCTTTTGGGCGCGGGTGTTGGGGCTATTTCGGCCAGCGCTTCTGGTGGGGATGCCGGAAAAGGTGCTTTGATTGGTGCAGGAACCAATGTGATTGGTGGAGCTCTTTTTGATTCGCTTTTGGGCGGTGGCTCCCAGCCTCAGCAGCAGCCGGTTTACGTACAGCAGCAACCGGTGTATGCTCAAGCCCCTCAGTATCAGCAGTCTTCTTATCCTCAAGGAAGCTATTCAAGCTCTTCCACTTCTTCTCGTCAACCTCAGAAGAAAATTATTCGTAAGTATGACAAAGATGGCAATGTGATTTCGGAAGAGGAAATCTGGGAATAAAAGCGTTTTTTTAAAAATAAAGAAGGCGCGGAGCAAAACTCCGCGCTTTTTTTGTGTCTTGGTGTTGTAGTGGCGGGGCCTGACCGGTAAATCTTTTCAGGTCATCGCCTCATTTTCACCACCGATGAAAATGAGGCTCGGTGATGAAGTCGCGCTCGTCGCCGCCCTGCGGCGGCGACACCATGGCCGCGCTTTTCATCAACGTGCCCCGAAAAGATTTACCGGCCACCCGCCACGGGATCAAAATCAAAAACTTTAAAACGCTGAGTATTGATCTAGTACAATTTTTTTTAAAAAAACTGCCGAAGGAATGGAATCATGAGTTTTGAGTTAACACAAAAAATTAAAGCTTACGCGCTGGGCGAGGCGGGGTTTGATTTGGTGGGGGTGAGTGGGGTGGAGCTTTCTGCGGTTCACGCTTTAGCGCTTCAGCGGTGGATTGACCGTGGGTTTGCGGGATCGATGGACTACATGAAAAAAGAACCCGAGAAGCGATCCAATCCAAAATTAATTTTACCCTCGGCAAAGTCGGTGATTTCCTTGGCAGTCAATTATTATCACCCTGAAGATCCTAAGCCCGAGAATCAAGCTGCGGGGAAGGTGGCTCAATACGCTTACGGGCGTGATTACCACAAAGTCATCCAGAAAAAATTAAAGCATCTTTCTAATTATATTCAAGAGCTTGCCGGTCCTCAGACAGAAATAAAATCTTACGTGGATACGGGGCCGATTTTAGAAAAAGCTTTTGCACAGTCCGCAGGGCTTGGATTTGTAGGAAAAAATACCAATGTGATTACGCGCAACTTTGGTTCTTGGGTTTTTTTGGCCAGCCTTGTCACCAATTTGGATCTTGAATCAGACGCGCCTCACACCGGATCCTGTGGTTCTTGCCGCATCTGCATTGATGCTTGTCCCACGAGCGCTCTTTTGGGGGATTATCAGATGGATGCCACTCGTTGTATTTCTTATTGGACGATTGAAGCCAAGGAGGCAGCGCCACCCGGTATTCAAAAACAAATGGGGGAGTGGGTTTTTGGTTGCGATATCTGTCAGACCGTGTGTCCCTATAATTTTCGAGCCAAAACCACAGCGCATGGAGAGCTTTTTCCCAAAAAAATTGCGGGAAGTTGGATTGGGGTTGAGGATGCGGCTCTAAAATCAGAGGATAATTTTAACCAGACCTACCAAGGAAGCCCAATTAGACGACCAAAAATAGAGGGCATGAAGAGAAACGTGAAAATTGTGGCTCAAAACGCCGGAATGGTATAATGCCTATCTTCGTCATGACAGACTTTAAAACTTTTTAATGGAGAGATAATGAACTTAACTCAAGATGAAGTTTTGCGTTATAGCCGACACTTGATCATGCCCGAAGTGGGTGTGGAAGGTCAGCAGAAATTAAAGGCCGCCAAGGTTCTCATGATTGGCACCGGTGGCTTGGGTTCACCGGCCGCTTTGTATCTGGCCGCTGCGGGTGTGGGAACACTCGGATTGGTTGATTTTGATGTCGTTGATTTTTCAAATCTCCAGCGCCAAATCATTCATAGCACTTCCAGCGTTGGAAAGCCCAAGGTTCAGTCAGCCGAAGAACGTCTCAAAGAAATAAACCCCAATGTGAAAGTGGTGGCGTATAACGAGCGCCTGACCAAAGAAAACATCCAAAAGATTCTGAAAGAGTATGACATGGTCTTGGATGGAACCGACAATTTTCAGACGCGTTATTTGGTCAATGATGCTTGTGTTTTTGCCGGAAAGCCTTTTGTTTATGGGAGCATTTTTCGTTTTGATGGCCAGGCGACTGTATTTTATCCGGGCAAAGGGCCTTGCTACCGCTGTCTTTTTGCCGAGCCACCACCGCCGGGCATGGTGCCCAGTTGTTCTGAGGGCGGAGTTTTGGGAATTCTTCCGGGTGTGATCGGCGTGATTCAGGCCACGGAAGTGGTGAAGCTCATCATCGGGCGAGGAGAGCCTTTGATCGGGCGCCTGATGCTTTATGACGCGCTCAAGATGAATTTTCGTGAAGTGAAGTTTAGAAAAAATCCAAAATGTCCTGTCTGCAGCGAAAATCCGACGGTCAAAGAGCTGATTGATTATGACGCTTTTTGTGGATTGACCCGCGGCGAGGAGAAAAAAAACGGAGCCAATGTGGGAATCCCTGAGATCACGGTCAAGGAACTGAAGTCCAAGTTGGATCGGAAAGAAAAGTTTGTGCTCGTGGATGTGCGCGAACCCAACGAATATCAGATCTGCAAAATTCCCTCGTCTAAATTGATCCCTCTGGGGACTTTGCCGGAGCGGGTGAGCGAGCTGGATAGCGCCGACGAAATTGTAGTCAACTGTCACTTTGGTGGTCGTAGCGCCAAGGCAGTGGATCTTTTGCAGAAAATTGGATTTAAAAAAGTCAAAAATCTTGTCGGTGGCATCGATGCCTGGTCGCAAGAAATAGATCCGGCTTGTCCCCGGTACTAATCTAGTGATGGATCTCGGCGCTTACCAGGATCGGCTCGAAAAAATAGGGGAAGCGCTCAAAGACACCAAGCGTTTGGTGGTCATGACTCATGACAACCCGGACCCCGACTCTCTTTCTTCCGCTTTGACTCTGGCTTATATTGCCAAGGCCAGATTTAAGGTGCCGGCGGTGGTGCGTTATGGCGGGATTGTGGGGCGTGCGGAAAACCGCGCGATGATTCGCATCTTAAAGCTTCACGTAAAACCTTTTTCCGAGGCAGACCAAAAGCGTGGCAATGATTATGCGTTTGTCGACATGCAGCCCAAGACAGGCAATAGTTCTTTTTCTTTGAATAAAAAACCTGTCATCATCATCGATCATCACACCTTACGCGAAACAACACGTGCCGACTATCTGGATATCCGAACGGAGTACGGCGCGACCGCGACGATTCTCACGGAGTATCTTTTGGCCAGCGGTTTGAATATTTCCTCGCAGTTGGCGACAGCTCTCTCATACGGGATTAGCTCGGAGACACAAGATTTGGGGCGCGAAGCGCGTGAGACGGACATTCAGGCTTATCTGGCTCTTTTTCCTTTGAGCAACAAAAAACTTTTGGCAGGGATTACGCATCCGAGACTGCCGCGTGATTATTTTATTACGCTCAACCGGGCTTTGCATCATAGCAAAATGTACAAAAATGCAGTGGCCACGGTCTTGGGGGAAGTTGAAAATCCGGACTACGTTGCTTTTATCGCTGATTTTATGCTGCGCTGCGAAAAGGTGACTTGGGCGATTTGTGTGGGGCGTTTTGAAAATCGTCTCATTGTTTCGGTGCGAACCACCAATATTCATGGTCATGCCGGGCGGTTTTTAAGACAGCTCATCGGCAAACGCGGAACCGCTGGAGGGCATGGCATGATTGCAGGAGGGCAACTGGCTTGTGGGAGTATGGAGCATGAGCAGTGCACTCAGGTCGAGGAAGAACTGATCAAGAATTTTTTGAAAAAACTAGGTCATGATGATGACTCATCCATGACTCCACTTTTAGTGACAGAACCTATCAGTTAAAACGGAGAAAACCATGAAGATTAATTTTAATGTTTCAACCAAACCGGGAAAAGGTTGTGAGATTTTGGGGGTGGGTTTTTTTGAGGGAGGCGCGGACCCAAAATTTTCAGGCAAGCGCGGTGAGAGTCATTTGATTTTGACTGCCCCAAAATCGGGGGAAGTGGTTTTGCGTCTGGGTCTTGGGAAAAAAGAAACTTTGAAGCTAGAAGATGTGCGCCAAGCCGTTGCCAAGCTTTTATCCCAAGCCAAAGGTTTGAAGTTTTCTGAAGTCGGAGTGGATCTTGATAGTTTTGTCGGAGCTTTTTCTTTGGCGGAGCTTGCGGGCGCGGCGGTGGAAGGGGCGCGGCTTTCGGATTATC
>CAZCDB010000054.1:0-9042 GCA_964497635.1 uncultured Planctomycetia bacterium | reverse complement strand
CCCGTGGCCTGCACTGGAAATCCACTTGGATTACTTCAAAAGATTTTTCAAAATATCCTTTTTCCTCCGCTCATGCTAAGATTGTAAAAATTATTTTGGAAACAAGGAGAAGTAGATGACTCGAAAATTATCTGTTTTGATGTTGATGTTGTTTTTTATTGCCACTGGCCCTGCATCGGCTGCCAACAATTTTGCTAAAACAAAAAATAAACCCAAAACGGTTGCAACTGAAAGCGCGACACCCGTTGTTGCCGTCAACCAAGAAAAGGAAAAAGTCATGGCCAAGTCTAAATTTGTGATTGAAACCACGATGGGCAACATTGAAGGCGAGCTCTTTGACGACAAGGCACCCGAAACAGTCAAAAATTTTATCACCCTGGCCAAAAAGGGCTTTTATGACGGGATTATTTTCCACCGCGTCATTCCTGATTTTATGATCCAGACGGGTGACCCCACGGGAACCGGCATGGGCGGACCCGGTTATGAATTTCGGGATGAGTTTAATATGAAGCTTCACCACGACAAAGCGGGCGTTCTTTCGATGGCCAACTCCGGCCCCAACACCAACGGCAGTCAGTTTTTCATCACCGATGCCCCGACCCCGTGGCTGGACAACAAACACTCCATCTTCGGTCAGGTCACCAAGGGAATTGACGTCGTCAAAGCCATCGCCAACGTTCCCGTCGATGGTAACGACAAACCCAAGACAACCATCTCGATGAAAAAAGTGACGGTCGTTCAAGCCGCTTAAGCCGACTGCTCCGCCATCCTTTGAGCCAGACGTAGAACTTGAAGTAATTGATCGGTGTGAAGTAGAGGTTTTAAGGCGTAAAAGCCTAGATTGTTGGATGATCTTCCCTCGACAAAATCGATAAAGTCTTGGTCGTTGGTGATGGATTGGCCTAGTAGGATTTCTATCGCCCGGCGGAACCTGGTAAATTGAGGGTTGGAGGTCTTCATCTCTCCTATCCGTGCTTCCAAAAGCGATACTCGCAAAACATTGAGATTGGGGACATCTCCTCTCTCGAGCCTTCGGACAAGTAATCTTCTGGCCCCTGGAAAACTGGGGGTAGCCGTCTTGCCGTCCCAAGAGTCTAGTGAAGCTGAGAGGGCGGTATCGTAGCCAGAGTTTTCGTTCACGAGAGCTTCCTTGTCCCGATAAAATAATTTTTGGTTTTTTCCCAGGCTTGTGTTCGCTTGTGCCAGAGCCTGGTCTATTTTCCAAGAGTCCCCTCTCAAGAGAACTCTAAAATTTTGATCCCTTTTCGAGTCCGCGATAAGTCTTGGGATTAAATAACTAAGGTTGGGGCCCAACTCTTCTCTCCCAAACCAGTCAAGGTCAATGGCAAGAATCGCTTTTGTTTGAGAAATGGCTTCCGGAACCCCTTCAAGTACAGTGTCCATTGCCGCATCGGATTCTCTAAAAATCCTCTGAAAAACAGACATATCGACAACGGCTTTAGAGACCTTCCCCTTCCCTTTGACAAGGCGGAAGTGTTTGCTAATCACAACAGGACGGCCTCCCAAACCATGAACAATAAGCTTTCCACCTTCTACCTGGACTTTTAAGAGCGTGTCATCTCCAATGGCGATGTTTCCTTGGAAACCCTCGGATAAATGCTTAACATGAGCAACCTTCGCGACAAAACGAGCCAATCCTCCTCTGCTCTCCGAGCTTCGGTGGGCAAGCCGTGCGCCCTTCACCAAAACCCGTTTACTCGGAGTAGAAACCATCGATTCTGACCGCTTAGCCCTGGTGCGAGCTTTAAAAGCGCTTTGTAAAAATAAAATGTGATCAATCTGTTTTTGAAAAAGATCTGCAACCTTGCCTGGTGGGGTATCCATCGCCTCCTCAAGCACCGGGTACGCAAGCTGCCATGTTAAAAAGGGATTGTCTATTGCATAGGAAGCGACTGTCTTTAAAAGATTTTTGAAATCTGCTTCCCCCTCATTTCCTGGAGAAAAATATTCGTCATAATAATTTTTAAGAATCTTTAGCACCTGGGCTACATGTGGTCTTTGATAAAGACCTAAAAATGGATTCTTACCCGCAAGCCAAATGGACCGAATGTATTCCACCTCTTCATCAATGGAGTTAAACCGCCGACCAGACAGGAGAGTCCCGCCGCTTATATTACCTTCAGTCGTTATCAAGGCTGCCTTGTCACCCGAAGACTTGTTTTGAGAAAAATCATGATATTTAGGAAAAAGCTGGGCTTTATTGGGATAATCCCACACCTCCAAAACAGTCCGGGTTCTTGGATTGACAATAATCAAAATCTGCGAGTTGGATCTGGGTTCATACTCTATGGACAGCGGAATCACCTGTGTCTTCCCCTGTCTATTAGCAAAGTAAATTTCATATCGTTCTTTAGTCTCAAAACCAATGGGGTTGGCTTGATAGACTTTTTGTCCGGTGATCGCTATTTTTTTTGATTGTCTGATGCGTTTCTGCCCCCAAAATGAATGAGGGATGTCCCGATACGCTCGATAAAGAGGGCCTGACTCAAACACTCCCTCCTTCATTTCAAACTGAGTCAAAATACGCCTCTGAGAAAAATAAGGATGAACCTGCTGATTGTCCACTTGATTATAGGCGACTTGCACCGTCCTGGTGCGAGGGTCCAGAATCGCCCACAGCTTCATTTTTTTCTGAGAGTCAAAACGCCGATTTGTCGTGTATTCCACATCTCCAAGACTAAACTTGGCTTTGCCTGTGTTACTGTCGTTATAAGCTTCTATATTGGTGACAACTACGGTTTTTGCTCCGGATTTTTCTGCTTGCTGCCACAATTTTTCTGTAAAAAGATCAATGCCTTTGGCGGGAGACAAGCCCCCAATCAAACCACTTTCACTGACAGTCAACGAACCCGGATCAACCGGATCCTTAAAAAAATACACCAATCGCTGGGCTTGGGTGGGATAAACCTTTTCGTTTTCTTGGTCAAACACTGAAATAAGTCTTGGCTCTTCTTCGGTGATATCCAAAACCCCGGTAAAAAGCTCATCTTGAGATCCTGTTCCAGGCACGGAAGTTTGATAGTCATTGCCAAAAAGACTTACACTTAAAAACGCTGATCCATTTTTTATCGCCAAACCCTGAACAGCGATTCTTCTTAAATCCGGTCTTGCAGCTTTAAGCTTTGTGATCAATTCACGCGTCAAGATTCTAGAGACACTTAATTCATTACCCAATACTCCAACAGATCCATCTTCACCCTCCAAGATTTCAAATACCTTTACCTCGGGCTCTGAAAGCTTTCCTATTTGGCCTTGAGGAATCCTTTGGTAATATTCCGATGGATCAAGACCTGCCCTAGAAAGAACTGTTGGCCAATTGACAAAAATCCTATCCGGATGCTTGCCCCGATCTTGCAAAACAGTCATATAAACCTGGTAAAGCTTTGCGCCAATGACAGATGATAGATTTTGCTCTCTCATCGTCTTGATATTGGCAGATAAACTTAGCTTGGGTTCCTGGCTGATCGCGGCTTTAAAAACTGTCTCAAGAATAAGTCGTTTATTCCACCGCTGATTGCCTCGCGTCAACAAAGCTTGGACCATACGCGCCTCTTCGGATAAATAAAAGCGTGTATCTTCCAAACCATAACCGGATCCCTCCAGAAATCTCAACACCGGATAAATCATCACCCAAAAACCGGCGACATCATCTGGATATTGAGTCTTTGCCGCCGCCACTAGCTCGGCAAGCTCGTTTTCTGTTCCTGGAGGTAACACAGAAGCAGCAAAATCACTCAAACGACTTTCAGCCTCACTATAGGAGACCATTTTCCCCGCCAAAAAAGCCTGGTGGATTTTGGAAACCGCCAACCCCTTCGACAGGCTCAGGGCAAGCCGTGCGGCTGAAATCTTTCTCGGAGTATTGGTTTGATTGTTAGATAGATATTTTTTTTTCGCCTCTTTGGCAAGATATATAGACAAATCTCTGGTTCCAGCGCGAGGATCTCGTATCCCAAAAAAATTTGCGTTTTCTTCTATGATCCGCAGGGTATTCACATAGCCATCATTAATCTCGATTACATAAACATTTGCGTCTTTATCAATGATCAGATCAACGCCGATAACCGGGCTTTCGAAATTCGAAGTATTGAGAGCAATCGCAAGCTCATCGATGGCTTTTTGAAGCTTGGTATAAACCACTTCTTTCTGCTCACCGAAAGCGCCACCTAACGTTCCCGCAAGCCAATCTCTCTCCGCTTCTCCTGAAACATTCACCGCTATCCCCCTGTCCATCGGTTGACGTCTTACGTATGCCATATTACGCACGTCGGAATGATATTGACCATCCGCTCCTTTCACTAAAGCCGCACGGATATTCCAGTCATTTAAGACACTATTTTTATAATAAGCTGCCGGGCGAATACCTTTTTCAATTAGAGCGTCAACGGTGCGTGTGAGTTCCTCCGCATGCAGAGCTGCGACCTCTAGCAATGTAGTTGTGTCAGTGGTTTGGCTCAAGTCGTAGAGCTTCACTCCGTTGCCTTTCGCCCCGTTAGCTGGCTTAATGACAAAAAAAGGATTTCGAGATGAAAACGTGCGGATCTTTTCAAGAAGGCTCCTAAACTCTTCTCCCTGTTTTAATTCAAGATAGGGGTAGCTTAGAAAAGCGTTGCCATGCTCTTTGGAAGCCTGCTTCAGAAACCACCGCTGATAAAGTTTATCGTCCTCTGCCGCAGGAGACTCGGCACCCAAGAACCTCAAAGAAGCAACCTTTTTGGAATCAGGATCTGTGGCATACAACAAATCGATCAAAATAGGCTCTTCAAATGTATGCTCAACCCAACGCTTGTCCGACTCCAGCCACTCGCCGGTTTTAGCGTAGAACTTGTCTCCCGATACAACCAAATCATTTTCACCACCGGGAATTAAAATAAAATTAATCGGCTCCGAATTTACCGCAAAAGTCTCTTTAAGGCTTTCTTCGATGAGAAGCCGCTCGCCCTTGCTTCTGTGCTGAGACAAAATTCCGACAACTGGCCTGTTGGGAAAGCGTAGATTTGTTGAACCAGCTAGCCTTGAGCCCGAAATAAAAGCAAGATTATCATTCAGCCACTGCAAATGATCAGAGTCCTGCGGCAGAATAATGGTTCTAGGTTTTTGAGGAGTATAGTTCTGAAAAGCCTGGCGGCGCAAATACGCCGCAAGCGTACGGGCCCCTTTTCTTGGATCGGTTATTCCCCACTCCCGGTGATAAGCATCGATGTCGTAAAGAGTATCTAGCCTGCCATCATTGATCTCGATTACGTAAACATTGGCCTCCTCATCGAGAATAACGTCGAGTCCAAGAATGGGGCTTTTAAGATCCAATCGATTCAATTCAAGGGCCAAAGTGTCCACTGCATTTTGAAGTTTATCAAAAACAACCTCTTTTTTATCGCCAAAGGCAGCGCCCAAAATACCCCGGAGCCAATCCAGCTCGGCTCCTTTGGCAAAATTTACCGGCAAACCTTTTTCCATGGGCTGACGCCGGACATAAGCCATGTTACGTACATCCGACCGATAAGTACCGTCCTCGCCTTTCACTAGAGCTACTCGGACATTCCAGTCATTTAGCACCTCATTTTTATAATAAGGTTTCGAGCGGATCCCCTTCTCGATGAGAGCATCAGATGCGTGCGTAAGGTCGACAGCGTGCTCGACCGCGGCATGTAGTGTAGTACTCATATCATGAACCTGATCCAAATTATAGAGCGCCACCCCATTACCAAAACTGTCGTTCACCGGCTTAAGCACAAAGAACCGGTGATCTTTTGAAAATTGATGGATCTTATCGGCAATAACTTTCGGGTCTTCGTTCTGCTTCAGTTCAAGATAGGGGTAGCTTAGAAAAGCTTCGGGATGAGCCCACGAAGCCTGTTCCAGGAAATGGCGCTGTTGCAGCTTGGTGAGAAGAGGTGAATTATCGTCATCCGGTGAAATCGTAATGGCACCAGCAGCCCTTAGTTTTTCAACATACTCAAACTTCACTTCTGATACATACAGCTTGTCGATTAAAACCGGTTCCGAAAAATATCCGAAGAACCAAGTTCCCTTGTCTTTCCAAAGCGCGGTGCGTGTATAAAATCGTCCCTCATGGAAAATAAGATTGCTTTTGATTCTTGGAATGAGTAAGAAATTTGCCCGCTGTGATGGGTCAGAAAAAGCTGTTTTTACACCTTCTTCGGCAAAGGTAAATTCTCCGATATGACCGTCAAGAAATGTAATGCCAACATGCGGGGCATCCGTAAAAGGTAACTCGCTTAAAACAGCATTCGGTTTATAGATTGTTTTTGGGGGCAAAACCAAACCGGGGGTTTGTTCCGCTATTTTTTTTAGATCCAGGTCATTTGCCAACCGTGCGGGAATTGGAATATCCAAAACCTCAGCTGGTGTGGATTCTCTTCGAAATACAAAAAGTGGCTCACGACTGATATATCTCGTCGACGGATAGTCTGACGGTAATTGCGTGATCTTTTGAACCCGTTTAAAACCAGATTGCTCAAGAGCTTGTTCGCCGCCTCCTCCTTCAAAAAAATTGATATTAGCGCTATGAGGACGCATGAAAATCAATGAACCCGTACTCGTCAGCCGAATCGCATCGGCCAAAAATAGGTCAAAATTTTCTGCGTTCATCGCGTTAACAAATAAGACACGAACCCTTCCATCCAGCCTCGAAGAATCCGGGACAGAAGATCCGCCTTGGATCTTCCAAAGGCCGCCAGTTTCCAGATTATAAAAAGAAGCTTCGGGAAATTGCTTTGCCATTTCTCTCGCAAATGTAGAATTTTTACCACCACCCCAATCTACCAAGATGGTTTCTGTATCGAGGTTAGAAACATCTAAAGATTCAAAAAGATCCTTCGTGTTGTTGAACTGTTCGATGGGAGCGGCCAACCGCGCGCCTTTTTTTGAATGTGCTTTGGCATTGGTGATCAATTGCCGTAGCAAAGCCACATCCGCTTCGCCGTCGCGAATGGCTAAATCTACTTCTTCATCCGTTGTATGATCAACCGTTGATGTTGTCAGATAGCCTTCATAAAATGGTTTTGTAAATTTTAGCTTGGTTCTACTTAAATCAACCTTTAGAGATAGGGCTTTTTCATAAAAATTGATCGCACGAGCCGCGACTGAAAGTGAGAGATAATATCGTGTTTTTGGCACGTCCAGAGAATCTGCGCGTTTCCTAAGGTCAACGGACTGGTTAAAATGATTCACTGATTGGCTATACGACTCTTCCGCGGCTTCAAAAGAACCAGCTTCATACTGGTAACGCCCGATCTTAAATAAAACCGAGCCAAGCTTTGCATGTAAATTGGCTAAAATACTTCTCCGGTGTTCTACTCCAGAGTCTGTTAGGTCTTTTCCTGGAACCTGATGGGACCTAGCTATCGCCTCGGACAAATCAGCGACAAATCCTTGCAAAGATTTTTCATCCGTCGGCACCTCTCGATTCAGAACCTGACGTGAATATTCAATAGCCAGGTCGAGCGCATCAAACGCTTTATCCATCTTCCGATTCTTCTCTCTAGCCTTTTTAAGTTTTTTATCGTTTGCCAACCGTGCGGCGGGAACCTTGGCTCTAAAAAATATGGCTTGGACTGGTTTTGAGAATCTTTCCACTGTCATTGAGCCGACTTCAAACTTTGAATCGATCAGGCCTGCGCGAATCGCCAATATACCGATAGGTGTTTTAGCAATATCTTCAGGGGTGAAAACATATCCTTGTTCCATGAAGGTGATAATCATGTCTTTTAAAATATCTTCTGAAGGATTTTTGGCCAGCAACTGTCTCAGCTGATTTAGCTCTGCCTCCTTTCCAGAAATATTGGCTTGTGATAAAACTTGGGCCAGATACTCAAGAGTTCCTTTGTTAATCACATCCCCCTCAAAAACCATGCCCGGTCGGAAAAATTGTGAGGCGTCCTGCGCGAGAACCTCGGACATGAGCCCAAGATTTTGCCACTTAGGATCGACCACATAACCTACATCACTCATCACGCTCTCGGTATCCACATCGACATTGGCATAAAACCGCCCTATCTTAATATCTGAATTCTCCTTTTTATCCAGATAGATATCCACCCGCGCAACAAAACCATTTTTACCGGGAGCTAATTTTTCCTCAACGATTGAATAGGTCTTGCCCGGCCCAGCTTTTCTTACCAACATCCTGCGCGGTATTTTGCGAGTGACAATCCGAAAACTTTCCGATCCATTCTGAAAACGAGTCGATTTCCTTTGAATCGTACGGCTTGATATCTGCTCTCCTTTAAACTCAGGGCTCAATGTCCCTCTGAAAATAAATTGGGTATTTTCGTCACCGGACCGCGTATGTTCAAAAATCCAATCCTTGATGGACTCGATTGATCTTTCAGTCTGGCCAGCTTCCAATGAATGGCCGATTACAAAATCAAAATTTTTTATTTTCTTGACCTCTTTTTGAGCGTGGTCACGTGCCTCGCCTTCTGATCTATTTTCAAGGATGGCTGCCTCATAAACAAACTGATAAAAATTTTCCTGATATTGTTCTCTGTCGTCAAAGGGCAGATCCTTCCAGCCAAGACCTTCACTGGTAATGTAGACCGCATTATTTCCTCTAAAAGTGATCTTCACTGGCACCGGCCGGCCCCCTCGATACGCGGGGATTAAATTTTCGTGAATAATCCGTCTTGTGTTGTCATCCACATCAAGTGTGTATTGCCATAGAGCATTTGTTCTCATTTCAGTTCTAGCGGACCGTGGCACATAAATCTCGATACCCAACTGTTTAGCCAAAGAACCAATCAGCGAGTCTTCTTGAATGAGCGAGGGCTCTTTTTGAAGCCCAGATTCCCCCCGAAGAAAAGAAAGGATGGATTTTGTGGCCTCTTTAGAAATTTGGCGGAATTTTAAAATATCTATGGCGTCATTTTCAAAAGACGCCTTCGATCGATCTAGTTGCAGTAAATTTCTGCGCTGGGTATTTGACACTTTTTTTCTATTGTCTTGGCCAAGAAGCCTGGTCAAGAGTTGATCAAATTCCTCACTTCTGGCCAGCCGCGC
>CAZCDB010000053.1:0-9211 GCA_964497635.1 uncultured Planctomycetia bacterium | reverse complement strand
AAAAAACCCCTTGGAGCTATTCACTCCAAGGGGTTTTTTAACGAATGACGCTTCTAAATTAGAAGGTCACCTTGACAGAACCGACAATGTCAGTGGCTGTCTTGTCGTTGGGTGCTGTGTAGTAATCACCAGGAACGAACCAACCAGTGAGAAGACCGAAAGACACATCTTCGGTGTAATCATAGGTCGCCTGAAGATCCACTTCCCAACCGATTTGGTCATCACGCTCGACACCAGAAACCACGATGGACTCGTCGTTCCAGAGGTAGGTGAAAGAAGCTTCGAGAAGTAAATCATCGAGAGGCTTCAAAGAACCTTTGACCTGGATGAACTGAGTGTTCTCAGTGGCAGGTTGATCGGATCCATCAGCTGTGGCATAAACAAATTCACGGAAATCCGCATAAGCGGTCCAGAACTTACCACGGTAGAGGGAGTTCCAAGCATTGTACTCATCATTGGTGCCGGTGGTTGTTTCTTCACCGGTGAAAAGTACGTACTCGAGGGTTAGCTCAGGCTTCCAAGCATTGTCCCAACGGTAGGTACCAAATATATCGACGCCCCAAGCATCACGATCTCTGTCGAGAGTCCCTGTGGTGTATTCGCCAAACTGATAGGCAAGTTCACCACCGAGAGTGATCTGAGAGATGGGATCAAACTGGACACGTCCACCAAGGGTGTTGGTCTGGTTTGGATCGCTTCCAGTCGCGCCAGAAACGGTGTTACGATCCTGATCAAGAATGTAATAACCTTCGGCCACCGCATTGTACTCGGCGAACTTGTAGTTTACATTCGTGATGAATAGATCGCGATCGTCTTCTGGGTTGAGTGAACCTTCTTGAATCTTGGAGAAGATCACATCGATCGTCCAAGGATTGAAATCAAGGGTTGCACGGATAGCATCAAACGCTGTCGTAACGGCATACTCATCCGCTTGAAGGATGCTTTGAGGATCCCAAGCAGTCTGGTTGTTACCGATCACGAAACCACGTCCAAGCCAGATATCCTGACGGCCGATGGTCAGGGTGAGAGGAGAATAGAAAATCTCCTTCATCTGAACATAAGCAAGATCCAAGAGGATATCAAACTCAGCGCCAGCAGAAGAAGTGGCAGTACCGGTTGTATCAACCGCATCGCCATTCCAGTCTCTCTGGTTTACGAGGTTGACGACTGTGGACACATTGTCCGTCAGGTCAGCAGCCACTTCGATCTGGGTGTTCGTTCTGAAGAACTGATCCGCTTCAGACTGTTGGCTGGTCAAATAACCACCGGCGTGCACTGCTCCGGGAGCTGTAGAGCCCACGGGTAGTACGCTGGCGTCGTTGTTCTTGGCCAGATCATAGTCATAACGGGCAAACGCATACGAGTCAATCGCGCCGCTCACTCTGACATTCTGCGTTTCCGCGAATGCAGGGACCGACAAGAAAGCCGCAAGCGCAAATACAAATAACGCTTTGAATTGCTTCATTGTTTAAATCTCCTAGGAATTACTTTATTTTCGATTTTAGGGTATTGCTTTTAAGTAGGCTTTCGCCCGATAACCTTAGAGCCTTTAGGTTTGTTCACCCCTTTCTGCGGCATAATGTAGGTTATCTACTGTTGTAATAATGTAGTACAACACTGGTTATGTTACGAAAATGTAACGCTCGAGTCAAGCCCTTTTTATCAGGTTTAATCAATTTTCTGTTAATCGATTAAAATCGTATTAGCGTGCAATTTTCAAAATAATAGCCCAGATGCGCGGCGCAAGCGAGCATGCGAAGGAGGCGTAGCGATAGCTACGTTGACTGAGCGGGCGGAGCTTGCAACAAAGCAGATGGGGTATTATTTTGAAAATTGCCCCAGGACGGAATTGAACCGTCATGCCAGGTTTAGGAAACCTGTGCTCTATCCATTTGAGCTACCGGGGCTACTTGTCTGCTGAAAAAGCCTCAAAAGAAAGAGCTACAAATTTTCGCGACTGTCAGTGCCGATCATATGGCGGAGCTTTTTGAGGGCGGAGGCTTCAATTTGACGAACACGTTCACGGGTAATTCCAAAAATCTGGGCGGCCTCATTGAGGGTCTTGGTGTCTCCATTGTTGAGACCAAAGCGAAGCTCTAAGATCTCTTTCTCACGCGGATTCATTTTCTCCAAGAGCTCATAAATTCTCTCAGACCGAAGGATGGCATTGACCTGATCAAAAGAGCTGACGGCGCTCATATCTTCCATGATGTCCACAATTGAAGATTCGCCCTCTTCGCCAACGGGCTGATCAATCGAGGTGGTTCCTTGATCGTACTGAGCGATCTCTTTGATTTTGGAAACAGGAATTTTCATCGAGCGTGCCAACTCTTGGATTTTAGGGGAACGACGGTACCGGTGAGTCAGTCTCTCTTTGATTTTTTTGTATTTGGAGAGAAGTTCCACCATGTACACCGGAATGCGGACCGTTTTTCCCTGATCCGCTAAGGCCCGAGTCACATGCTGCTTAATCCACCAAGCGGCATACGTTGAAAAGCGATAGCCAAGCTTGGGATTATACTTGCTCACAGCTTTCATGAGGCCCAGGTTGCCTTCCTCGATGAGGTCCAGGAGCGGCACTCCGTAGGTGGAATATTGCTTGGCAATATTGATCACCAAACGGAGATTGGAGCGTATCATCAAACGCCGGGCCTGCGCATCCCCGCGTTTGATTTTCTTGGCACACTTCAATTCCTCTTCCGGCGTGAAAAGAGGAATATGACGTATGTCCTTGATGTAAAGCTTTAGCGCATCCACGCGATCCTTTAGGCCTTTTTCTCTTTCAACACCGCCTGTGCGGCCGCCAATCTTGCGATAGGCACACGAAACGGTGAGCAGCTCACATAATCCAGTTTAGAGCGATGACAAAACTCAATCGAAGAAGGATCTCCGCCATGTTCTCCGCAGATACCGACTTTGAGATTGGGTTTGACCGCACGGCCCTTGGTCACGGCAAGCTCAATCAGACTGCCAACACCGGTCTGATCAATTGACACGAACGGATCCACTTTCAAAAGACCCTTGTCGATGTAGTAAGGCAAAAACTTTCCGACGTCATCGCGAGAAAACCCAAACGTCATCTGTGTCAAATCGTTGGTCCCGAAGCTATAAAACTCCGCTTCTTTGGCCAACTCCTGAGAGATGAGCGCCGCGCGAGGAACTTCAATCATGGTTCCCACGAGGTAATCAATCTTCACCTTGCGCTGGGCCATGACAGCCTCGGCGATCTCAATCACGTCTTTTTTGGTAAAAGTAAGCTCCCCAATCATGCCCACCAGAGGAATCATGACCTCTGGAACCACGCGGAGACCTTCCTTGGCCAAATCCGCGGCTGCCTCAAAAATAGCCTTGGACTGCATTTTGTAGATTTCAGGATAAGTCACCGCCAAGCGGCAACCACGATGACCGAGCATCGGGTTGACTTCGTGAAGTGAGATCACTTTTTTCTCAAGATCCTTGACGGAGATCTTGAGTTCTTTGGAAACCTTCTGAAGCTCTTTGCCACCTTTGGGTAAAAATTCATGAAGCGGTGGATCCAGAAGACGAATGGTCACAGGAAGACCGGCCATCGCCTTAAAGATTCCTTTAAAATCAGCCTTCTGCATCGGCTCAAGCTTATTGAGTGCCTTGATGCGATCTTTTTCGTTATTAGCCAAAATCATCTCACGCACAATTTTGAGACGATTGTCGCCAAAGAACATGTGCTCCGTACGGCAGAGCCCGATTCCTTCCGCGCCAAAATTACGGGCGATCTTAGAGTCTTCAGGAGTATCCGCGTTGGTGCGAACTTTTAAGCGGCGAACATCATCGGCCCAACCCATAAATTGTTTGAAGTCCGAACCCAGCTCAGGGGTCACCAGTTGCACTTGTCCAAGAATAACTTCACCGGTGCTACCGTTCAAAGTGATGTAATCTCCCTCCTTCACCTTTACGGTTTTACCCGCTTTATCGGTCACCGTGAAAAACTTTCCTTTTTCATCGATGTGAATCGCACCGCAACCGGCCACGCAGCATTTTCCCATCCCGCGAGCAACCACTGCCGCGTGACTGGTCATGCCACCGGTGGCAGTCAAAATCCCTTCGGCCGCAATCATGCCTCCGACATCTTCAGGGGAAGTTTCCATACGGACCAAAATCGTTTTCTCACCCTTTTCTTCTGCCGCTTCGATGGCATCCTCTGCCGTAAACACCACTTGTCCCACAGCAGCACCCGGAGAAGCCGGGAGACCCTTGGCCAAAATACTGAGCTTAGCTTTGGTGTCAATCGTAGGATGTAAAAGCTGATCCAGCTGCTCCGGCTGGACACGCAAAAGCGCCTCTTCCTTTGAAATCAGCCCTTCTTTGACCATCTCACAGGCGATTCTTACCGCCGCGGCGGCCGAACGCTTTCCATTGCGGGTTTGAAGCAAGAAAAGCTTGCGATCTTCAATCGTAAATTCCAGATCCTGCATGTCACGAAAATGCTTCTCAAGTCTCTGATAGATCGCCTCAAGCTCTGCATAAGCCGAAGGCATGACCTGCTTTAGCTGAGCGATAGGATTGGGGGTACGAATACCGGCCACCACGTCCTCGCCTTGAGCGTTGATCAAAAATTCTCCGAAAAATTTATGTTCTCCGGTGCCCGGGTCACGTGTAAACGCCACGCCGGTACCACTGGTCTCACCCATGTTGCCAAACACCATGGACTGGACATTGATGCCGGTCCCAAGATCATGGGGAATTTTGTTGAGATTGCGGTAGATGATCGCGCGATTGTTGTTCCATGACTTAAACACCGCGTCGCAGGCCAGCTTGAGCTGATCCATCGGATTTTCCGGAAACGCTTTCTTGGTCTTTTTCTTAACGCAGTCTTTGTACTCTTTGACAAGCTCTTTTAATGCTTGGGCATTGAGCTGAGTGTCATCTTTGACTTTCAGCTTGGCCTTTTTCGCTTTCAAAATGTGTTCAAAATCATGATGCTCCATCTCGAGCACCACGTTTGAGAACATCTGGATAAAACGGCGATACGCATCATAGGCAAAACGCTCATTGCCTGACTTTTGGATAAGGCCTTTGACCGCCTCATCATTGATTCCAAGATTTAGAATGGTATCCATCATCCCCGGAAGAGAGACGGAAGCGCCCGAGCGCACCGAAACCAAAAGAGGATTGTCGCTGGATCCAAACTTTTTACCCGTGGCTTGCTCAATTTTCTTAAGGTTTTCGTTGACCTCGGCTTCAAGCCCCTGGGGCCAGCGGGAATTCTGAGCGTAAAACTCTTTGCAAGCAACGGTGGAGATCGTAAAACCCGGAGGCACAGGAATCCCTAAATTGGTCATTTCAGCAAGATTGGCTCCTTTGCCGCCCAGGAGAACCCGCTGATCTTTGGTCCCTTCTGCTTTTGCATTGCCAAAAAAATATACATACTTCTTCATGGAGTTGGTGTTTCCTTCTTTTCTAGATTTATCTTCTGTCATGACGGCCATTGGATTTAAGACTCCTTTTGATTAAAAAATTAGATGCGGACTTTTGAAAGCTCCGCAATATTTTGGGTATAAAGCTCTTTGATTGTTTTTAAGAGTAAAAGCCTATTGGTTCTTACTTTGATGTCCTCAGTGTTGATAAAGACCTTCTCAAAGAACTCACCCAAGATATCAAAAAAAGCCTCCGCATACAAGCTTGTTGCTCCGGCGTAGTCGCGCCCACTTTGAGCCGCTCGGATCTTCTGGTGATATTCTTGGTAACGCTTAAAAACTTCCCGCTCAAGATTTTCGGTAAAAACTTGAGGGTCAATCGCTTGCGGCAAAGAATCTTTGTTGCCTTTTAAAATATTAAAAGTACGTTCGACGACTTTACAGGCTTTGGTAAAAGGTTCTTCGTTCAAAATTTTTGAAAGCAGCTGCGCCCGCTCAAAAACTTCATAAGGCCGATCAAATCCCGAAGCCATCACCGCATCCACCAGATCCTCACGCAGGCCCCGATCTGCAAGCACTGCCTTGAAGCGGTCCTTAAAAAAAAGATCTAGCTTGGCTGGAAGCGCTGCCTGCTTGTCTTTTAGGATGTAAGCTCCCAGCTCGTGCTGAATCTGTTGGATGAGGGTTGTCCACGAAAGATCTATTTTTTTCTCAAGGATAATTTTAAAAATAGCCGAGGCACTGCGCCGCAAACCATAGGGATCCATACTGCTGGTAGGTTCCAGTCCCAAACCAAAACAAGCCACGATCAGATCGGCCTTGTCCAAGACGGATAAAAGAGCTCCCGGCACCGTCTCGGGAAGCTTATCCTGCACCGTCCGAGGCAAATACTGCTCGCCAATCGCCGCCGCAACACGCTCGTCTTTTAAGCTCTCAAGAACATAATATTTACCCATGATTCCTTGAAGCTCGGGAAACTCACCCACCATTTGTGTCAAAAGATCTGTCTTCGCATGATAAGCGGCGCGCTCCAAAATCTGCTTATCCTGGGTTGCAACTTTTGATGCTAATCGCACCAAGCGATCCGACTTCTCCAGCATTGAGCCAGCGCCTTTGAGGAAAACAAGATTTTTAAGCTCTTCACGTTTTTTCTCAAAACCAGCCTTGATATCCTCGCGGTAGAAATGCAAGCTGTCTTGAAGCTTGGCCTGAAGAATATTTTCGATATTTTTAGAAATCACCTTTTTCTCGGAAGCAGTCCTTGCCCCGTCGAGCACCGCGATTAATTTGGGAGCTAATTTCCCATTTTTATCGAGAACGCCAAATATTCTCTGCTTACGAGCCATGCTGACCGCCAAAACTTCCAGAGGCAAAGACAAAAATTCATTTCCGAAGGGGGCCGCCAGAGCATGCGGGACTTCCACGAGATAATTCACCTCATTTAAAAGAAAAGGATCCTCGTAAAGTTTAAGACTCATTGAGGAAGCAAGCTTCTCAAGCTCCTCCTGGATCTTTTGTTTGCGAAGGATCTGATCCAGAAAAACCCCATGTTTTTTAAGCGCGCTGCAGTACGAAGCTGCATTCTTCACAGGCACGCGCAGGCGCTTTCCTTTGATGAAAAAAACCGTTGAGGCTGACGAAGCGGTGTGACCAATCTTAAACTTTAAAATTTTTGTGCCAAGAATTGCCAGATAGTTACGGATGGGGCGAGAAAAAGTGATGCCGGAATCGTCCCATTTCATATTTTTGGGGAAATTGAGCGTCTTAACGAGAGTCTCAAAAATCCCGGGAAGAATTTTCTCAGTTTTCTCGCAAGCTTCGGCCTTACGGATAAACACAAAAGGTTTCCCGTTAAAATCCGACACCACCGTGTCAGCCACCGACGCACCGCGATGCTTTAAAATCGTGAGGAATTTTTCCGTCGGCTGACCGTCGGCAGAATACGCATCCTCCCGCGCAAAAAGCTTGGTCATCTGGTCCCGCGCCGTCTGTGAAGCCGCAATACCGCTGACACCAAACACCAAACGGCGTGGGGTCGACCACGCACGGCAAGATTCAAACGCGATACGCTGATCGATCAAAAGCTTTTTTAATTTTTCAGCAAAAGGATTGTTCTCAAGCGTCGTCCCCTCGAAAATATCCGCTAAAGAAGTGGCTGGAAGCTCCTCACACCCTATTTCAAAAAGCAAATCGTTTGAAGAATATTTGGATTTGTTCATGATGACCACAATACAGCGAGTGGTTTAGAAATCTTTTCGTGACGCGTCGATGAAGAGCGCGGCCACGGTGTCCCGCCGTTCAGGCGGGACGAGCGCGAATTCTTCGTCGAGTCCAATTTTCCTGGGTGGGGAAAATTGGACGTCGGCACGAAAAGATTTCTAAGCCACTCGCTGCACATTGAAAACATTACGCAACCTTTTCCATATATCTCTGAGCGCATTTTTTGGCCAAGTTTCTTACGCGGGCGATGTAAGTCGGGCGCTCGTTGACGCTCACCGCTCCTCGAGCGTCGAGCATATTAAACACATGGGAAGTTTTAAGTGTCATCTCGTACGCGGGATAAACCAGCACATTCGGACCTGGTCCGGTAGCTGACCGGACCCCGTCCCGAGGGGACACGTTAGATAAATCAGTTTTATCATCGCTAACATGCCCCCTCGGGACGGGGTCCGCACCAAGCAAACGTTTGGCCTCTGCCTCGTACTTATCAAAAAGCTCATGCAAAAGCTTCGTGTCACTGACTTCAAAATTGTAATGACAATATTCCTTCTCAAAAGCCAGCCGCAGGTCGCCATACTTGACGTCTTTGGACCACTGAAGTTTGAAAAGATCATTGACCCCCTGCAAAAACATCGCGATACGCTCAAGTCCGTAGGTGATTTCACACGAAATGGGGTTTAAGGTAATCCCCGCCATCTGCTGAAAATAGGTAAATTGTGTGACTTCAAGACTATCCAGCCACACTTCCCACCCCAACCCCGAAGCCCCCAGTGTCGGCGATTCCCAATCATCCTGAACAAAACGAATATCGTGCTCCTCAAGCTTTAAACCCGCGTATCGCAAACTATCCAGATAAAGATCCTGCACATTTTCACGGGAGGGCTTGAGAATCACCTGATACTGGTAATAATGTTGTGTGCGTAGAGGATTTTCCCCATAACGCCCATCGGTCGGACGGCGCGTCGGCTGAACATAAGCCACATTTTGAGAGGAGGTCCCAAGCGACCCAAAAAAAGTCGCTGGATGAAAAGTCCCCGCCCCCACTTCCATATCATAAGGCTGGAGAATGGCACACCCCTGCTTCGCCCAATACTCGCTAAGCTTAAAAATCAAATCCTGGAAAGTTGTCATTTAGCTTTATAAGTCCGTTCATTTCGTCTTGCCACATGGAGCACGACTAGTTTTTGTTCGTCATCTAAGATAGCATAAATCACTCGCCAATCCCCAATCCGAATCCGATGAAGCTTGCCATCAAGCTTTTTAACCCCGAAAGGTCTTGGATTGGAGCCAAGCTTTACAATCTCTTGATCGATCTTGGCAAAATCTTTTCCGAGTACTTTATCAAGCTCCTTCTCCGCCCTTGGATCAAGAATCACCTGATATTTTTGGGCCATCTATTTCTTCAGCCGTTTGGCCCGATAATCGGAGTACACAGCTCCCTTGGCAGGAACCGCCTGATAGCTTGCCAGACGTTCACGCCCAAGGTTCAGATCTTCAATATCTTCCTTGTATAAATTTTCCAAAGCCTCTTGAATTAACTTTGCCATGGAAGTCTGTCTTTCCACCGCCAAATACTTCACCGCCTTATGCAAACTCTC
>CAZCDB010000052.1:0-9244 GCA_964497635.1 uncultured Planctomycetia bacterium | reverse complement strand
GGAGAAAATAAAAGACAGGCTTTCTCCCGCACCATTAAGGGATCTTATTTTATCTTATTCTGCTGCTTCTCGCCAGCGCTTAAAAAGCTTGTGTTCAATCTTTAAAAGGTCCAAAACCCGTCCCAGGGTGAAGTCTACCATCTCCTCCACCGTCTTGGGTTTGTGATAAAAAGCCGTCGTCGCCGGCACAATATGCACGCCAATCTCTGAGAGATAGAGCAAATTTTTCAAATGGATCGGGCTCAAAGGACTCTCTCGCGGCACAAGGATAAGGGGACGCTTTTCCTTGATAGAAACACTGGCCGTGCGATGAATTAAATTCATTGTGATCCCATGGGCAATGGAAGCAACCGTGGAAAGACTGCAAGGGACCACCACCATCGCGTCAATCTTGGAGGAGCCGCTTGAAATGCGATCCGCCATGTCCTCCGCGGGAGCCACATGCAAATTTTTTGGATTTCCATAATGTTTTAGAAAATTAGCACTAATCTGGGCATGCTCCTTGCCCAAAAAAATATCTCTTTCTTCTCCAAATACCTCTACCGCATGCGTGCTTAAAATGACATCCACCTGATGCCCAGCCTCGACCAGATGCCGCACAAAGCGCTCCCCCAAAATCGCACCACTGGCCCCCGTGATCCCAACAATAATTTTTTTTGTCATATTAAAATAAATCCAAAAAAGTAAATACCAAAAGCAAAATCCCAATCCATCCGTTGATGGTAAAAAATGCGGTATCGATCCGTGATAGATCTTCTTCGCTAACCAAGCTGTGCTCAAACTTCAAAAGCGCCGCTACAATCATGACACCCACCCAATAAACAATCCCAAGCGACATCGCAAATCCAAACACAACCAGCAAAGCCACGGTCGCCCAATGACAATACTCCGAGATTTTGATGGCCTTCAACACACCAAAACGAACCGGCACCGAATGCAGCCCTTGAGCAAGATCAAACTCCGTGTCTTGCAAGCTGTAGAGAATATCAAACCCCGCCACCCAAAATAGCACTGCTAGAGACAGAAAAACCGGCGGCCAAGCCCAGACTCCCGTGACGGCAATCCACCCCCCGATCGGAGCCATCGCCAAAACCATCCCCAAAACCCAGTGACAAAGAAAATGATAACGCTTCACCCAGTGATACCCGACCAAAAAAATAAAGGCAACAGGCGCCAACATCAGACAAAGTCTATTCAAACGATATGCCGAATAAAGAAATAAAATAAAAGCTCCTGCCGTAAGTATCCAAGCAGCCATCACGCTGATTTCACGTGTGACCAAAGGCCTGTTTTTGGTCCTGGGATTTTTTTGGTCGATGGAAAGATCAAAAATCCGGTTTAAAGTCATCCCGGCTGTACGTGCACCCACCATCGCCAGCGTCACCCAAATAAAAACAACCGCTCCCGGCCAACGCTTCTGAGCTAGCATCATCCCCAGATAAGCAAAAGGAAGGGCAAAGAGAGTGTGTTCAAACTTGATTAGATCAAGAAACTTTCCTATCCGCTTCATTTTTTAAGCCTCGATAATAGGAATCAACCGATTGACGTGCGTAACACTTAAAACCATCTTCACTTTCTCATTGGGTTTGTACAACGACAACTGCACCCTTTCTTCCACGGCCATCCTCATCAAATTTAGCAAAACGCTTACCGCCATCGAATCGATATACTCAATCTGAGAAAAATCAAGCCAGACCTGAAAAGTACGTGCCTTTTTAACAGCCTCCGCAAGCTTGGCCTCCGCATCCATGACGGCTTGACCCTCAAAAACACCTGAAAGCCGGATTACCGCCAGCTGCTTGTCTAGCACTTCTAACTTCACGCTTAATTTCATCAGGTTTTAATCCCTAAATCCTTCCACAAAACATCTACTTTTGTTTTGGTCGCCGCATCCATCGCAATTTCCTCAGGCCAGACACGCGTGTAACCCTCTTCCTTGGTTTTGGCGGTTGCGTCAATTCCCAGCTTCGACCCGTAATCACGCACAGGTGAAGCATGATTCAAAGTATCCACCGGCCCTTCAACAAAAAATAAATCACGCTTGGGGTCAATATTGTTAAACACCGCCAACGCCACCGCCGAAAGATTATGGACGTCCACACTCTGGTCCACCACAATCACAACTTTGGTAAATGAGAGCTGTCCCAGCCCCCAGATCGCATGCGCAACTTTCTTGGCTTGATGCGGATAGTTTTTATCAATCGAAACAATAACGGCGTTGTTGAAAGTCCCTTCCATGGGAAAGTTCATATCCACCAGCTCCGGCAACTGCTTCTTTAAAATAGGTAAAAATGTTTTTTCAATCGCCTTGCCCATATAGGTGTCCTCCATTGGCGGCTTCCCGACAATTGTTGTGAAATAGATTGGGTTCTTTCGCATCGTAATACACTGCACATGAAAAACAGGAAACGGCTCAATCGGCGTATAAACTCCGGTGTGATCCCCAAACGGTCCTTCATCCCGCAAAACCTCCGTATCCACGTACCCCTCGAGCACGATCTCGCTTTCCGCCGGCACTTCCAGATCCACAGTCTTACAGCGGACAAGCTCCACCGGCGCCTTTCTTAAAAAACCGGCAAACAAAAACTCATCAAGACCATAAGGCAGGGGCACCACCGCCGAAAATGTCGTCGCGGGGTCAGATCCAATAGCAACAGCGACCTCAATTTTTCCGCCCCCCTGCTTTTTTTTCTCAAAATGAATGGCTCCGTCTTTTTGCGTCTGCCAGTGCATGCCACAATTTTTCTCATCATAGACCTGCATGCGGTACATCCCCACATTACGATTTCCCGTCTGGGGATCTTTGGTGATGACCATCGGAAACGTAATAAAGCGCCCCCCATCCTGCGGCCAGCATTTTAAAATCGGAATCTGGGAGAGCTTTACCTCATCCCCCTGCAAAACAATTTCCTGGCAGGCCCCCGAAGAAACCACTTTTGGTGGAATCTTTGAAAGATCAATCATTTTCCCCAAAAGATTTACTTTTCCAGAAAAAGTTTTAGGCAATCCTTTCAGCTCAAGAAATTCTGTAATTTCGGCAGCCGTCTCATCAATTCGCCCCCGATCTGATCCCATTGCCAGCGCCATCCGCTTATAAGAACCCATCGCGTTAATCAGCACCGGCATCCCAGAGCCCTTCACATTCTCAAATAAAAGAGCTTTGCCCCCACCCGGCATCTTAGACACCCGATCCGTGATCTCCGTAATCTCAAGCTCCGGATCCACCAGCGCCTTAATACGGATCAACTCCCCTTCTTTTTCAAGAAGCGAGATAAACTCCCTAAGATTCTTTAGTCCTGGTTTCATTAATTCCTTTGGGGTGCACGCCGAGAGGCTTTAAAACCTTTTCGCGCCGACGTCCAATTTTCCCCACCCAGGAAAATTGGACTCGACGAAGAATTCGCGCTCGTCCCGCCTGAACGGCGGGACACCATGGCCGCGCTCTTCATCGACGCGTCGCGAAAAGGTTTTAAAGCCTCTCGGCGCGATCCAAAAAATACTCTATAAAAAATGTTTATCTTGGTGGGAAGTTGGTGTTTTTTATTTTCTCCTTTTGCCCGCTTGTGACTTCACTCATAAGTTGGAGAGAGACGGCCGGTTGACCAAGAGCACCTTTTTTATGGGTAGCTTTTCATTGGTCAATAGGCCGAGAGTTCTCCCGACTTATGAGAGGAGTCACGGCAACAGGAGAAAATAAAAAACACCAACTCCCCCTACTCCTTAACACCTTGATACAACACAATCGAGCCCATCATAAATCTTTTAAATCGGACTTCTTTAAATCCTGCACCCTCTAGTTTTTTAACAAAATCCAAGGGCTTGACGAAGCGCTGCGCTGATTCCGTCAAATAGGTCACTGGGTAATCTTTTCCAAATAAAATTTTACCGTAAAAAGCGACGACTGTATGCATGTAAAAATGCCACAACTTTAACTGTAGTGGGTGGGAGGGTTCGGTGATATCCAGAAAGCTGATCTGCCCTCCGGGTTTGAGAGACTGATAAACCCCTCGCAGAATATAGTCAATGTTCTCGTAGATGTTTCTTAGAACAAAGCCAGAAACCACCAGATCATAACACTCCCGCTCCATCGGCAAATCCTCAGCCCTTCTCTGCAAAAATTTTATATCCGCCAGGGCAAGCAAGGGATCTTTTTGAAGTCGCTCCTCCGCTTTTTTAAGCATTTGAGCTGAGAAGTCAATTCCAACCACGGAAACTTTATTTTTTGGAAAACGCTTGCCTGCTTCTAGAGAGAGATCTCCCGTACCACACCCCAAATCCAGCACATGCATCCCCTCTCGCAGGGGCCCAAGAGCGGCCTTTCTCCAGCGGGCATCCTGGCCTAGGCTTGTGAGGCGATTAAATAAATCGTAGCGGCCGGAAAGCCGGTCGAACATGGTCTGAATCGTTTGGGAATCTGGGTTGGCGCTAATTCGAAGAAACCAGCTTTGCTTCACCGGCTCCATTGGAGGCGACTTCAAGTTCTTTTCGGTCAGAAAACTTCACGGAGACAACACGGCTGACCCCAGTCTGAGCCATGGTTATGCCATACATGGCGTCGGCAAGATTCATTGTGCGCTTATTGTGCGTGATCAGAATAAATTGGGAACCGACGATAAATTCTTTAAGCACGTTACAAAAACGCTCGACATTGGTTTCATCCAGCGGGGCGTCAATTTCGTCCAAGATACAAAACGGACTCGGTTTTACTTTGAAAAGTGAGAACATCAGCGCCGTTGCGGTGAGTGCTTTTTCGCCCCCGGAGAGCAGGCTGATTGTTTGAGGCTTCTTGCCCGGAGGACGCGCCACGATTTCAACGCCGCTCTCCAGCACATCATTTTCATCCAAGAGAACAAGCTCCGCCTGACCCCCTTGAAATAACAGCTTAAAATATTCTGAAAAATACTGCTGAACCTTGGCAAAAGTTTCCGTAAAAAGCTCTTTGGTGGTGCGATTGATCTTAAGAATCGCTTTGTGGAGATCCTCTTTGGCCTGAATCAGGTCCTGCTCCTGCTGAGTCAAAAATTCGTAGCGCGCCTTCATCTCGGTATGCTCTTCGATCGCCACAAGATTGACCGGACCCATCTTCTGAAGCTTCTCTCTTTGTTTTTGGATCACCAGACGCGCGTCCTCAAGGCTCACCGGCTCTTGCCCGTCAAAAACCAAGGCCGCCTCGGCTTGAGTTTGAGCCATGTCCTGCTGAACCAAAAGGTCAATCTGATACGCGTTAAAAATTCTCTCTTTCAGGCGGTCGATGGCAAAACCAACTTGGGCATTTTCCATCTCAAGCTCATGTTGTTTGCGGCGAAGCTCTTCCAGAAGTTTTTGATTTTCTAGACGCTGCGCCTCGATTGCCTGAAGCTCTAACAAAGCCTCTTCTCTCTGAAGACGTAAAGATTCTAGCTGACGCACCACTTGATCTCTCTGACCTGAAAATTGCTCAAGCTCTGTGCTGAGCGCTGTATTTTCAAGCTCCAGCGCTTCTTTTTTAATCCTAGACTCCTCCGCCTCGCGGTCATAAGCGGCCACAAGCTCTTCTTGGGATTTGTGAGAATCTGCCACCCAAAGCTTATCTTTTTCGATTTTTTCACGCCGCGCCACAAACACACTTTGCATGGATCGGATTTCAGCCAACTTTACCAATAATCCTTCACGCTCAACCACTTTTTGCTTCAGGGACTCGGCAATCTCGACAAGTCTTGCGGCAAGGGTTGTTTCTTCAGACTGAGACAGCTCAAAATCACTCTCAAGCGCCTGAACGCGGCCCGCAAAAGTCTTTTCCTCCGCCAGCAACTCTTCCAGCTCTCTCAAAATTGTCTGCAAGTTTTCATTCATTCTCTTGTGAGACTCTTCACTGTGGCGGATATGACTCTTCTTTTCACCTAACTCAAAACGAAGTTTTAAAATCTCATCCGAGAGAGCGCTGATCCGCGACTGTGCGTCCGCCCGAAGTTGCCGCTGGGATTCAAGATTTTGTTTCAAGGTGATGATCGAAGCCTCGATTGCCCGAAGCGCTTCTTCTTGCTCACGAATACGTGTCTGGCGACCCACCAGCGTATAACTCTCATCTTCACGGTTGGAACCCGCCGCAACCACTTGTCCTTCCACCCGCTCACCGGATAAAGTGACACAGACAACTCCGGGATGCGCTTTGACAAGTCCAAACGCCGCCCGGATATCCTCGACCACGTAGATGCCGGCTAAGAGCTTTTGAAGCAAAGATTGCGTGGGGGCATCCGATGAAACAAAATTTAAAATACTTTGAGAGGATATCTCGGCCATCGCATCACGCCGCAGGGGATGAGAGTCGGATTCCAGACTGACCAAAAGGGCGCGGCCTTTTTTCTGAGTCTTTAAGAAATCAGTTGCGCGGATCACATCTTCATTGTTTTCAAAAACAACCGCTTGCAAATAAGAACCTAGCGCCGCTTCCACGGCAAATTCATAACCTGTTTGCACCTGAACCAAATCCGCCAAGAGCCCTGACATCCCGCGCACCACTTCGGATCCTGCCTCTTTTTCAGCCAAAAGAGCCTTCACCCCACCCCAAAATCCTTCATGCTTTTGTTTGAGATCCTGCAGAAAATCAAGCTTGGAGCCCGAAGCAGACTGCTCCAAAAGAGCCTGATCCAAAGAAGCCTCCGCAGCACCGATCAGAGCCTCTACTTTTTCCAAGTCTTGCTTCTGGGCTTCAAGCTGTTGATTTTTGGAAACCAGATTGCTATCACCGGCTTCAATCAGCGACAAAGCCTCAGAAACTTCCGCCATCAAGCGATCCGCTTGGACGCGGTGATAAGACTCATCTTCCCTGAGACGTTTGAGTCGATTTTCAAGTGCTGTCCCTTCCGCGCGAACTTGGGCTAGCTGAGACTGGGCCTCTAAGCGTCGAGCCGCAATCTCCTCCTGACGCAAACGAAGAGTGAGTGCTTCCGCTTCTACTGTTTTTGAAAAATGATCGATCGCTCCAAACTCAGACTCGGCTGACTGAAGAAAAGCCTGTCCCGCAGTTTCCTCTTTCTGCGCCGACTCCAGTTGGGCCGACAAAGAACCAAGTTCATTTACCAGCTCTTCGATTCGCTTGCGAGCTCCCTCCACTTGCTTTAGAAGATTTTCACGGCGCTCCACAAGCTCGCCCATGCGCTCACGATTGAGAAGAATCCGATCTTGATTTCTGCGAATCTCACCCGACAGCAACATCTCCTGGGAAGCTGCTTCCTTAAGACCTCCATCCAGACGATCCACTTCTGTTTTTTTATCCGAAAAAGCGCGCTCAAGGTTTTCGGCTAAAACAGACTTTTCTATCTGCCCCGAAGAAAGCTCTTCCAGACGACGCGCCTTCTCCTGCCGCTCGTTTTCAAACAGAGAAAATTCATGCGTGGCTACCGACAGCTCAAAATTTTTAAGCTTTTCAAACTCTACTTTATAAACCTCGGCCTTCTTCGCCTGACGCTCGATAGAACCAATCTGTCTTTTGACTTCCTGAATGATGTCGTTGACGCGCAGAAGATTTTGGTCGGTTTGCTCAAGCTTTCGCAGAGCTTCTTTTTTCTGAGACTTAAATTTGGTGATGCCGGCCGCCTCTTCAAAAATCAGACGTCTTTCATCCGGTCGGGAATTAAGAATCGCATCCATTTTTCCCTGCTCAATAATGGAATAACTTTCAGTGCCGATACCTGTCCCCATCAAAAGCTCGTGGACGTCGCGCAAACGAACGATATTTTTATTGAGGATGTATTCGCTCTCACCCGAGCGGTAAAGACGGCGAGAAATCGTGACCTCATCATAGTCAATGGCAAGCACGCGCGCTTCATTGGAAAGAGTCAGAGAAACTTCGGCAAAGTTGAGTGCCTCGCGGGCGGAGCTGCCATTAAAAATAACATCTTCCATCGAGGAGCCGCGCAAGGATTTGGCGCTTTGCTCACCCAACACCCAGCGAATCGCATCAGAAATATTGGATTTGCCGCAGCCATTGGGTCCGACAACCGCCGTGACCCCTGCCTCAAAATCAATGACAGTTCTCTCGGCAAAAGATTTAAAACCAACAAGCTCAAGACGTTTGAAGCGCAAGAGAAGGCCTCTACTGTTAAAAATAGTTAATCTTAGTTACTTCTAGTAACACGGCTAGTACCTGATGAAATTAACTATACTATATATTGGGTAAAAAAGGAAGGTTTTTGGATTAATAATATCCGATAATGCGCACAACACAGGTCTGGTTAAATCCTAGGACAACGGTATAATCAAAAGTCCTTTGTACTGGCGATCCGGCTACATTTAGAGGAAAAGTGGCTTGATTCACCCAACTTGTCGTATGCCCATCAAAACCAGATCCATTCATTCTGCCCCAAAGGAGCGTATAAACCGATCCTGCAGCATTTTGTCGAACACGAAAATAGGCATTTGTATTCCATGCTCCATTTAGCACAGAAGCCTCAGCGTCAAGAATGACAGCTGTCGCACCTGCTGGGATAACCGAGGTTGCGTTATAAGTAGTCCAAGCAACGGCTGCGGTTCCCGTATAAATTGTAACAGGGGTAATAAATTTAGGTCCACCAACTCCCCCGGCCGGAACCAAATCTACCCAAACTCCATTTTGATATCCACGAAACTTGTTATCGGCGGTATTATAATAAACCATCCCTGCTTGCCCAGCCGGATTTCCTGTGGTGCCCCTGCGCGGAACACGTAAAGTTGTATCGCTAGTAGGCATATCCACATTTCCATCCTTGTCAACTGTAAGACGAGGGGTTGGAAATAAACCTAGTCCAGCCCCACCATTACCAACGCTATTATTGGTCAAAAATGACATTTGCCCAGTATTAGGGCTAAAAGAAATAGCTCCTGCATATTGATTGACCGAACCTACACCAAAACTGGAATTATAGGGCGGCGCGGGAGAACCAGTCCCCAATCTTAGCTCCGCGTTAAAACTGATGACATTGTCGGGGCTGTCTGTTGGTGAAACAAAAGGAACTTGAGCTAAATAAGTTGGCGTGCTTGTGCCAAATTTGGCGGTTGTCACAGTTCCAGCATTCACATCCAAAGCAAAAGAGGGATTGGTCTGATTGATACCAAGACGCCCATTCTGGTCCAGAACCATTTGATTGGTAATGCCCGTCGCATAAGCATTGGAGGTTCCAAAGTAAAGCCTGCTAGCATTGACGGCTTCATTCATCCAGATACCCGCTTTGGGTATTGCGGCATTGTCATTGGAAGTGGTCCAAAAAACACCGGGAGTAAAATTGTT
>CAZCDB010000051.1:2175-9568 GCA_964497635.1 uncultured Planctomycetia bacterium | reverse complement strand
TTAAGGGTGTTTAGATGTTTGAGGTTTGAGTATTGGGTGAGGTTTATTTTTAGGGTGTTTGCTTGACTCAGTAAGGTTTGGATGTAGTCTGAGAGGTTGTCTTTTTGTTTGTCTTTAGTCTGAAGAAATGAGAGGAGAAAAGGATTTAGGAGCTTGGATTTTAGGACATCGATGGTGGATTCTATTTCGTTGAGGTATCTTTCGAAACTGTCTCTTTTTTTGACAGAGTCTTTGTAGACTTTGAGAGATTTAAAGTAGAGGTCTGGGTCTTCGACGCCTTCTACTTTGAAGGTGTGAGTACTTGTGAGGTCTAGGTATTCAATACCATGAAGTAGACCTTTTTGGAGGTATTCTTTGGCGATTTGTTGTCTTTTGGATAGAGGGGCTTTGTCTCTTAAGAAAGTAAGATTTACATTTCCTTTCGCTGCTTCTGTGAAAACTATAGGTGTGGCACCGCGGGTCCTGTCGCTGCGGTTTCCCGTCGCATCCTCAGCCCGTCCTTCGGCGGGCCTGCGGGTCGACGGGATCCCCTCCTCCGCGCCACCCGCGGTGATACCCCATATGGGGGATTGAAAGAGAATATCAAAGAGCTTGGATTCATTTAACTGGGCGGAGGAGTTGGTGTGGGCGTCTTGGATTAAGATAACTGTTAAAGGTTTGGCGGGTGGCACGGAGCCGGGGCGCCCTACTTCTTTCGAAGTGAGCGAAGCTACACGAGAAAGAAGTGGGGCTGGCGCAGTGACAGGACCCGCCTGCTCCGAGACACTGGGTGCATGATATGCATCTTCAATCGTTGCGACTGACTCTGGAATGACAGGAAGTAACTTTTTAGCCCAGTTTAAATCTTCTTTTTGTTTTAGTTTTTCTCCTGAATTCTCCATCCAAGATCCAATGTCGACTATCTTTCTTATGTCTTGGGGTGAGGCATATGAAAACTCTTGAAATACTAGACAAAGAATGAGCGTCAGAGCGATGCTCTTCAAAAAAGGGTGAAAACTCCGTTTTGGACCGGAGGATGTGTTATTCATAGTCTGTATAGGGTGTTTGTCCTGTTATTCCAAAAGTATGGCTGACAAAACCTAAAAATTCAAATTTTATTAAAGATTATAAGTCCATTTCCCATATAGACTTATGACCACCCACTTCTTCAGAATATTGGATAAAATCCTTGTAGAACTTAAGCGAAGAAAGCGTCGAGCTCTCTCCCACAACGACGAGCTTCCTTTTGGCACGCGTCATCGCTACATTCATACGCCGCGTATCGGCCAAAAACCCCATCTCCCCGGTCAGATTCGAGCGAACCAAAGACACAATCACGAGCTCTTTTTCACGGCCCTGGAAACCATCCACACTATCAATCTCAATTTTAGGATTGGGTGAGCGGCTAGCCAGAAGTCTTACCTGCGCGCTGTAAGCGCTGATCACCGCGATCTCTTCGGGAGGCACGCCCAGTGCCAGCATTTTTTCAAGAATCTGAAGAACTACTCCCGCCTCTTCCGGGTTGTAACGACTCTCGCTTCCCTCTTCAAGTTTTTCCTCAAAACCTTTCCCCGCCGTATCCACATACAAAAAAGGCTCTTGAGTCTCTTCTATTTTTTGGACTCCGGCAAACTCGGCCAGTGTATGACTCTTGACCGAAGCATCCGCAAAAAGTTTCCCGCTATAAAACTCGCGGGAGGAGAATCCCATGATTTTTTCATTCATACGGTATTGCTGGACAAGCATCACGCGGGATTCTTCAGGAAGGATTTCATAAAAACGCTCAAACAAACTAACCCCAAGCCCCCTCTCTTCCGCGGCCTTGGACCGGACCGTCGGTGAAAGCTGGAAATGATCCCCCGCCATAATAACTTTGTTGGCTCGAGAGAGCGGAATCCAGCTTACAGGCTCTGTGGCTTGGGTCGCTTCATCCAAAACCACCACATCAAAAACTTTATCCCGGATCGTGCGGTCCTGAATCCCGGCCGGCGTCGCCACCACCACTTGCGCCTCTTTTAGCACGCGCTCAAGCACTTCTTTTTTCATGCTCTTGAGTTCCTGCTTGATAAAAGAAATCTCTCGCCGCACTTCCTGCTCAGCGTCTCTGCCGGGACTCCGACGTCCCTGATAACGATCCTCTTTTTTATACAGGCGAAAAAGTTCCGCCTCCCTCTGCTGGATGGCACGAGCCACCGGGTGCAAAGCCAGCTTAAAATCCAGCGTGTGTTCTCTTAAAGAAGTTGTAATTCGCGCGGGGTGGCCCAAACGCAGCGCGTTAATCCCCCGTGCCACCAAACGCTCCAAAATATTATCGCAAGCCGTATTGCTTGGCGCCGTCACAAAAATAGACTGCTTCTTGAGTAAATGTTGTCGAATAATTTCAATCAAAACCGTCGTCTTACCGGTTCCCGGAGGACCGTGCACCAAAGCAACATCTTTGGCGGAAAGTGCACAAGCCACCGCCTCTTTCTGCGAAGCGTTTAGATGCGTATCCAACCACTGAATCTTAGACACGCTCACCTTATCAAACATTGGTTTTTTTTGTTTCAGAGAGATATCCCGAAAACAAGCCAGCCGCGTATTTTGCGTCTGGTAAACCTCATCCAATGCCTCCAGCATTCGCCGGTAAGTCACCCTGTTGATGGACCGATGAAGCTCGTAGGTGGCATCCGATTCAAACCACTCGGGCCACGGCGCATTCATCGCGACGGTAATCGACTCTTTTGATTTTTCGTAAACTGTGCCGGTGGGAATTGCATCGGCAGAAACGCCGTGTACAAACAAGCTGACAAGATCCCCCTCTTCGAGGGTAAAAAGCGGGAGGATTTCTTTATTTTTTAACTGGAAAGTAGAAAGCGGATGACCCGCCGGAGAAAAATGTTTTTCAGCCAAAAAAAGACCCAGGAGCGCTTTGCCACATGCTTGGCGCTCCTGGGGACTTTTATCTTTTAGCTCTTCACGAATCTGGGTATTTTCATCGTCTTCTTCAAGACGAACCAAATCCTTCAGATAGAGAAAATAGTCTTTATCTTTCAGACGATTTACTCAGGCTGAATATCTTCCTGGGCCGCTTGTGGGGCCACAGGAGCCGAGTGATTTTGGTGAGGACGTGGACGATAGTTGGGGCGATTGCTTCTCATCCCATCGGGACGTCCGCCACCACTAAAATTACCACGATTATCGTCATTGCCAAACGGACGACCACCGCCACCGGAGCTATACCGACGAGGACCTTGGCCGCCATAACGGGTATTGCCCTCAGGACGTGGGCGACCGTTGCCGCCACGAAAACCTCCACGATCTCTGTTGAAAGGACGGGGACCGCCCTGGGAGTGACCGCCAAACGACGGACGTGAACCACCACGGTTACGAAGCTCCTCCAGCACCGTGTCCAACTTTTTCTCTAAGAAACCGATCTGCTCGATAATCCTTTTCAACTGGCTCTGGGAATCCATATCCTCAAACGAGGCCTCTTTTCTTTTGAATAAACTCACCTGCGTACTCCTTTTTTATTTACTTTTGAATTGAGATGGGATCATTCCATCTCTTTGATGATTTTCTCCGCGGCTTCGCGCGGATTCTTGTCCTGTGTGATGGGCCTGCCGACGACGACAAAATCGGCACCTTTTTCTATCGCTTCCTTGGGAGTAATGATTCTCTTTTGGTCCCCGTGAGCCGCCCATGGGGGTCGGACACCCGGAGTCACGATGAGGAAGTGCTTCCCGGCAACTTTCCGGATCAGCTCTATCTCTTGGCCTGAAGCCACAACGCCGTCTAAACCACATTGTTGCACAAGTGAGGCCAAGAGTTCAACTTCTTCTTTTACCTTGTTTTTGACGCCCACTTCGGCAAGATCGCGGTCTGTCATGCTGGTTAGGACCGTCACCCCTAGTACTTTTGGGTGTTCGACCTTCAAGCCCTCCGCTGTTTTGTGCACCGACTGCACCGCATTGTAGAGCATGTTCTTTCCGCCAAGACCATGGACATTCATCATCCAGACTCCAAGCTTGGTTGCCGCCTCACAAGCTGAACCCACGGTATTGGGGATATCATGAAACTTAAGATCAAGAAATACTCTGGCCCCATGCGCATGCACCATCTTCACCGCCTCCGGCCCCACGGAGGTAAAAAGCTCTTTACCCACCTTAAAGGTCTTTACAACAGGCGAAAGAGTCTTCACCAGCTTTTCAGCTTCCGAAAGACTGGAGACGTCTAGAGCGACAATGAGTTGGTTTTGTTTGGGCATGGGTAGTAATTATATCAAATCTAATCCAAAAAAGGCTCTATCCATTTCCTAAAAAGTTTTAGTCCGTCTGCGGGCACAACAATTGGAAAATCTACTAAAGACTCGACGCCTGGAGCCATAAAATCGCGCGTATTCCACGTCACAAATGCCGAAACTTTTGCCAGATGGGCTGCGCAAAGTATCGAAGCATCCCCCTCGGGAAGCTTTTTTAGAAATAGCTCTATTAGATCAGTTGTCGGGTTTGGAGCTATTTCAGGATTAAGATCTTTCCAAAATTGACGGCTTTCTTGAACAAGATGAGGAAATTTTTCTGTTGTGACCCTATCTACTTCCGTGACCACTTCCTCCGAAACTACCATACGAATAGCTTGAGATTCAGATAACCTCAAAAGTTCTCTTGCGGCACCAGAAGCAGAATACAACCCTGCAATATAAACACTGGTATCGAAGAAAACTCTATAGGATGGAATAGCCATAAAAATTTCTTTTAAATTTTATTCTAGGGTTTTGTGTGACGAATCTTACGAAGATCTTTAAGCAGATCATCCAGACTGATCCCTTTTTCCTTCGCTGCTTTTGAAAATTTTTCAGCATATGCATCAACAGCCGAAGGTTTCGGAGTGAGCAAAATACCATTTCCTACTTTATTCACCGATAGGATTGAATCCTTGAACAAATGTAGGGCCTCCCGAATATCCAATGGAATAGTGACTTGTCCTTTTTCTCTCATTTTGGTTACCATAACTCTTTCCTCCTATTTTCCTACTCATTCCTATTTTCCTACTAAAGGTTACCACGAAATAGAGCGGATTTCAAGTATTGCGAGAAAATACCGGGATTCATGGTGATTTTACAACTCACCGGGAATTCCGGTAAATTAATTAATAATATAAATATATAGTATTTAAATAACGGCGAGATGGCGATGATACTCCTAGATTTTTAGCGTCAACAATAGCGACCTTTACGGGACTCAAACCTAGCTTTTAAATTGTATAGGATTCTTACTCTTTGACCGAACCTACAATCTTGGAGAGATTATTAAGCTTCTCTTTTTTCATAAAATTTTGAATCCCCTCAAGAATACTTATGGAAGCTCGTGGATTCATGAAATTAGCCGTACCCACTTGAATCGCAGAGGCACCGGCAACCAGGAACTCCACCGCATTACTGCCATTGGTAATACCACCAATTCCGAGTATGGGAATCTTCACTTTTTTGTGGGCTTCCCAGACCATGCGAATGGCGATGGGACGGATGCAAGGGCCGGAAAGGCCACCGGTTTTATTGGCAAGAACGGGTTTTCGGGTCTTGATGTCAATAGCCATGGCCATGAAAGTGTTGATGAGGGCCACAGCATCCGCACCGGCTCTTTCGGCGGCGAGGGCCATCTTTCCGATATCGGAGACATCGGGGCCTAGCTTTGCGATCAGGGTCTTGGAAGTGACTTTTCGGACAGCTCCTACGACTTCCTCGATCATCTGCTCGTCGTGCGCGAACATCTTGACCGAAGAGGCTTGCGCTTTCACGCCATAAGAAACATTGGGGCATGATAGATTCATCTCAAACCCGTCGATCCCCTTTTCCTGATCCAAAATTTTCACCACTTCAACAAACTCCTCCACATTGTACGCCATGACGCTGACAATAATAGGAATCCCTATTTTTTTAAGATAAGGTAGTTTTTCTTGGATAAATTTTTCGACGCCTGGATTTTGCAAGCCGATCGCGTTGAGCATCCCCGAGGGCGTTTCAACGATCCTCTGAGGCGGATTTCCCAGACGCGGCTTCAGGGTAATCGTTTTGGTAACAATCCCGCCCAATTTTTTAAGATCAAAAAACTTCTCAAATTCTCTGGCATGACCAAAAGTCCCTGAAGCCACAAGGATGGGGTTCTTAAGCTTAATTTTCCCGATCTGCGTGGAGAGATCTAATCCCATACAATCGCCTCTCCCTTAAATACCGGTCCCTCACAGCAGGCAATCGCGTGACGATGACTCGTAGCGCCCGGATCCTTTACGGTCACAGCACAGCCAAGACAAGCCCCAAACCCGCAAGCCATAGGCACTTCGACAGAAACTTCGCAGGGTACTTCAAATTTTTGGGCAATTGTTGAGACGGCTTTCATCATGGGGGTTGGGCCGCAAGTAAAAATCTGGCTCGAGGGAAAATCCTCGAGAAACTGGCTCAACAATTCGGTGATAAAGCCTTTGTGTCCACGCGAACCATCATTGGTTGCTAAATGTAAATGGACACCTAATTTTTTAAATTCTTTCTCGCAGAGCAAAAGAGACTTGTCTCGAGCCCCCAGAAAAATATGGATATTCTTTTTTGAAACTTTATTTCTAATCAACTGTTTTGAAAAATGATACAGCGGTGGAATCCCCACCCCCCCTCCGACCATCAAATATTTTTCTTCTTTTCCTTTTTTCCCGACATTAAACCCATTCCCACAAGGCCCCAATACCGAAAGAGTGTCGCCTTTTTTTACTTTGGAGAGAAGCTCCGTCCCTTTCCCAACAACGTGATACAAAATTGAGAAATTCTTCGCATCCGCGTCTAAAAAACTAAAGGGTCTGGGAAGCAAGGGTTCCATGGAATCCGAGCAAAGAATCTGGACAAATTGTCCGGGTTTTGCGTTTTTTGCAATTTTTGGAGATTGGAGAGTTAGAACAAAATGACCGGGAGCTACTTTTTCTTGCGAGAGAACTTTACAAGAATCCTTAAACATCGACCGCTTCAAGCCGCGCTTTGATCTTGTCGTGATACGCTTGCAGCGACAGGGCCTTCATGTCTTTTTTTCTCATCGCCTTGATGCCCTCGATGGAAGCTAGCGCCCCTTGAATTGTTGTCACACAAGAAATCCCCCTCGACACCGCGTAGGAGCGAATTTTGACTTCATCCACGCGGGGCTTTTGCCCGCTGGGAGTATTAATAATGAGGCTGATTTTCCCGGCCTGAATGAGATCAATCACGTTGGGACTACCTTCGCTGATTTTCTTGAGAGGTTGAGCAACAATCCCTGCTTCATTCAAAACTTTGGCCGTCCCCTCCGTCGCCACTAGCTGAAACTTCATGTCCGAGAGCGCTTTTCCAATATCCACAATCGCTTCCTTGTCCCGATCTTTGACAGAGAGAAAAATCGTTCCTTCGACCGGCAAAGACGAG
>CAZCDB010000051.1:0-2075 GCA_964497635.1 uncultured Planctomycetia bacterium | reverse complement strand
TCTTGAGCCAACGCTTGAGTCTGACGTCGGATCTCATCAATCACGGGTTTTTTGAGAGAAAACGGAGGGAGCGAACAAGCACTGTCTCCAGAATGAATTCCTGCCTGCTCAATATGCTCCATGACGCCGCCGACGACAAAGGTCTCACCGTCTGAGATCATATCCGCATCGACTTCTTTGGCCCCTTCCAAAAACTGATCCACCAAAATGGGCCGATCGGGCGTGACATCCGTCATTTTTTTCATGTAAGCCACGAGAGTCTCTTCGTCATAAATGATTTCCATCGCCCTGCCGCCAAGAACATAGGAAGGACGAACCAAGACGGGGTAGCCAATCCGTGAGGCTTCTTTTTTGGCATCTTCCACAGTGACTGCAATCCCATTGGAGGGTTGCTTCAAACCCAATTTATTTAAAACTTCGGCAAATTTCTTGCGATCTTCAGCACGATCAATGGCTTCAGGAGAAGTTCCAATGATGGGCACCCCTGCTTTTTTTAAGCCCAATGCAAGATTGAGAGGTGTCTGTCCGCCAAATTGCACAATCACACCCTCCGGTTTTTCTTTGTCCGCAATGTTGAGCACATCTTCAAGGGTCACCGGCTCAAAATAAAGCCTGTCGGAGGTGTCATAATCCGTCGAAACCGTCTCAGGATTGCAATTGACCATAATGGTCTCATAGCCGATTTCTTTCAAAGCAAAGGCCGCGTGGCAGCAGCAATAATCAAACTCAATTCCCTGCCCGATACGATTGGGCCCACCCCCCAAAATCATGATTTTTTTCTTGGAGTCTGTTTTAACCTCATCCTCTTCTTCATAAGTGGAGTAATAATAAGGCGTGAAAGCTTCAAACTCCGCGGCACAAGTATCGACGAGTTTATAAGTCGGGAGGATTTCAAGGGCTTTTCTTAGACGGCGGATTTCTTCCTCGGATTTAGAAAAAATCTCGCTGATCTGCTGGTCTGAAAAACCCAGCTGTTTGGCACGTTTTAAGGTCTGACGTGAAAGGTCTTTTTTCTCGAGAGCAATTTTTTTAAGCTCCGACTCAAACTCGACGATCTCTTTCAAATTATCCAAAAACCAGGGATCAATTTTGGTGATATCAAAAAGCTTTTCCGTGCTCATTCCCTCTTCCAAAGCTCTTTTTAGAAAGTAAACCCGCTCGGCATTGGGACGTTTTAAGTGATCCATGAGATCCCCCGCCGCCTTTTTGGCTTCAAAACCTGAGCATTTCACTTCAAGACCTCGCAGGCCCTTCTGGAAAGCTTCTTTGAAAGTCCGCCCAATCGCCATTACTTCTCCCACAGACTTCATCTGGGTGGTGAGTGTCGTATCTGCCCCGGGGAACTTCTCAAAAGCAAAGCGTGGGATTTTCACCACACAATAATCAATTGTCGGCTCAAAACTGGCCGGAGTTTTCTGCGTAATATCATTGGGAATTTCATCGAGAGTGTATCCGACGGCAAGCTTGGCCGCCATTTTGGCAATGGGGAAACCGGTCGCCTTGGACGCCAAAGCGGACGAGCGCGATACGCGCGGGTTCATTTCAATGACAATCATGCGGCCGTTTCTAGGATCCAGGGCAAACTGAATATTGGACCCACCCGTCTCAACACCAATCTCGCGGATACAAGCAATGGCTGCGTCGCGCATTTTTTGATACTCGACATCGGTGAGCGTCTGTGCCGGAGCCACGGTGATCGAGTCCCCGGTGTGCACTCCCATTGGATCAAAATTTTCAATCGAGCAGATGATGACCACATTGTCTTTTTTGTCGCGCATCACTTCCAGCTCAAATTCTTTCCAGCCATAAATCGACTCTTCGACGAGAATCTGACTGTTCATGGAAAGTTGGAGCCCGGTCGTAGCGATGCGCTTAAAATCTTCCATCGTCTCGGCGATACCACCCCCCGTGCCACCGAGTGTAAAACTAGGGCGAATGACTGCGGGAAGTTTTACTTTTTTCAAAACTTCGAGAGCCTCATCCAAAGTGTGGGCCAGTCCCGACACCGGCATGTCGAGGCCGATTTTTTCCATCGCGGCTTTAAAGAGCTGGCGGTTCTCCGCTTTTTTGATCGA
>CAZCDB010000050.1:0-10384 GCA_964497635.1 uncultured Planctomycetia bacterium | reverse complement strand
TTTACCAATTTTGAGGGAAGGGTGCAGAGGATCCGAAAAGCGGTGGAGCCTTTGGCTGAAACGTTGCCGGACTGGGACTTGCTTCTGAATCTTCTGGGGCTTGTTGGAGTTTCTTCAAAATATTTAAGGCCGGAGCATATTTTTGATGACCTAGCCAAGAGCAACGAAGCCTTTGCTGATATGAACTATAAGAAAATTGGAAGTCAGGGTCTTGTCTGGAGGCAAAAGTGATCATTGATTTTTTGATCAAGCTAGCTTTGGCGGGAGCCTTTCTTGGGATGGTGCTAAACCTGGCGGGTCTTTTGACCTGGGTTGAGCGTAAGCAGAGTGCCGTCATGCAAGATCGTATCGGGGCCAATCGCGCGAAAATTATTTTCCCCAAGTGGCTTTTTCCTCTCAACTGGCTTTTATGGCTTCCCAATGAACTGGGGCTCTTTCACTCGCTGGCGGATGCCGCGAAAATGTTTCTAAAAGAAGACTTTATGCCGCGGGGGGCGGATAAGATTTTGCATACACTAGCGCCGGTGATTTCGGTCGTGTTTGCGCTCATGGCGTTTGCGGCGATTCCTTTTGGGGACACCTTGCATGTGGGGGGCCGGGCGATCAATCTTCAGGTGGCGGATATCAATGTCGGTGTTTTGTTTATTTTTGCGATGCTGGGCCTGGGCGTGTATGGCGTCATCTTGGCGGGTTTTGCCTCCAACAACAATTACGCGTATCTGGGCGGCATGCGGGCTGCCTCGCAAATGCTTTCTTACGAAATTACCATGGGAATTTCGATCATGGGGGTTGTGTTGGTTTCCGGTTCTTTGAGTCTTCAGGAGATCGTACGTCAACAGGCGCAGGTGTGGGGGATTTTTACGCAGCCCTTGGCTTTTTTTCTTTTTATGACAGCTGCTTTAGCGGAAACCAAGCGCGTGCCCTTCGATCTTCCGGAGGGGGAGTCGGAGATTATCGGCTACTTTGTCGAATATAGCGGGATGAAGTTTGGTATGTTTTTTCTGACAGACTTAGTCGAGACAGTGCTGGTAGCATGCCTCATGACTACTTTTTTCCTGGGAGGGTGGCAGGTACCTTTCTTGCAGCCGGACGGTTTTCATTTGCCCGGAGGCTCCTTTATCCCGCTGGCCCATGGAATGGTGATTGCTTTGGGCGTTTTTTCTTTTATGTTTAAGGTGGCGGTGTTTAACTGGCTTTTTATGGCTATTCGCTGGACCTTGCCGCGTTTTCGTTATGATCAGCTGATGCATTTGGGGTGGAAGATTTTATTTCCCGCATCGCTAGTCAATGTATTGGTGACCAGCCTTGTGATTGTTTGGTGGAAGGGATAGCCTGATGGCAACAAAGCTAATCAAAAGAAAAGAGCTAAATTTTTGGGACAAAACCTATCTACCCATGGTTTTTACGGGGCTTTGGATCACCTCCCGACACTTTTTCATTAATTTCTTTTTTCAGACGCTAAATCTTTTTGGTTTGAACAAGCGCATGACCGGTGCTGTGACTTTTCAGTATCCGGAGGTGAAGCGTCCGCTTTCCAAGAGGACGCGCACTCGCCATCGCTTGACCCAAAGAGAAGATGGATCTCCACGCTGTGTGGCGTGTATGATGTGTGAGACGGTGTGTCCTGCGCGCTGTATCAATATCGTGGCCAAGGAAAATCCGGATCCCAATATTGAAAAAATGCCGGCCTCATTTGATTTGGATCTTGGGATGTGCGTTTACTGTGGTTTTTGCGTCGAAGTTTGTCCGGAGGATGCGATTCGCATGGATACGCATATACTCAATATTGCCGCGTACAGCCGCAAAGCGATGCAGATGGATATCAACGAGTTGTTAAATCCTACTGGATGGGTGCCCGAAACAAAGAAGTCTTGAGGGGGGTGTCTTGGAAGCAGTCATAGAGATCAACTCACTTTCGATTCATTATAAAACTCATTGCGCGGTCGACGGACTTTCCTTTGACGTCAAAAGGGGCGAGATTTTTGGTTTTTTGGGTCCCAATGGCGCGGGCAAAAGCTCCACAATCAAGGCGATACTCGGTCTAGTGGATTATCATGCTGGAGAAATTAAACTGCATGGCCTTTTGCCCAGCAATCCTGACTCCCGGCGTCAGATAGGCTATCTCCCGGAAGAAGCCAACTATTATCGATTTTTAACCCCCACAGAGATCCTTACTTTTTACGGACAACTTTTTGAGATTGAGAAAGATACGCTAAAGAACAGAGTTCGCTCGCTTCTGGATCTGGTAGGAATGTCTCACGTAGCTCACCGCTTTGTAGGAACTTTTTCCAAGGGCATGACACAGAAAATCAGTCTGGCTCAAGCGCTCATCAATGAGCCTCAAACCCTGATTTTGGATGAACCCACCTCCGGTTTGGACCCTCTGGCTCGAACGGATCTAAGAAATATTTTGACTCAGCTAAAATCTCAAGGAAAAACCATTTTCTTTTCTTCTCACGAGTTGTCCGAGGTTGAGCTCTTGTGTGACTCCATCGCCATCATTCGCAGCGGAAAGCTGGTCCGTCAGGGCTCTATCGGCGAAGTGTTAAAAGATCAGAAGGAAAAAAATCTTGAGAGATTTTTTGTGGAAACGATTCGGGGGGCCGCCTGATGGATCCTATTCTGGCCATTTCACGGATGGTGTTAAAGGAAATCTTTCGCAAAAAGGATTTTTATGTCGCGCTGATCCTTATTTTTGTGGTCTTGTTTTATGCTTCACAGCTTAACTTTTACAATACCGAGAAAATCAGTTTTTATTTGATGGAGATAGGACTTCTCCTGATGTTTTTATTCTCAGCTTTCTTGACCTCGAGTTTGGCGGCGCGTCAATTCCCTTCCGAGATTCAAAATCGTACAGCTTCTGTGTTGCTTGCAAAGCCCGTTAGTCGACAGCAGTTTGTGGTGGGAAAATTCTTAGGTGTTTTATGGGCCTCGTGGGCGACTTTCTCTATTTTTTTTATTTTATTTATCGCCATTGTGTCGCTCAAAGCTGGAAAATTAACTCCGCTGATGATCACGGCCCAGTCCTACTACCTATTCTTGCTATGCCTGATGGTAATCGCTGCGATGACTAGCGCGTTTTCTTATTTTTTGACAACCTCGGCCAATATCACACTTTCCATGATTTTGTATGTTTTAATCAACACCTACGGCGCTAACCTTAAGACCTCGGGTGAGTCTATGATGCTTGCCAGTCGTGTTTTAGCGGAGATACTTTACTTTTCTTTACCCCATTTTGAATTTTTTGATTTAAGACAGCGTTTTATCCACGAGTGGCCGCCGCTTTCTTTGCCCCTCCTTTTATTTCTTACCTTATACGCTTGTGTTTATACGGCCTTCTTTCTTTCTCTGGGCAAAGTCTTGCTTCAAAAAAAGACAATCGGATGAAATCATACGTCCCCACTTTACTGCTTTGGGTCTTGGCGGTGTGTTTGGCCGTCTTTGTTGACCTAGGCTTCCACGGAGAGGCCTCAGCCGCTGCTAAAGGCTCACCCCTGGAGAGGATCTTTGGGAGCTCCAAAGAAATTTTCGGAGACTCTTTATTTTTAAAAGCGGATGAGTACTATCACGGGGGCGTGACCAAAAAATTTGAGGAAGAAGACCATCGTTCCGATAAAGAGCATGACCATAAAAACTGTGGACATGATCATGGGGAAGAGGCTAGCCCCGGAGCGGTCGATTGGATTGCTAAAATAAACGCCCGTGTTCAAAGCCATGAGCATTATCACTTGGATCAATCCAAAAGAAGAGAGCTTCTCCCTTTTTTTGCTCTTTCTACCAGCCTTGATCCACATAACATTGAAGCGATATTGTCCATTGCTTATTGGTTGGAGGTTGATTTTAAAAAAAGGAATGAAGCCTTAGAGCTTCTTGAAAAAGGGATTCGGGATAATCCGGAGAGCTGGGAGCTAGAAAGCTATTTAGGTTCCCGCTACATACAGGCCAAGCAATTTTCTCTTGCGCGGCGTCATTATTGGCAGGCCATTCAAAAAGCTGAGGGTAAAAATTTACAATATTATGAATGGGTTGAGATATTTTATTATCTTGGCGAGGCTTTATCTGAAATGCGCCGTCCTGCTGACGCGCTGATTTATTATTCAAAAGCATTTCAAAAACTAGGCGGCAGAGATTCGCCTTTGGCTATCAAGCTTGAAGAGAAGATTCGCCAGTTGTCTTCAAATCCTGTCTAATGCATCTGGAAATTCAGTCCAACCCCAATTGCTCTGAAAGTCAGGAATTTGTCTTTAATGAACTGAGCGCTCCCGAGCCCATCCGTGCGATTTTAATCGGTGATGAGGGAAAAGAAGTCCCTTGCGACGTCGTGGCTGTAGATGAGAAGGGAAACTTTATCCAGGCGCTAGCCGTTAAAATCGCTGACTCCAGCGATGGGATCGCTTACATGATTTACGGGGGTGCTTGGGGGATTCGTTTAAGACCGGCAGTGTTTCGTCATCAAGCCTGGGATTTAACCAATAAAAATCAGTGGGGAGAGCCCTTTAAAATTTACGGAAAGAGAGAAGATATTTTGTATGGAACAAGCTCCTTCAAAGTTTAAAAAATATATTTTTATCTGCGAAAATCAAAAAGCGGACGGTGCTTGCTGCGGCTTGCAAGGGGCGCAGATCCGCGAGGAACTTAAAAAAAGAGTGAAGGCTCTGGGCTTGGACACCGAAATTCGCGTCAGCCGCTCCGGCTGTATCGATGTCTGCTCGGAAGGTCCTAATGTATTGCTGCTTCCACAAAATCTTTGGTTTAAAAAAGTTTCATCAAGCGACGTGGAACAAATCCTTCAAAAGGCGAGCAGTTCATGAACTATTGGCTGATGAAAAGTGAGCCGTCGGTGTATTCCATCGATGATCTCAAGCGGGATAAAACAACTTCTTGGGAGGGGGTGCGCAATTTTCAGGCGCGGAATTTTATGCGGGATGCGATGAAAAAAGGGGACCACGTTCTTTTTTATCACTCCAACGCCGAGCCTTCGGGAGTTGCGGGCGTAGCAGAGGTGGTGAGGGAGGGGTATCCCGAAGCTTCTGGCGCAAAGCCATTGTGGTTTATGGTGGATTTAAAATTTATCCAAAAGTTTGAGCATTTTGTTTCGCTGGAGGAGCTGAAAACAAATCCAATGCTTGCGGGGATGTTGGTGGTGAAGCGGGGGATGAGGCTTTCTGTGCAACCAGTAGAGAAAAAGCATTTCGACGGGGTGTGCCGAATGGGCGTAAAAGAAAGATGAGTGAATGGATCCGCGTGGCTAAAACCTCTGATTTTTCTGGTCAAAAGGGGATCTTAGTTCACTTGGAAGATCGTCCCATCGCTTTGTTTCGGAGTGGAAATGATTTTTATGCGATTGATAATTCTTGTCCCCACCGAGGAGCGCCTCTTTCCGAGGGTTTTTTGGAAAATAAGAAAGTGACTTGTGCTTGGCACGCTTGGGAGTTTGATGTCACAACGGGGGAGTGTGCCATGATGCCTGGAACAAAGATAGGGCGTTATCCGGTAAAAGTCCAAAAGGATGAGATTTTTATCAAAATCTAAAGGTCTTGATGTGTCTAAAAAAGCGAGGATATTGCTTCTAATGATTTCTTTTTCAGTTGTGTCATTACAGCCTAGCTATTCAGCCGAGTTGGATTCTCGGGACTCCAAAAGCCCTTTCGGTGTTCTGGAATTTCTTCCCTGGGACCATGAGTGGAATGGCCATCATTATTCTCCGGAAAAAGTGGAAAAAGCCGTGGCTTTGATGAAAGAGGCGGGGATTGGGTGGATCCGCATGGATTTTCTCTGGGATGATGTGGAGCCCTCAGAGGATCAGTGGAAATTTGAAAAATATGACCGCATTGTAGAGCTTCTTTCTAAAAACGAGATTAAGATTCTAGGACTTCTTAATTACAACGCCACCTGGTCTGGGCAGGATTGGAATAGTCCCCCCAACCTGAATAGATTTAAGAATTATGTTCAAAAAACTGTGGAACGCTACAAGTCGCTTATCCAATATTGGGAAGTTTGGAATGAGCCCAATCACGAGGTTTATTGGAAGCCTCAAGATGGAATGAAGGCTTATACAGAGCTTTTGAAGGTGACGTATACCACTGTCAAGGAAGTAGACCCAAGTGCGATTGTGGTTCTTGGGGGATTGGCTTCTCCGGCAGACAGGGCTCTTACGCAGATTTATACCCTGGGAGGGAGAGAGTATTTTGACCTTGTTGATTTTCACCCTTTTCAAAACCCTGCTAGTCCTCAAGCCCTAGAAAAAGTAAAAAATGAATACGGAGCTGTTTATCAAGTGATGAAAGAGAATGGTGATCAGGGGAAGTCGGTGTGGTTGACAGAGCTTGGTTGTCCTGGTGTACCAGATTTAAAAGAAGTGAGGGAATGGTGGTTGGGCCCTAATCCAGATGAGAAGACTCAGGGTCAGTGGGTGCAGAGTATCTATGGAGAGCCTCTTCGTTGGGCCGGTGTTCAAAAAGTTTTTTGGGCATTTTTTCGCGATACTCCCAACCATTTTGGCGATGGGACAGATTACTTTGGGCTGGTCCGGGAGGATTTTTCAAAGAAGCCGGCTTACGAGGCTTATCAAAAAATGACTAGAGGTGGGGATCTGCTTTCAAAAGATATTTGACCACGTAGTCGTTCACACCCTGATCCAGATTATTGAAGTGGGTGGGGCAGCCGGTGGCGCGAAGTTTTCCTAGATCGGCTTCGGTGAAATACTGATATTGGTTTTTGATAGATTCGGGCATTTCCACGTATTCGATATTGGGTTTTTTCCCGCAAGCCTTGAAAATAGCGTGAGCCAGCTCATTCCAGCTTTGGGCTTTTCCGGCACCTAGGTTATAAATTCCCTTCACTTGCGGGTTCTGATAAAACCAAATCATGGCCTCGACGATGTCTTTGACATAGACAAAATCACGCATCTGTCCGCCGTCGGCATACTCTTTTTTATACGATTTAAATAATCTGATTTTTCCTTCGGACTGAACCTGTTCAAAACCCTTTTGAACCATGCTACGCATGGAACCCTTGTGATATTCGTTGGGACCGTAAACATTGAAAAAGCGAAAGCCCGTCAGCTTTTTTTCATAACCATTTTTTAAAACCCACATGTCAAAATCTAGCTTTGACTGGCCATACGGATTAAGGGGTTTGAGGGAGGGGGTTTTTAAATCTTCATCGGAGAAGCCCAGCTCACCATCCCCATAAGTTGCGGCGCTAGAGGCGTACGAAAGGTAGACGTTGTTTTGGAGGCACCAGCGGGCAATGCGCTCCGAGTAGCCGGAGTTGTTTCTTCGAAGGTATTCCTTATCCATTTCGGTGGTGCTGGAGCAGGCACCCATGTGAAAAATAGCACTGATTTTGCCATTCCATTCGCCTGACTCTAGGCGGTTGATAAAGGGCTCAGAATCAAGATAAAGAGAAAAGGAGTGGTTTTTGATGTTGTTCCACTTCGGAGAGTTTTCGGCGCGATCATCGACTACCAAGATATCTTTGTGACCCAAAGCATTGAGCTTCCAAACCAAAACACTTCCAATAAATCCTGCCCCACCAGTTACAACGATCATGCTTAAATTCTCCTAGAGTGTTTCGGCGGGTCCGGGCCGACTGTCCGTACAGTCGGCACTTCGCTTCGGCCTGGAAGGCCTTTGCGTCGCCGCTGCGGTATCCCATCGCATTCTCGCCCCGTCCTTCGGCGGGACTCCGGGTCGACGGGATCCCCTCCTCCGCGCCACCCGCCGAGTGCTAATGAAATAATATTTTAACATAAAGACAAAAGTGCTTTTGATATAATCTTTCCATCTTGCAGAGGATAAAAAATTGAGAGTATTGATCGCGGGGTGTGGGTATATCGGGACAGCGCTGGGGGAGAGTTTTGTCCGTGAAGGGGTTGAGGTATGGGGCTTGCGGCGTAATGCGACGGCACTTCATGGGCTTGCGGATCAAGGAATAAATCCGATTGAAGCAGATCTGTTGGATTTAAGCTCATTAAAAAATTTGCCGGAGGTGGATGTGCTGGTGCTTTGTCAGGCGCAGTCGCACCAGACGGACAGTTATCTCAAGACTTATTTGGAAGCGACACAAAATATTTTACAGGCTTGTCAAAATAAGCCGCTCAAAAAAATAATTCTGATCTCGAGTACCAGTGTATATTCCACCAGCGACGGCTCTTGGGTTGATGAGATGACTGACCCAAGATCTTCTGCTTATCGTTCACTGGAAGCTGAAAACAACGCACGGGTGCTTTTGGAGGCGGAGACAGCTGTTTTAAGTAGCGAATTTCCGGCGATTGTTTTTCGCTTGGCGGGGATTTATGGGCCGGGGCGTCATCGGCTGGCGGCTCTGCGGTCGGGGAAAATGAAGCCCTCTTTCTCTGGAGACTTTACCAATCGGATTCACCGGGACGATATTGTGCGGGGGATTCAGCTTCTGGTTGAAAAAGGTGTTTCAGGCCAGATCTATATTGGAGCGGATGACCACCCTTCGACACAAAATGAATTTTATGCTTGGTTGTATGAAAAATTGAATCTTGAACCACCCAAAGAAGGTGAAATCGCTCAGGCTCCAGTTCACACAGTCAACCGCCGCTGTTCCAACCAAAAAATAAAAAAACTTGGACTAGTTTTAAAATATCCGACGTTTAGAGAAGGATATCAGGAATTGCTGAGGGAAGGAGTGCTTTCATGTTGAGCATTCTGCCCAGCGTTAATGCTCTGCTCAACACAATCACAGCCATTTTTCTTGTGATTGGTTACGCTTTTATTCGTCAAAAGCGTGTGGAGGCGCACAAGATTTGCATGCTCACTGCCACGCTCACTTCGACTTTGTTTCTGGCGTCTTATCTTTATTATCATTATTTTCACGGAGCGACACGATTTCAGGGGACAGGTGTTATCCGTAGTGTGTATTTTATGATTTTGATCAGTCATACGATTTTGGCGATGCTTCAGTTGCCTCTCATTTTGACGACTCTGCACTATGCTTTTGCTGGAAGTATAGAGAAGCATCGAAGGTTTGCTCAGATTACTCTCCCCATCTGGATGTATGTCTCCGTGACCGGTGTAGTTATCTATTACCTTCTTTATCAATATAACCCTCATTAAATATACATAACTCTTTTAAAATAAAGTAGTTACAATTTATTTATATTCAAACTGGATACTTTTAGTCTGGTTTGGTATACTTTAACCAGAGGATGGTTAGAGCATGCGATATACGACAAAAACAGAATATGGACTTGTTTGCATGGCTTATCTGGCCAAGCATCCGGAAGTGACAAGGGTGACAATTCGTCAGATCGCCGAGAAAGAAAACTACCCTGTCCCTTACTTAGAGAAAATTTTACAAGCGCTTCGGCAGGCAGGGCTTGTGATTTCTCATCAGGGCAACCAAGGAGGATTTTCCTTGGGCCGTCCTGCGTCGGAGATTACTTTGCGGCAGATTATTGATGCGCTCGAAGGGTCTACATTTGATGTTTTTTGCGCGCCGGATACTCGAGAAGATATTGTGTGTACGCACTTCTGCCTGTGTGGCATCAAGCCGGTATGGCGAAAGACCAAGCAAATCCTCGATAGCTTTTACGATGCAATCACTCTTGAAATGTTGACCAAAAATGAAATGGAAACCCAGATGCTTTTGAAGGCGGCAAGCAAATGAGCAATAAAACCATTCAAGAATTAACGACTCAAGAATACAAGTATGGGTTCACCTCACCCATTGAATCGGAAACTTTGGCCAAAGGCTTAAGTGAAGAGACCGTCCGCGCCATCTCGCGCCTTAAAAATGAACCGGAGTTTATGCTGGAGTTTCGCCTTAAAGCCTATCGCCATTGGCTCAAGATGACTGAGCCGACGTGGGCCAATGTTAGCTATCCCAAAATTGATTATCAAGACATGACGTATTACTCGGCGCCCAAGCGGCCTAAAGAATTAAAAAGCATGGACGAGGTGGACCCGGAGCTCAAAGCCACGTTTGAAAAGCTGGGCATTCCTTTGATGGAGCAAAAAAAGCTGGCTGGCGTGGCGGTGGATGCTATTTTTGACAGCGTGTCCGTAGCGACCAGCTACAAACAAAAACTTTTAGAAGTTGGCGTGGTGTTCTGCTCTTTTTCCGAAGCGGTTGAAAAATACCCGGATTTAGTCAAAAAGTACATGGGTTCTGTGGTGCCGTACACCGACAACTATTTTGCGGCGCTGAATTCTGCCGTTTTTTCGGATGGCTCCTTTGTTTATATTCCCAAAGGCGTCAAATCTCCGATGGAACTCTCCAGTTATTTTCGTATCAATACGGAAGGATCGGGGCAGTTTGAGAGGACGCTTATCATTTGCGAAGAGGACGCTTATGTCAGCTATTTGGAAGGCTGCACAGCGCCAAAGTTTGACACCAATCAGCTCCATGC